>JANPLI010000032.1:0-22717 GCA_031426455.1 Hymenobacteraceae bacterium | reverse complement strand
CCGGAGACCTCAATTGGTACCTATGGACTATCGCCACTCGAGTCGCCGACATCCATCGACGGCGATGGACCTTTACCCGCACGTCCCCACCCCCCAACCCCCTCCCCAAAGCGGGAGGCGGAGCCTGACGGAATCGGCTTTGGCTCCCCCTCTCCTTCGGAGAGGGGGCCGGGGGGGGAGGATAAACGGGAGGCGGAGCCTGACGTAAGCAGATTTGGCTCCCCCTCTCCTTCGGAGAGGGGGCCGAGGGGTGAGGATAAGCGGGAGGGGGAGCCTGACGGGCTGGGCTTTGGCTCCCCCTCTCCTTCGGATAGGGAGCTGGGGGGTGAGGACGCACAGGAGCCGGAGCGTGAGGACCCCCTCGCGCAGGCTCTGGCGCCGTTTCAGCTTCCCGTACCGCCCGCGCCGGCCGGCGGGCTGAGTCCGCTGTTCGCGCTGCCCTCCTCAAACACCGAAGTGGTGCAGTTTGGGCGACTGGCGGCGCGGCTGGCCTCCGGCGAGGCCGTGGACGTGGTGTACGCCCACGACTGGCCCACGTTTCTGGCGGGCATCGAGATTCGGCTGGAGAAACGGGTACCGCTGGTGCTGCACGTCCACAGCACGTCATTCGACCGGCAAGGCCCTGGCCCGCGCGCCTGGGTTTTTGAGCTGGAGCGCGCTGCCTTCCGCGCCGCCGACGCCATCGTGGCCGTCAGCCGCCACGGCGCGCGGGTGCTGACCGATGCGTACGGCGTCGATCCGGCGCGTATCCGCGTCGTGTACCACGGCGTGACCCCTGGTCCGTTGGGCCTGGGCTGGGATTTGCCGCCCGCCGCCCCCGATGCCGCCCCGCTCGTGCTCTTCGTGGGCCGCCTGACGGACCAGAAAAACCCCCTCGGCTTCGTCGAGATCGCCCGGCGGGTACGGGCCGAACTGCCCGCTGCCCGCTTCGCGCTCGCTGGTGATGGCCCCCTGCGCGACGCCGTGGCCCGTGCCGCCCAGGCCGCCGGCCTGCCCGACGAGCAGTTCACGCTCCTCGGCTTCCTCGACGACGACGCCGTGCAGGCGGCGCTCCGCGAAGCGGCGGTTGTGTGCCTGCCAGCCCGCTCCGAGCCGTTCGGGCTGGCCGCGCTGGAAGCCGCCGCCGCCGGGGTGCCGCTGGTGTTGAGCCGCACCACCGGCGCCGCCGAAGTGCTGCCCGGCGCCCTCACGGCGGCCTGGGACGATGCCGCCGCCCTCGCCGCGCACGTCCTGACGCTGCTGCGCGACGCCCCCCTCCGGCGCCGCGCCACCCGCGAGAACGCCGCCGCTGCCCGCCGCCTGACCTGGGAACGCGCCGCCGCCGAGGTGCTGGCCGTGCTGGAAGGGGTGCGCGCCTGATCCTGCTCCGGGGCGCCGCGGCCCTGTCTTGCCCCAACCTGCGCGTAACAGCCCGCCCCCGCCACTACCCGCAGAAGGCGTGGTGAGGCGTGGTGAGGCGTGGTGAGGCCGTAGCGTGCGGTCCGTTTCGGGAGGGTAAGTACCGAAGAGATGGTCCCGACACATCGGCACCCCGCCGAAGTTGCGCGTTGGTTACACCCCGTACAAAAAGTATCTCTTTCCCCGCAACCTAAAAAAAATTCTACCGTAGCGTCGCTAAGTCCTACATTTTGGCCCGAAGCTTGAAAAAGCGGGTTCCAGCGGGCAGATTAGGATGCCCGATTTACTCAACTCCCTTTTTTAAACGCAGATGAAATTCATCGCCCTTCCGCTTGCCCTGGCCGCTACCTTGCTGGCCGCTCCCTCCACCTCGTTCGCGCAAAGCGCCAAGCTCAGCCCCGGCACCGTGCTGGTGGGCGGCGAGCAGATGTTTCCGGCCAAAGACATCGTGGCCAACGCGGTCAATTCGAAAGACCACACCACGCTGGTAGCCGCCGTAAAAGCGGCGGGCCTCGTCGAGACGCTGCAAGGCAAAGGCCCATTCACGGTCTTCGCCCCCACTAATGATGCCTTTGAAAACCTGCCCGCCGGCACCGTCGAGACGCTGGTCAAGCCCGAAAACAAAGCGACGCTGACCAAAATCCTGACCTACCACGTGGTGCCCGGCGCCATTACCAGCGACAAGCTGATGGCCGACATCAAAGCCGGTAAAGGCACGGCCACCTACAAAACCGCGTCCGGCGGCACGCTGAAAGCTATGCTGAACGGCCCGAAGAACGTCGTCCTGGTGGACGAGAAAGGCAACACGGCCGTCATCAGCACCTACGACGTGATCCAGAGCAACGGCGTGATCCACGTCATCGATCAGGTGGTAATGCCAAACTAAATGAACAATGAACAATGAACAATGAACAGTTATTAATTGCTCATTGTTCATTGTTAATTGTTAATTGTTAATTGCAAAAGCGGATGCGCCGCCCGCTTCGGACCTTTGCGCCCGATGCCTACCGAACCAACTGCTGATCCGGCTACTCCCCTACCCGCCCCCGAGCACACCTTTACCGCCTTGCTGGAGCTGGACCCGGAATTGGGCGGCGTCCTGGTGGTGGTGCCCTTCAACGTGGAAGCCGCTTACGGCACCCCCGGGCCGGTGCGCGTGGTGGCTACCTTCGACGGTTTCCCGCACTACGGCGCCCTGCGCCCCCTCGGCGACGGCCACCACGCCCTCACGCTGCCGAAAAATATCCGGGGCGCCATCGGTAAAACCTGGGGCGACGGCGTGACCGTCACCGTGGCCCGCGACCTGGCCCTGCGCGTCGTGGAAGTTCCCACCGACCTGGCCGACGCCCTGGCCCTGACGCCCGGCGCCCGCACCGCCTTCGAGCTGCTGTCCTACAACCACCAGCGCGAGTACGTGCGGTGGGTGGAAGGCGCCAAAAAAGACGATACCCGCCGCCAGCGCGTGGTGGAAGCCGCCGAACGCATCGCCGCCGGGAAAAAGCGCGCGTAGGAATACGCCCGAGCTGCCCTTGTACCGTAGGCATTGCCTTTACTCGCGCACCAATCGGGCGGTCTGGGCACCGTTGCGCACCACGTAGAAACCCGGCGGCAGGGCGCTCAGGTCCAGCGAAGTCCCAACGGGCGCGGGCTTAGTCATCACGACCCGCCCAAGCGCATCCAGCACCGTAAGAGCGCCTGTATCGGCGCCGCGCAATTGATATCGGCCGTCCGGCGACGGGTTAGGCCAGGCGCTGAAGGTCGCTGCGCCCGCCGAAGTACCAGACACACCCAACACCCTGGCGTCGAGGCGAGCCAGGAAAGTGTGCCATTCCGTCTGACGCGGGCGTGGGCCAGGTAAGTTGATGGAGCCGAAAGTGCTAGTAGGGCTATTATAGTCTCCGCACACGTACACCGCGCTGCCGTTCACGGCCACCGCATACCCCGTTTCGCTTTGCGCCCCACCCGCGCCCGCCGCCCAGCGCCACGCGCCTGCGTTGGTCAGCTTGGCCACGAATACATCGGGCGTATAGTTGCTGGTGACTGGCGTGGCGTTGGGTAGTGTAGTGGCGCCGAAGGTGGCCGAAGGTGAGCCGAACGCGCCCGTGAGGTAAGCATCGCCGGCTGCATCCAGCGTAATGCCGTAGCCATACTCGCGCCCTGGCCCGCCCGCGCTGGTGGCCCACGCCCAGGTGCCGGTGGGCGTGAGCTTACCGACGAATACGTCGCCGTCGATATCCGTGAGCGTGGTGGTGCCCAGCGTGAATGGGGCACCGCAGTTAAAGTCGCCCAGCACGAAGGCGTTGCCGCCATTGTCCACCGTAATCCAGTTGGCGCGCACGACACCAGGACCGGCCAGCCCTACCGCCCATTGCCAGGCGCCGGCCGGCGTCAGGCGGGCCACAAATGCGTTGGCATTGCCGGCATTGGTCAGGACGGTAGCGCCAAGGGCGATGGTAGAGCTGGAAAAAATGCCCGTCAGGTAAACGTTGCCGGTCTGATCGACGGCGATGCCGGTACCCACGTCCCCTGCCGTGCCCCCCGCGTTGTTGGCCCAACGCCAAACACCGGCCGCACTCAGCTTGCCGACGAAGACGTCCTGAAAGCCCGCGTTGGTCAGCGTGATGGCACCGAAGGTAGCCGTCAGACTACCCAGCCTACCGGCCACATACACGTCGCCGCCACTATCTACGGTCAGCGACAGAATACTTTCGTAGCCGCCCCCGCCCCCACCAGTAGCCCATTGCCACGCTCCGGCGGCGCTCAGACTGGCCACAAAAAGGTCCTGCGGTCCCCCAGCGGAATTGGTTAGCGTATTGCTGCCAAACTGGGCCGCAGGGCTATCGAAAGACCCGCCAATGAGCACGTTGCCGTTACCGGCTACGGCCAGAGTTCCCCCCGTATCGTTAGAAGTGCCACCCGCGCGCACGGCCCACTGGCAGACGCCGGCGGGGTCGAATTTGGCTACATACACATCGGTACCGCCCGCGCTGCTGAGCGTGATGGCACCGAAAGTGATAGTTTCCGCAAATTCGCCGGTCACGTAGGCATTGCCGGCTGCGTCCACTGCTGTGCCGTAACCGGAACCCAAGCCGAAGGTAACGGCGCGCTGCCACGCCGAAGACTGCGCCCGGACGGTGGTGGTCGGCAGCAGCAGCAACCCGGCCATCAGCATAAAAACTTGGCAACGCAATACGTTTTTCATCAGGAAATTCAAGGAAGATGTGGAGAACAAAACACAACAAGGGAAATTAGCCGCAGTCGCCTGGGTGGCGCCGACCACCGGTCGGCCCTACAGGGCATTCAGCGCACCAGCCGCTTCGTCAGCGTTCGCCCATCCGGCCACGTCAGCCGCAGGGCGTAGATACCCGCCGCTTCTGCTGCTAAAGATAGCCGCGCTTCCGGCCCGCTGCCCAGCTTACCGTGCCACACCACCCGCCCCACGGCATCGACCACCACGGCCGTAGCCCCACCCGCGCCCGCCACCGTGAAGACGCCCGTGGCGCTGGGGTTGGGGTACACGCTGACCACAAGCGGAGCAGGCACCGGCGTGAGTGCGGCCGTGGGGATGCCGAACGGATACAGCTCCTGGCAAACCTGGCAGAACAGGTTGTTCGTGGCGCAGACCCGCACCCGCACCGGGCGTGGCGTGGCGAAGCGGTGGGTCACGTTCCAGCCAGTAGCCGTAGTGCCGTCGCCAAAGTCCCAGCGCACCAGGCTGATTTCCGCGTAGCGCGGGCCGGGCCGGACGCCGCTCGCGGCCCAGGTGAAGGCCAGCGAATCGGGCCGCTGCTGGATGCGCGCAAACCGCGCCACCGAATCGGCCACCGGCGGGGTGGCGCACAGGTCAGGCACCCAGGGGGTGCCCAGGCCGGTGTACTTGGTGAGCTGCGAACGGGTAAAGCCGCCGACGTCATATTCGCGCCAGTTCTGCCCCCAGAAATAGGCCGAGCCATCGGACTGCGGTGCGGCGCGGTAGAACCAGCTTTCCGGGTCCAGCACCTGCTGCACCACCTGGCCCAGCGTGTCGCCGCGTTCGGGCGGGACGATTTCGGCAATCAGCCCCCGAATGCGGTAAGTGTTAATATTGCTCGACGTGGCGGTGGCTGTGCCACCCGCTAGCCAGAAGCGGCCATTGGTCAGCGGCTGTATGACGTTGAAGTTGGTCGAGGCGTAGGTAAAGAACTGCGCCGCCTGCGGGGCCAGCGTCAGGCTCCAGCGTTTACGAAAGAGGCTGTCGAGTTGAATGACCTGCCCCAGCACGGTGGATTCTTGCCCCACGGGCACGGCCGGCCGGGTGCTGCCCACCAGAATCAGGCCCCCATCGGGGGTTTCGCGCCAGTCGCCGGTGTAGTCGCGCGAGCGGCGCGGCCCCACGAAAGCCTCGTGCAGCAGGGTGCCGTCGGGGGCGTAGCGCAGCAGGTGGTAGTCGTAGTCCCACAGTTGCCACGGGCCAGGTACGTTGTAAAAGCTCAGGTTGCAGACCACGTAGGAGCCGTCGCGGCAAAGCAGCGGCGGCATCCTGCCAGACCACTCATTCAGTGGATAGGATTTGTCCCAGAGCAGGTTGCCACGCCGGTCCAGCTTCCAGAGGTGGGCATAGCTGTTGTTCGAATTATCGAACCACTCGATTTGCATCAAATACCCGTCGGGCAGTGCACGACCCGTCGGAGGAGATGATCCCCAATCCAGTGGTGCCAGGTAACGGCGTTGCCAGGTGATGCGCCCCAGCGTATCGTGGTGAGTCAGATTCAGTCGGTAGCCGGCCGCAACGGAATCGAACGTGGTTGCCATCGCCAGAAACCCGCTGTCGGGGTCAAGGATGACGTTATCGAAGCCCGCTTCTGCCGTGCCGCGCGGTGAGGCCGAACCGGGGTGCGGAAACTGCCGAGTCGTCAGGCTATCGCCGTTTTGGTCAACGAGCAGCAACGACGCGACAGAGGGCAGCAAGCGGGTCGGGCTGGTCGGGGACGTAGTACCCACCAGGACCAACCGCGTGGGGGAAAGTTGGGTGAAGCCGTCGAAGTAGAAGCCATACCGACTGGCGCGAAGGGCTTTGCTCCAGACCTTGACGGGCGTGAGGGTGGGTTGGCCCTGAATGGCCCCGGCTAAGCCGAAGGTCATTATCAGGAGCAGGACAAGCATCCCAACCCGACGCCGGCTGCCCCAGGGGCAGCCGGCGCAAGTATAAAAGCGGGACATCAGCGGACGACCTGAAGGCGAACCGAAGCCGTGGGTCGGCCATTCACCAGTAGCGTAGCCAGGTACAGGCCGGGCCGCAAATGGTCGATGCTCACCTCGCTGCTGGTGCTGCTAATTGCCAGCGGGCGTTGGGCCACTACCTGCCCCTGCACACTCTCGCGCAGCAGGAGTTCGGCCGTCATTGTTCCATCCGGTAGCTCGTAGGCAAACGTAGTGACGGTGGCGGCGGGGTTGGGTACCGGGATATCTAAATGCGCGACGGTTCCGGTCGGCACGTTGGCTCCCTGGCCAGGCCGGGTCTGAATGCCGTTCAGAAAATTATTGCCGTCTTCTGCATAGCACGAAAATGCTGGCTCGAAACGTCTGGTGCCAGTCACAAAGATTTTTCCAACGGGCGGGTTCACCTGATTCACTAGCTGGCTGGGCGGTACCTGCGCCTGAACCGTAACAACGCCGGGCAGTTGGCTGCCAACCTCGCGCGTAAACGTCCCATACGTAATCCCCACGCCCTGTACGAGCCCAGTCGGCGGCGGACCGTCCAGATAGAGGTTCCAGTATTTGCCGTTGGTGGAAGTGCCGTCGAACCAGTTTTTCATCGTTTCCCGGCCGGAGGCTGCTTGCTGCCCCCTCGGCGCGATAAACTGCATACTCGTCTGCGGCCCGAACCAGAGGGCCACGTTATCGCCGGTGGCCGTGACGGGGCGGCGGAAGGTGTTGCAGGATAGCCAGACACTCGGGCGCCGGAGGGTGAAAACCGTCTGGTGAATATCTTCGCCCCCCTGGTTGGCAAAGAACAGATTGAGACGGTTGCCCCGGAATTCATTATCAGTCACCCACTGGCCCTCTTCGGCGGCGAACCGGGCACCCACGCCCAGGTTTTCGAAGGTGTTGTTTTGCAGCCGCAATCCAGGCGGGCCACCGTTGCCTGCGTAAGCATAAGGTAGGTCGTCTGGCGTTTCTATTTCAACCCACAGCCCCGTGGGAGTGGTGAAGGCGGGTTGCGCCAGCGACCCGAAGTGGTGCCCCGCGCGCACCGCCGTAAAGAGGTTGCCCGTAATGTGGGTGTCGGAATACAGCGCGTTCGCATAAAAGCCGACGGGCTGCTGCTGCACCATCGCCGGAATGGTCAGCTCGTTCAGCAGGGCATCTACCTGGGGTAGCCCTGGATAGACGGGGTTAGTCGGCAGGATGAAGGTATTGTCGGTGAGCGAACCCTGCCACGAGAGGTGCGACAGGACGCCGGCCATTGGGCAACCGACGAACGTGTTGCCTTGCAGCGAGAGGCCACCACCACCGCTCAAGCCCACCAACCCTGCCTGATAAGAATTCCGTGCTTCGCCGTAGATGCCGATCAGGGCCTGCGCAAAGCGGTTGCCCGTGACCTGCCAAGCCTCGGCCAGTGGCCAGCCGCCCAGCAACACGTGTACATTGGCATAAGTCAGATCCAGCCAAGGCTCGAGGAAGGCAGTCGGCGCATCGAAGATGCAATCCTCAATGTAGGTGCGGCGGGTGGTCAGATCGACGGCGCGGCGCGGAACCTCCCATCTCGGAATCACCTCTATACTGGTCAGGTTATTAGCGAAATGGCAGCGCCGCAGCGTCAGGGGCAGGTCCGGGTACTCCTGCACGATGCCGTGTTCGGCCTGGGTGATAGTACTGGAACTGAAATTAAAGCCCGCGCTGCCTTCGGCCGCGTACAGGCCGTCCCACATCCCCTGTTCATCGCAGGAGGCGCGAAACGTCACTCGTTTCGCTTGCAGACTGGCTCCCTGGGCAATCGTGATTCGGACGCCCGGCTCCAGCAGTACGGTGGCACCGGTTGGAATAAAATACTGCCCACTCAGCAGTCGCAGCGATTGCTGTAAGTGGAAAAACGGAGGGCCTGGGTTGGGCATAGGGGAAACCGCCTGGGTGAAGGGGTTGTTTGCCGTTTGATAGCAAACCGTGTCCTGCACTTCGGTCAGTGGCCCCGGTAAGTTATTGAGGTCGCAGCGACTTCCGTTGATGGTAAAGGTCAGGCTTTCCAAAGCCGCGCAGCCCGTGTTAGGGTTAGTATAGCTGTAGGTCAGTACGCCCGTAGTACCGGGCAGCAACGACGCGGGATTCAGTGTCGGCGTAGCGCAACTGGTGCAGCTTAGGCCCCCCACAGGATCGGTCCAGGTGCCGCCCGTCGGGCCCCCTTGCAGCAGGATGGCGGGGTCAGTGGGGGCCAGTACCAGGGTGGTACCGCCAATAGACTGGCCATTGAGCTTAATCGTGACCACCGGCGCGGGCAGCACCTGCACCAGCACGTCCCGCACCACGCTCGAGCAACCAGTCAAAGGATACGTGGCAACGGCTGAATAAATGATATAAGAGGCGGTGGGCGGCGGCGTGTCAGTCAGCGTCGGCCCCCCTTCATCCAGTGGCTCGGGCGGGCTGGCCGTGTGATTAATGTCATAAGGCTGGCTCGTCCATTGGTATAGGCAGGTGGGGCAGTTGCCGGTAGTAGTCAGCGTCACGGGCTGACCTTGGCAAACGCTTTCCGGGCCGTTAAGGGCGGTGAGCGTCGGGGCGGGCAACACCTCCACGCTAACCTCAACCGTTGGCGACTGGCACGAACCCAGCGTGGCATATACGGTATAAATAGTAGTATTGCCGGTAGGCGTGGGGGTGCAGGTGGCAGCACTGGTGGCGCCGGGCACCGTCGTTGTCGGGCCGAGGTTGGTGCCGGTGATCACCTGCTGCGTCCAGACATAATTAGCGCCGGGCACGGTGGTGGCCGTTAGGGTCACGGTTTGGCCCTGGCAGACGGCGGGGGGCGAGGCAGTCAGGGTAAACACAGCCGGCAGCGGCCGTTGCAGTTCGGTGGTGGAGGTTTTTTCGTAGTAGGTCGTCGGGTCGGCCGCGTCGAAGGTCCGGTCCACGTGCGGCACCCGCACCCGTAGCGAGTAGAAGCCGCTCTGGCTAGTGGTAGAAGTCAGCGAGCTGGCAGTGGCGCCGGCTATCGGCGTAGGCGGGTCGCCGGCCGTGGCGGCGTAAAACCACTGATACTGTACGCCGCTGGAGGCGGGCATTGGGTCGCAGGCTTCACCCAGCGTCACGGAGGCTCCGCAGGCAGCGGTTCGCAGCACCGGCCCGGCGTTGGGCAGGCGGTGGAGGCGGATACCGGCTAGGTAATAGTACGCCAGGTCGTTCATATTCGAACCACAGCCGAGGTCAGTATAATAATTTGTTGCGTTCGGCACCGCCAGCACCGTACCGGGCTGTTCGTCCCGAAAGTTGCCGATTACCAACTGCGTCAGCGGCACCGGGCCGTTGTTGCGGAAGCAGCCAGCTACCTTCATCCAGTTCACTTTATCGCTCAGAAACGCCCCCGTACCGCCAGCCACCAGTGCGTGACGGTAAATCTGTGGGCGCACGGGGTCGGGTAGCGTCTGATCGCAGAAGGTATAGGGCTGCTGTCGAAGCAGGCTGCTGTAATAGGAATTGACAGGTGACGGAGCCTGGCTAGGATCCAGGCCAAAATCGGCCGGCCCCAGATCTCGCTCCGTCAGAAACATTCCGATTTCCCCCACCGCTTTACCAGCCCGATCGGCCATACTGACCTGCAGTTCCCCGTAATAATCCTCGCCGGGTAGCACCGAATGAATTTCGCCTGTTTGAATATTGTCACTAATTCCAGTTGCAACATACTGATAATTTGGCTGGCCGGTCTGCCCGTCAGGGCAAAAAATTTGACTTGTCGCCCAGGGCGTAGGGTTGTACGCCACGATGCCCAGATAACCATCCGTGCTGCCACTGGGGTAGGACGGCTGATTACCCGCCGCATTGCTCGGAATCCGGACATCGGAACTGCCGGCGCCTGTCGGGCCCCAGTACCACGTAGACGAGCAATCAGGACTCGGTCCGTTGGTCGCGGGGTCCCACCAACCGCAAAGCTGCGAGTTGGGTCGCACCATATTAACGAAGCCAGCAGGCCGATTAGGTGGATAATCGAATGAAGCGTTGTATAATTGATTGTAACCAACCAAAGGGGCGCAAATCGTAGCTGGTCCTGGCCCCCCCCCACAGTTGTCGGGACCATTCTGCTGCGCCCACGCGCCCTGCGGCGCCAGCCAGCCCAGACTAAGCGCACCCATCAGGAGTAGGAGCGAAAACCCCCGCCTCGGCCGGGACAATAAGGTTCGCCATATTGCCCCCCCCCCATATCGCGGGAGCGCCGTTGGCGGGTTGGGAGAACTGAAACGCGTGCATCATCGGGGGGAACTTTGGAAATGGATGAATCAATAACCGGAATGGCCGGGCCTGGTATCAAAGCTAAGGAACAGCGGCGAATGGCGCTAATGAATTGCGTAGTTGAGTAAGGGGTGAAGCCGCGACCGAATCTTCCCGCCCGATTTACGTAAGCCGGGCCACCCGGTCCGCATACCGCAGGCGCGGCCGGTTTCACCTCCCGAACACGGCCGCCCGCGCCCCTGCCTGCGGGGACCGATTTGGCGCAGCCTACCGCCTTCGCGCCTACATTTGGGGCCGATGAACTCACGCCCCGATCTCCTCGCCGACCTCTTCACTGACCTCCGCGCCTTTCCGCTGTTTGCTCCCGTGCCCGACGAGCAGCTCCGCTGGCTGGCCGCGCACGCCACGGCCGAGACCCACCCCGCCAGCGCGACGCTGTACCAGCCCGGCGAAGCCCTGGACGATTTCCTCGTCCTTTTCGAGGGCCGCATCCGCCTGGAGCGGCCTTCGGAAACGCCCGACCCCACGACCGAACCGTTCACGTTCACGGCGCCCGCCGTACTGGGGGTGCTGCCGTTTTCGCGGCTCCGCGAATCGGCGGGCTTCTGGCGCCTCGACGTGCCCGTGCGCCTCGCCCGCCTGTCGCGCGCTGACTTACGCACGCTGACCAGCACCTGCTACGAGCTGACCGAGGTGCTGGTACACCAGATGACCGACCGCGCGCGCGACTACACGCGCCTGACCCAGCAGACCGAAAAAATGGCCTCCCTGGGGCGCCTCTCCGCCGGACTGGCCCACGAGCTGAACAACCCCGTAGCCGCCGTGGCCCGCACCACGCACAGCCTGAGCGACCACCTGCGCCTGACACCCGACCGCTTCAAGGCTATTATGGCGCTGCAAGTCACGGCCGCCCAGACCGATGCCGTGAACGATGTGCTGTTCCGCCGCCTGCACCAGCCCCTGGCCCCGCGCACGGCCCTGCAACGCTCGCGCGCCGAAGACGACCTGACCGACTGGCTCGACGACCACGGCGTACCGCAACCCACCGAGCTGGCCGAAACCCTGGCCGACTTCGGCTTCGAGCCCACCGACCTCGACGTGATCCGGGCGGCGGCCGGCGAAACCGGCGCGGCGCCCGTCATCGGCTGGGTGGTGAGCAACCTGGTGACCGAGAAGCTGGTCCGCGAGATCGCCACCGCCTCCGGCCGCATCGCGGAGCTGGTGGGGTCGATGAAGACCTTTACGCACCTCGACCAGGGCGCCGGCCGCACCGCCGTGGCCCTGCGCGGGGGGCTGGAAAGCACCTTGATGCTGCTGCAGCATAAAGTGCGCGCCAAAAGCGCCCAGGTGACGCTCGACCTGCCGCCCGACCTGCCCACCGTGTCGGGCTGGCCCGGCGAGCTGAACCAGGTCTGGATGAACCTCCTCGACAATGCCCTCGACGCGCTGCCCGAAACGGGCGGTCAGGTGCTGGTTCGGGCGGAACTGCAACCCGCCAGTCTGCACGACCACGGCTTCGTGCTGACGCATATCCAGGACAACGGCGCCGGTATTCCGCCCGCCGCCCAGGCCCGCATCTTCGAGCCGTTCTTCACCACCAAACCCATCGGCCAAGGCACGGGCCTGGGGCTGGACATCGTGAAGGGCCTCGTGAAACACCATAACGGGGCTATCAAAGTGGCGTCCGAGCCGGGCCACACCGTATTCACCGTCTGCCTACCCGCTGACAATGAACAATGAACAATGAACAATGAACAATTAACAATTGCTCATTGTTCATTGTTCATTGTTCATTGACAATTCTTTTAAAAATGCGTCTTCCCTACCTCATTGCCGTCGATGATGACCCCCAGGTGCTGGACGCCGTACGCCGCGACCTGCGCCGCCGCTACCGCGACGAGTACCGCATTCTGGCTTCCACCTCGGCCCGCGAACTACTGGATTCGCTGGCCGAAATCAAGGCCCAGGACGATACGGTAGCGCTTTTTCTGTCGGATCAGCGGATGCCCGAAATGGGCGGCGTCGATTTTCTGAACGAAGCCCGCCGCCATTTCCCCGACGCCAAGCGGGCGCTGCTGACGGCCTACGCCGACACCGACGCCGCCATCAAGGCCATCAACGAGGTCCAACTCGACTACTACCTCACCAAGCCCTGGGACCCGCCGGAGCAGCACCTGTATCCGGTGCTCGACGACCTGCTCGGCGACTGGCGCGGCAACTACCGCCCGCCCTTCGACGGCCTGCGCCTGATCGGCTACCAGTTCTCGCCGGCCTCGCACGGGCTGAAGGACTTCCTGGCCGGCAACCTTTACCCGTATCAGTTCGTGGACGTGGAAGCCGACCCAGCGGCGCCCGAATTGCTGGCCCGCCACCAGCTGACGACCGCCGACCTGCCCGCCGTGATCCGGCCCGACGGCGGCGGGGTGCTGCGCAATCCGTCGCTGCGGGCGCTGGCCGAAGTCATCGGCCTGGCCACCGCCGCCGCTTCCACCGAAGTCTATGACCTGGCCATCGTTGGCGCCGGCCCGGCCGGACTGGCGGCGGCCGTTTATGGCGGTTCCGAAGGGCTGAAAACCATTCTGATCGACAAACGCGCGCCCGGCGGGCAGGCGGGCACGTCGTCGCGGATCGAGAATTACCTCGGTTTTCCGTCAGGCCTCTCCGGCGCCGACCTCGCCCGCCGCGCCATCACGCAGGCGCAGCGGTTTGGGGTGGAGTTCCTGGCGCCGCAGGAAGTGAGCGGCATCCGGATCGACGGCCCGTATAAACACCTGACTTTCAACGATGGCACCGGCCTGGTGGCCCGCGCCGTGGTGCTGAGTACGGGCGTGAGCTACCGCCGGCTGGAAGTCGGTAACCTCGACCATTACACCGGCGCGGGCGTCTATTACGGCGCTGCCACCACCGAGGCCCACGCCCTGCGGGGCCAGCCGGTGTACGTCGTGGGCGGCGGCAACTCGGCCGGGCAGGGCGCGATGCATTTGGCCCGCACGGCGTCGCAGGTCTTCATCTGCCTGCGCCGCGACAACCTCGCCGACACGATGTCGAGCTACCTGATCGACCAGATCAGCGGTACGCCCAATATTCAGGTGCTGCCGTACGTAGAAGTGGTCGATGCCCTCGGCAAAGCCCCGGACGGCGAAGGCGTCGACCGCCTCGAATGCCTGGTGCTGGAAGATGCCCGCACCCATGAGCGGCGCACCGTGCCGGCGGGCGCGCTTTTCATCTTCATCGGCGCCAAGCCCCTGACCGACTGGCTGCACCTCGACGTCATCAAGAACGACAAGGGGTTCATCGAAACCGGCCGCGACCTGGCCCGCTACGACCAGTTTGGCTCCGTCTGGAAACGGGACCGCGCGCCGTTTTCGCTCGAAACCTGCTCGCCGGGCATCTTCGCGGCCGGCGACGTGCGGGCTGGCGCGATGAACCGCGTCGCCTCGGCCGTGGGCGAAGGGGCAATGGCGGTTAGCTACGTGCACAAATACCTGGCGGAGAGTTAGGTATTGTGGGTGGTGTGGGTAGTGAAGGTGGTGTGGGTGGTGTGGGTGGCGTTTAAATATGCGCTCATCACCACCGCCACCACCTCACCACCGCCACCTCACCACCGCCACCACCCCTCCCCTACGCCGCCCGCCGCCGCCCGCGTACGGTCAGGTAGTCCAGGTAATACAAGACCTTCACGGACAGCGAGTTGTTCTGCGGCGCGTTCAGCGTACTTTGCAGGTTCTCGAAGTAGAGTGGCGTGGCCGCATCGGCGCGGCGGGTGGTGGCAATGGCGTCCTTCCAGACCACGCTGACCTCGGAGCCGGGCGCAAACCACCACGAAAAAACGGCGTCGATATTGAAGGCGTCGAAGGCCACATCGCGGTTGCGGCGGTAGTCGGACGCGCGCCGGGCGCCGCCTTCCAGCAACTCGAAAAAGCGTTGGTAGCGCGCGGCCGACGTATAGTGCCGCCCGCGGACCGAAAGCGACATCCGGTTCGTGAAGATATACGTCACGGTCAGCACATTATTGACCGTCGTGAGCGTCCGGGCGCCGAGTAGCACCTGGCCTCGGTAGGCCGAATCAGCGGGTTCGTCGGCCTGGACGCCGCCGAAGTAGCCTTCCTGCTTGAAGCGCTTCGCCAGCGACGCATCGGCCCGCACCGAAAGCTGGTTCGAGAAGCGGTAGCGCGGCGAAAAGCTTAGGTCGTAACCCCAACGGCCGGGCTGGGCGGTGGCGCGGTACTCCCACCGGAAATCCAGCGCGAGCTTTTTCCGGTAGTCGGAACTGACGAACCCATTGATACCCAGCGTAGCCGGTTGAAGCAACCAGTAGCGCCCCAACGGCGCGGTGCGTGGCTCGAAGAAGTCGCGCCGCTGCACGGGCGTCAGGTCAGTGTTCACCTCCACCGTCGTGAAGGTCTTCGTGTGCGTGGTGTTGAAGCCGGCATAAACGCCGGTTTCCTGAAAGCGGCGCGGCTGATACAAGGCTTGAAACCAGCTGCCACCGTAGGCAAAAAAGTTATTGAACGGCCCCAGCTTCTGGAAGTGGTTCCAGGAGATGTTGAGGCTGGGGTTGATCGAGTTGTTGTTGAACAGCAGCCCCAGATCGTTGGGGTTGTAGGTGTGGCTTTCAGTCTGCACGGCCGCCGTGTACTGCCACGTACCGCTGACCTTCCCGCCTTCCACGCGCCAGGCGGTGCCGTCGCGGTCGTCGATGGACTGATCGGAGCCGAACGCCTGACCCCGGCGGCGCGAGTACGTGATGCGCCCGTTCACGGCGTAGGTATTGGTTTTGTCGGCGAAGCGGAACAGGCCGCCGGTCACGTTGGCATCGTGGGCGCGCCCCTGGCGCAGCACACTGGTGTTGATGAGCGTGACGTAGGAGTTGTTTTTCAGCGACTGGTCCAGCACCACGATGTTATAATTCGTGAGTGGCGACGTGGCAATTTCGCGCTCCGCGCCGGTGGCCGAGTCCACGGCCGTAGCGTACATCGGCCGGCTCAGACCGTTGAAGATGCCGATGCCCAGGCCGCTGCTGGTGCGCCCGCTGAGCTTGGTGGCGTTGAGCAGGCGCGTCACGGGCGGGTTGTCACGCAACCGTTCGTGGGGCCGGAGCTGGTCGCGGGCGTTGTAGTAGCCAATTGGCGTGGCGCCCACCCGGCGCGAGTAGAACAGCCCGCCTTTATTGAAAAGCTCGGTGCCTTCCAGGAAGAACGGCCGGTTCTCGTTGAAGCGCACCTCGAAGGGCGTCAGATTCAGCACCACGTTATCGCTCTGCACCTGCCCGAAGTCGGGCACCAGTGTGGCGTCGAGCGTAAAGCTTTCGTTCAGCCCCCATTTCACATCGGCGCCGCCGTTGAAGGTGGTCGTCGTGTTCTTTACGCCCGACTCATTGTACGGGTAATGGTTCAGGTAGCCGCTGACGTAAGGCGTCAGCGAAAGGCGCAGCGGCGGGTGCAGGTCGAGCAGGCCCGTCAGCAGCCCGGCCTGGTTGATAAAACCGCTGACCTGGGGCTTCACTTCATTCCAGAAGAACTGCTGGTTCGTGCTGCGGCGGCGGCGGCTGAAATTGAGGCCCCACTCCTGCACGGCGGCGGCGGAAAAGCGGATGGCCGAGTACGGAATCTGCATCTCGACGACCCAGTCGGTGCCCCGAATGGCCGCGCGCGAATCCCAGACGGCATTCCACGAAAAGTCCTCGCCCTGGTCGGTGCCGGACGAGTACCGGGCGTCGAGCTGCACCCCGACGGGCGTCACGAAGAAGCCGTAGCCGTTCAGGCCATCGCGGTAGGTGTCGAAAAAGACGCCAAAGAAATCGCTGTTGCCCAGGTCATCGCGCTTACTGAGTTCGCGCAGGATCGAATCCGGCGCCACGTCGTGCAACACGGCGCCCACGTAGATCGCGGCGTCGTCGTAAAGGATGCGCACCTCGGTGGGGTGCGTTTCCGGGCGCCCCGGCACCGGGCGGGTTTCGATGAAGTTGGTGGCCAGCGGCGCCGTGGCCCAGGCGGCTTCACTCAGGTCGGCGTCCAGCCGGATGGCCGCCGTGGTGCGAACCGCTTCCAAGGTGCGCTTGGGAGCCGCGACCGCGCTCTTTTCGGGCGCTTGAGCTAGTGCCAGGTGGCTAAAAAATAGCCCCAGCAGGCAAAAAAGGCGGTTTTTCAGGGTGCGCACGGATCGGGCGGCAGGTTAGAGCGCTCGCCCAAAAGGAGCGTACCGACCGGTAAGAGGTTGCCTATGGCGGGAAACCTTTAGGGTTTAGGGTTTGGGGTTTAGGGCTTGGGTATTGGGTATTGGGTGTTGGGTGTTGGGTGTTGGGTGTTAAGAGTAAAATCACTCAATCACTCAATCACTACCACACCACCACCCTTCACCGCTCCCGGACCAGCGTTACCCGGGCGCGGGTGCAGATGCCGCCCAGCGGGGGGTTGAATTTGGAGACACTCACTTCCACCCGCGCAATGTGCGGGAACTGCGCCAGCACCCGTTCCAGAATGCGCTGCCCCAAGTGTTCGAGGAGCCGCGCGCGGGTGCCCATCTCGGCCAGCACGATGGCGTAAAGCTGCTCGTAATTGATGGTGCGCGGCAGCGAGTCGGTGGCGGCGGCGGTGGTCAGGTCCACGTACACCTTCAGGTCCACGCCGTACTTGTTGCCGATGCGCTGCTCCTCATCGTAGAAGCCGTGAAAGGCGAAGAATTCCATTCCTTCGAGGGCCACGCAGTCGAGTGGCGCGGGGGGTGCTGGTACCATAAGGCCACAAAGGAAGCGTACCGCTGCGTAGCGGCCCGACCCAACGAGGGCCAACGACGCAACGAAGCGGTACGCTTCCGGAAAAGGCAAACTGGCGGCGCTAAAACAGCGCTACAAATCGTCGAAAAACGACTTCTCGGGCGTCCCCGCCCCCTGCCCCATTGGGCCAGGCATCGGGCTGGGGCTCGGACTTGGGCTCGGGCTGGGCATCGGTGCGGGGGGCTGCACCGGCTCCATCGGCGTGATTTCCGGGCGCGGCTGCTCTACGGGCGGGGCGGGCGGCGTGGGCGGAATGTCCGGGTGCGGCGCTGGCACGGTGGCAGGCATCGGGGCCGGAGTCGGATTCGGCAGGGGCTGAATTTCGGGCATTCCGCCGTGGTCCGGGGCGATGCTGGTGGCGGGCGCCACCGTCTTCGGCTCGTTCACCGGGCTATCGGGGCGCGGGTCGGTGAACGAGCCGGGGGCGGGCGCCGTCCGCGCCACGACGGTATCGGCGAAATCAGCGTGAAAATCAGCGTTCAACAACTCCATCTGTTCGTGCGGAGCGGCCGATGGTGTGGGGGCCGGCTCCGGGCTCTTATTCGGGTTCGGGGGCGGGTTGGTTGCTGGTTGCTGGTTGGTTGTTTCTGGTTTCTTGTTGGTGGTTGCTATGGGGGGCGCGACTGCCGGCCGGTTGGCAGGGGCCGTTTCGGCGGCTTTTTGCCGTGCCACCTGCGCGGTTTTCACCGTCGTCAGCACCGTTTGGGCGGTATTTTCCAAGTCGATGATCAGCCGGTCGCAGACGGCCTGCAGGAGTTGCTTTTCCTTGTCGAGGCCGTTGAGCAGGTGCTCGGCGGTGGTTCGGGCGTGGTCGGCTTCGCGGCGGGCTTCTTCCAGCAGCGCCGTCGCCGTGGCCGTGCTTTCGGCTTTGAGGCGCTCGGCTTCGGCTTTCGCGCCGGCCGTCAGTTGGCTGGTTTCAGCTTCGGCAGAGGCCCGCCGCTTATCCGTTTCCTGCTGAAGCGTGGCGCGTATCTGGTCGGCTTCGGTTTTAGCAGCGGCCAGCGCTTTTTGCGCTTCGGCGCGCAGTTGCTCGGCATCCTGCTGGGCCGCTTCGCGCAGGGCCAGGGTATCGGCCTCGGCCTGAAGCCGGAGGGCGTCGGCCTCGGCGGTCGCCTGCGCCGTGATGGCGCGGCCCGTATCGTCGGCCGTTTTGAGGGTCCGATAGAGCGAGCTTTCCACCTCGCGGAGCTTGGCCACCTCGTCGGTGGTGCGCTTGTGTTCGTTCTGGGCGCGGGTCAGGTCGGCTTGCAGGCGCGTGGCGTCGGACTCGGCGCGGGTCAGGTCGGCGCTGAGCTGGCGGTTTTCGTCGAGCAGCTTTTCCCACTGACGCGAGAGGCTGTCGAGAAAACCCTGCACTTCGTCTTTGTCGATGCCGCCCAGGGCTTTCTTCTCAAACGACTTCTGGCGGATTTCGAGCGGCGTAATCTTCATTGGTGCAAAGGGGCAAACTAAGGCAAAAGCGGGCCGGAAAACCAGCGGAAACGCGAACCGCTCCCCCTTCCGGCACCCGGCCCCGAAGGTACGGCCTACCCCGTCGGAAGCTAGTCTTGGGCCGCTTCCGGCTCATCAAAAAAAAACATCCGCCGCCGACAACCCCGCCCGTCATTCGGCAGTACAACCAATACCCTTACCTTCCTACCCATCACCATCCATTATTTTTCCAATGACCACCAACGAAACCACCTCCCGCGCCCTGACCGATCTGCTGGAGATCAACCGCACAGCCACCGAGGGCTATGAAACCGCCGCTGAAAAGACCGAAGACGGCCGCGTAAAATCTGTCCTGAGCCAGTTCGCGCAGCAGCGCGCGGGTTTTCAGCAGGAACTCCAACAGACGGCCAGCCAGCTCGGCATCCGGCCGTCGGAGCAAACGACGGTCGAGGAAGTAGCGATGACCGCCGCCGCCGCCGTGCATCGGGGCTGGATTAACGTCAAGTCGCTCGTCACGGGGGCCTCCACCGACGCCATCCTGGGCGAGTGCGAAACCGGTGACGCCACGGCCTTGGCCGCCTACGAAACGGCCCTCAAAGCCCCCGAACTCACGCCCGACCTGCGCGCCGTGCTTCAGCGCCAGCACGGTCAGATTCTGCAAGCCAAAAACCAGGTGACGGCCCTGAAGTCGGGCCAGTAGGCCTGAAACCTCCTTAGCCGTGCGTCGATGAGCGAAGCGGCGCCCGCTGAACCAACCGGTTTCAGCGGGCGCCGCTTCCGAATTTAGCGCGGCAGGTAGCGGCGCAACCCGTCGTGGTAAGTACGACCGAGCGGGACGCGCAACCCGCCCGTCAGCCCGACTTCGCCCAGGCCGTACGCGACGGTTTCGAGGGCACCGAAGGCCACCATCCAACTGCGATGGACGCGCACGAACCCCAACGGCGCGAGGTGTTCTTCCAGCTCGCGCAGCGGCACCCGCAGCGTGTACTTGCGCTGGTTGGGGGTGTGGAGATGGACGTAGGTGCCGTCGGCTTCCAGGGCCAGTAGGTCGGCGAGGCGGAGCTTGGAATAACGCCCCGGCTCGCGCAGGAAAAACCCGGCCGGTAGCAGCGCTGAGCCGTCGGAGAGGCTGATGGTCAGGGCCTGGCGGCCTTGTTCCTGCACAAAATGCTGCACCGCCAGCTCCAGCGTGTAGCGAAGTTGCAGCGGCTGCCAGGGCTTGATCAGGAACGCAAACGGCGTCAGGGCGCGGGCGCGCTCGAAGGTGGCGGCTTCGGGGTGGGCCGTCAGAAACACCACCGGCACCGGCTGCCGGGCCAGCAACCGGCGGGCCAGCGCGACGCCATCGGCGGGTTCGGCAGTCAAGTCAGAGGTTGCATCGGCCGGTTGCCCGACGGCCGCAAGGCCAGGCAGCAGCTGAATATCGAGCAGGAGCAGGTCGGGGTTGCTGGCGGCGAACATTTCCTCCGCTTCCGACGCCGTGCTGGCCACGCCCACCACGGCGTAACCTAATTCGACCAGCGCCCGGCGCAGGGCAAGCGCCTGCCCGAAATCATCTTCGACGATCAGGATCTGAATCTGGTGGGGGGCCACGGGTTGAAGCTGAGCACGCGGCGCACCGGGCGCGGCGCTCAAAAGTAAGGCGCCAGCCCAAAGCGTTGCGTCCGCGCGCCTCCGGGCAAACGCGTGACCCCTTTGGTTATCCGTTGGGACACCTGCCAGCCGTCGCTGCATTCCAGTTTCCCGCAAAGACGCCAGGACGCGAAGAATACCTAAAGCCAAAGTAGGGCATTCGGTTGCGATGCCCCGTACGGGCCAAGGCCGATCTTTGCCCCGGCCCGCTTCTCTGGCTTCTGGTATTTATGGCTGCTGCTTCGCCCTCGTGGCTCCCCGAATTGCAAGCCCTGCTGACGACGGTTAGCCCCGAAGACCCTTTTCTGCCCGACGATCTGCTGGCCCTGGCGGCCGTGATGACCGAAGTACGCGTGGCGGCGAAACAGCCGCTCTACGACCGGTTCACGCCGCCGCGCTTCGACTACCTCATCCTGAGCGGCGGGGTGAAATGCGTCACCCAACACGAGCAGGGCGAAAAGATCCTCTTTTTTGCGTTTGAAGGCGAGGCCATCGGCTACCCCGAACTCGACACCCCCTGGGACGTGCTGCCGAAAGCCGAGCAATTCGAAACGCTGACGCCCTGCCGCCTGCTGCGCATCGACCACGACGGTTTCCGGGCGGCGGGCCGCCGTCGGCCGGCGCTGCTGATCCTCGAAAATCTGATCCTGAAAGACTACATCGTATTCCTCCAACGGAGGCTGCACCTGCAACTCAGCACGACGGCCGCCGAGCGCTACCAACTCCTCCTCCAGACCGAGCCGCAGCTGTTGCAGCGGGTTTCGCAACACCAACTGGCCAACTACCTCGGGATGACGCCCGAAACCCTGAGCCGCGTGCGCGCGCTCCGCGCCGGAACTTGACGGATGTCAATGCCCACCGGAGGCCAGGGGCCGTGCTTTGTCGAAAAAAAGCCCGTCCTATGTCAACCGTTGTTGCCCCTGCTCCCACCCCTGTCCCCGCGCCTGCCCTGCCCGCGCCTGCGGCTCGCCTGGGCCGAATCATTGCCTTCGACCTCGCCCGGGGGATGGCCGTGCTCTTTATGATCAACGTGCACGTGCTGAACCTCCTGGCCACCCCGGCGCTCGAACACGGGACGTGGTTCGGGCAGATCATCAGTTTCCTGGGCAGCATCCCGGCGGCGCCGGTCTTTATGACGCTGATGGGTGCCTCATTCGTGCTGGCGCCGCCCGCCTCGCCGGCGGCGGGCCTGCGGCGGGGCGCGCGGCTACTGGCCACCGGCTACGCCCTGAATCTGGCCCGCTTCGTGGCGCCGCTGGCCCTGGCCAGGTGGCTCGACCCCGCCGCCGCCGCCCAACTTCCCTACGCCGCCGACGGCCTGCTGCCGTACCTGCTCATCGTCGATATCCTCCAGTTCGCCGGCCTGGCTTACCTCGTACTGACCGCGTTGCACGCCGGGCAGGCGCGCCCGGCGCTGGTGCTCGCGCTGCTGGTGGCCGTTACGCTGAGCGCACCGTGGCTTTGGGGCACCTTCGGGACCGTGCCGGTACTCGGGCGCATCACCGATCTGCTCTGGGGCGCGCGGGGCGAGCTGGTGGCGTTTCCGCTCTTTCCGTGGCTGGCTTATCCGCTGACCGGCTACCTGATGGGCCAGGCGCTCCGGCGGGCGCCGTCGGCCGATTGGTTTTTTGCGCGGCTCGGGCGCACGGCGGTGCCGCTGCTGCTGGTGGGCGGTGCCTGGGCCGCCACTAACCCCGCCTACCACTTCGGCGACTACTGGCACACCGGCCCCGGCGGCATCGTGGTTTCCGTGGGCTTCATCGGGGTTTGGCTCTGGGGCTGGCATTGGCTCGCCCCCCGGCTGCGCCCCGCGTGGCTGGTCGATTTCCTGCACTTCGGCAGCCGGCACGTCACCACGCTGTACCTGATTCAATGGACGCTGATCGGCTGGCTGACGCTGGTGGTCGGCTATAAAACGGCGGGCCTGACGCTCACGCTGGCGCTGATGGCCGAAATCGTCGGCAGCACTTTCTGGCTGGCGAAATGGTGGGCCGGGCGAGCCAACCGCCCCTACCGCGTACCAACCGTGGCGCTCCGCAACGACGCCTGACCGCGCGCGTTGCG
>JANPLI010000031.1:0-10286 GCA_031426455.1 Hymenobacteraceae bacterium | reverse complement strand
CGCTCTTACCGGGAATCAGACGGATGACATACGCATTGCGATTAGGTTTGGAGACGGGGCTGAGCTAGCGCAGGTGGAGAGCCGATGGTCCCGACGGGACTACCATTCGGTAGTTGAGACATTTAGCAAAAAGAAGGCGGTCCCGAAGGGACTACCTGCCGCCGGGAAGGTAGTCCCTTCGGTGAACTGACGGGTTAACTTAGCGAACAGCCCGTCTCCTGATAAGCCCTGATAGCCAGCGAAAAATAAGAATGATTTGTGCGCTAAGTTGACAAGTCAGTTCACCTTCGGGACCGCCTGTTACCCCTAAAAAACACCTTGGCTACCGAACGATAGCCCCTTCGGGGCCGCACGAAGCCGTCTCAGAATCATCCGTCCATCTCCCGGTAAGAGCGAAATCTAAATCCACTTCAAGGCTGGCAGCCCACCCTTCCACGCAGGGAATCGCCGCCGATCTACAAAAACGACGCGCCCCGTTGATGGCAATCATCAACGGGGCGCGCATTTTAGCAGTTGATCGTTGCTTATTTCTTAACCGCCGGTTCAGCGGAGGCCGTCGCGCCGGCCGATTTTTCTTTCTGGAACTGGTAGCCACCAAACTTGGCCCCCCACACCTGCTCGCCTTTTTCGTCGAAGCCGCGGTCCCAGGAAATCAGCTGATTGGGCGTGATGGTCACGTCGGTCTGGGCGTATTTGGCACCGCGCAGGCTGCTCAGGCAGTCCTGGCCGTTGGTCGCCCCCCGGTATTCGCGGCGGCCGGCTTTGCGCATAATCACGTTGCAGCCGGGACGGCTGACGAGCGAGTCCGGCGTCAGCATCGCCAGCGGTTTGTCCACTTTCCACTGGCCCGTGAACCGGATTGGGTTCACCAACTCATACACCACGCTTTCGAGCTTGCCATCTTCGCGGGAACGCAGGTGATAGACACGCTGCCGATAGGGCCGTTGCTGGGCCGACGCCGTAGCCTGCTCGACGTACAGATAAATGCCCTTGTCTTCGGGAATTTCTTTCCAGACGCGCTTGATGTGGAGCCGGATGTCGAAATACTCTTTATCGTTGGCAGCCTGCTGGGTTGAGTTGTAGTCGCCTTCCATCAGGCGGCCGAGCTGGCGCAGCTCGCGCTGTTTACCGTTGGATGTTACCAGGGTGGCATCGCCACCGGTGGCCGGGGCGCTGGCATTGCGGTTCAGCAGCGAACAGCTCGTCAGCAGGAGCGAAACCGCAGCGGCACTGACGCTACCGCGAAGGAAATGAAGGCGCATAAAATAAAGCGGGTAAAAGGGAGGGGGAAGAACCGGATAGGACCGGCAAGATAAGCACAATTCAGACGGCCCCCATCCCCACGAAAAAACCGGCCTGCATCGCGCTTGGCGCGACACAGGCCGGTTTTTTAAGCCAGTGGCAGGTGAACCGGACGGTTAATCCTCCCGGCCGCCCAGCCGCTTGCGCTCGTTCTCGTCGAGGTAAATCTTGCGCATCCGGACGCTCTTGGGCGTCACTTCCAGATACTCATCCTTCTGAATGTACTCCATCGCTTCTTCGAGCGAGAACTGCCGCTTCGGGGCAATTTTCACGTTCTCGTCGTTGCCGCTGGCGCGCATATTCGTCAGCTTCTTGCCTTTCTGAATATTAATCGTTAGGTCCGACGGGCGGGTGTGCTCGCCAATCACCTGACCACCATATACTTCCTCGCCCGGATCGACGAAGAACGTGCCCCGGTCCTGCATCTTGTCGATGGTGTAGGCCGTGCCGGGGCCGGCTTCCATCGAAATCAGCGAGCCGGAAATACGTCCCGGAATCTGGCCCTTGAACTCTTCGTAACGCACGAAGCGGTGGTTCATAATGGCTTCGCCGGCCGTGGACGTCAACACGTTGTTGCGCAGCCCGATCAGCCCGCGCGACGGAATGTTGAACTCCAGGTGTTGCAGGTCGCCCTTCGGCTCCATAATCGTCAGCTCGCCCTTGCGCATCGTCACCTGCTCGATGACTTTGCCCGCCGACTCCTCCGGCACGTCCACCACCAGATGCTCAATCGGCTCGGTACGCTTGCCATTTTCGTCTTCCTGGAAAATAACCTGCGGCTGCCCGAGCTGCAGCTCGTAGCCCTCGCGGCGCATCGTTTCGATCAGCACCGACAAGTGCAGAATGCCCCGGCCATAGACCAGAAACTGGTCCTCGCGGTCGGTTTCTTCTACCCGCAGGGCCAGGTTTTTCTCGGTTTCCTTGAAAAGGCGGTCGCGCAGGTGGCGGCTCGTCACGAACTTCCCTTCCTTGCCGAAGAAGGGCGAGTTGTTGATCGTGAAGAGCATATTCATCGTCGGCTCGTCGATGGAGATGCGGGCGAGCGGCTCGGGATTTTCGGCGTCGGCGAGCGTGTCCCCGATTTCAAAGCCCTCGATGCCCGTCACGGCGCAGATATCGCCGCTGTTCACTTCGCTCACTTTCAGCTTGCCGAGGCCCTCGAAAACGTGCAGGTCTTTGATCCGCACCTTCTTGACGGAGCCGTCGCGCTTGCAGAGGCTCATCTGCGCGCCTTCGGTCAGGGTGCCGCGATGCACCCGGCCGATGGCGATACGGCCCACGAACGACGAGAAGTCGAGGCTCGTGATCTGCATCTGCGGGGTGCCTTCGAGCAGCGGCGCCGGCGGAATCACGTCCACGATGGCATCGAGCAGCGGCGTGATGTTCTCGGTTTTCTGCTGCCAATCCGTTGACATCCAGCCCTGCTTCGACGAGCCGTAGAGCGTCACGAAGTTCAGTTGGTCTTCGGTGGCGTCGAGGTTGAACATCAGGTCGAACACCGACTCGTGTACTTCGTCCGGGCGGCAGTTCTCCTTGTCCACCTTGTTCACCACCACGATCGGCTTGAGGCCGAGCTGGATGGCTTTGCCCAGCACGAAGCGCGTCTGCGGCATCGGGCCTTCGAAGGCATCGACGAGCAGCAGCACGCCGTCGGCCATTTTCAGCACCCGCTCCACCTCGCCGCCGAAGTCGGCGTGACCAGGGGTGTCGATGATATTGATTTTAACGTCCTTGTACCGGACGCTCACGTTCTTCGACGTGATCGTGATGCCGCGTTCGCGCTCCAGGTCATTGTTATCGAGGATCAGGTCGTCGAAATGCTGGTGGGCGTCGAAGATTTTCGAGGCGTGGATGATCTTATCGACCAACGTGGTTTTGCCGTGGTCGACGTGGGCGATGATCGCGATGTTGCGAATGCTGCCGGTGCGGTGCATCAAGGGAAAAGGCTCTTAAACTGACTAACTTCTGATTTTCAGGCCGCAAAGGTACGGTTTTGGTTTCCGGCGTCCTAACGCGCCCGTAACGTTGCCGTAAGGAAGGACGTTCGTGCCCGTCTGACCAGGAGTGGAACGTCCGCCTTCATCCTCTTTTTTCTCCCTTAATGCGATTTCTGAAATTTCTCTCGCCTTTCGCCCTGAGCGGCCTGTTGCTGGTTTCGGTCACCGCCTGCGGCCAGTCCGGCAAACCCGCCAAAGCCTTTCCGCTCACCAAAACCGACGCCGAATGGAAGGCCCAGCTCACGCCCGAACAGTACCGCGTGTTGCGCGAAAAAGGCACCGAACGGGCCTTCACCGGCGCCCTGCACGACAACCACAAGGCCGGCACTTACTACTGCGCGGCCTGCCACCAAAAGCTGTTTTCGTCGGAAACGAAGTTCGAATCCGGCACTGGCTGGCCCTCGTTCTGGGCGCCGGCCGGTAAGACGGCCGTCGCCGAAGACCGCGATGTGTCCTACGGAATGGCCCGTACCGAAGTGGTTTGCGCGCGGTGCGGCGGGCACCTGGGCCACGTTTTCGAGGACGGTCCCAAGCCCACCGGCCTGCGCTACTGTATGAACTCGGCCGCCCTGACATTCGAGGCCGGCAAGTAACCTCAGCCCTTCGCGCCCCGGCTGCGTACACCCAACCCGGCGTTTCCGAAGAGCGGAAGCGCCGGGTTTTGCTTTTGCTATCCCTCTTCTCCTTCCGCTTCCCAATGAATCGTTTCCCCTGCCTCCTGCTGACGGTGCTGACCATGCTGATGTTGAGCGCGTCGGCCTGCTCGAATATGCAGTTTGCCACAGGCAATCGCATCCAGACCACCACCACGCCCGGCACCGGCCCCACGCCGCTGCAGTCCGACGCCCAGCGGACGGCCATCTACAACGGCTCCGGCCAAACGGTGCAGCCCGCCCCCGGCACCCCAGGCACGCCGCCGCTGAACCAGCAGACGAGCGACGTGAATACGTACCGCCCGGCCGGTGTGCCGGCCAATCAGTCACCCAACATTAGCCCGGAAACCCGCACCCAACAGCAGGTCACACTGCCGCCGCTCGGCCCCCGGCCCTGAAATAGTCGCCGGAAGCCATAGCTGCCGAGGCAGAACGCAGGGATTCAGACTCCCCATCAACGCCACGAGGCCGTATCCTGACGGATAAGGCCTCGTTTTGTGTGCTGATGGCGAAGGGATTATGACGGCGAGTGACCATCACCGCCGTCGCTACCGGGGGTGCGGCGCGACCGCCCGGTGTTACGGCGGCGCGACGAGTTCGCGTCGGCATCCGGCGTAGTCGTTGGGCGGGCTACGCGGCGCCGGGTGGTGGCGTTGGCGGCGGGTTCCGCGGCGGTCGTAGTGCGCGCGGCGCGCTTGCGCAGGGCCTCGGCGGCAGCGGCTTTATCGGCCGCAATGGCAGCGGCAGTACGGCGGGTGCGACGGACGCGGGGCGCGGGTTCATCACCAGCGGCGGCTGATTCGTCGCTCGACTCCCCTTTTACCGCGTCCGCCTGGGCGGCAGCTTTCTTGCCGCCGCGCTTATCTTTTTTTTTACCGCGCGGTTTCGCCGGCGTTTCGGTTTCCGGCTGCTGCTGATAATGCGCCACGATGGCGTCGAGCGCCTCGCGGACCATACGGTCGGAATCGACCTCGAGCTGCCGCTCGGCTTCCTGCACAATGGCCTTGATTTTCTTCTCCGTGTCGCGGCGAATTTGCTTCACCGCGTCCTGTAGCCGCTTGTCGAAGTCTTTTTGCAGCTTTTTAGCGGCTTTTTTCAGCGAAGCCGGTTTTGCCGGATTTTCCACTTCGCTGGGAGCCGCTTCGGCGGCTGGGGCGGTTGATTTGGTTTTGGCCATTGGGTAGGAAAGGGAAATAAAAAGTGATGCGCTGCCGGCAGCGACTTTGCCGCCGGTTTTCGCGCTGCGAATGTAGGACTTTAACTTGCTCAAACGGTTAAGGTTGGCCGTCACTATCCGGCGTCCCGGCATCGGCAGGCATTGGCTTAGAAGCCCAGACAGGTGCGTACGTGACGGCCGGATACCCCTTGACCAAGGCGGTATCTTTGCTGACCATTGTATCCGTTGCGGCCCGCGGCGGCCGATTCTTCTCTGCCTGACTTACTTATGCCTGCTGATTTTCAACGCTATACCGTCACGGCGGCTCTGATCTACGCCAACGGCCCGATCCATATCGGCCACCTGGCGGGCTGTTACCTGCCAGCCGATTTATATGTGCGTTACCTCCGCGCGCAGGGCCGCGACGTGGCCTTTATCAGCGGCACCGACGAACACGGGGTGCCGATTACGATCAAAGCCAAAAAAGAAAATACCACGCCCCAGGCAGTCGTCGATAAATACTACGCCATCATCCGGCAGGCGTTCGCCGATTTCGGCATCTCATTCGATATTTACTCGCGCACGTCCAACGCGCACCACCGTCAGGTTTCGCAGGAGTTTTTTACGAAGCTTTACCACGATGGCCACTTCGTAGAAGAAACGTCGGAGCAGTATTTCGACGAAGTAGCGCAGCAGTTTTTGGCCGATCGTTATATCGTCGGCACGTGCCCGGTGTGCGGCAACGAAAATGCTTACGGCGACCAGTGCGAGCGGTGCGGTTCGGCGTTGTCGCCCACCGAATTAATCAACCCACGCTCCACGCTGAGCGGCGCGGCGCCGGTGCTGCGGGCCACCAAAAACTGGTATCTGCCGCTCGATAAATTACAGCCGCAACTGGAAGCTTTTATCGGTGCGCATCCGGAGTGGAAAACCAACGTGCTGGGGCAAGTACGCTCGTGGCTGACGGAAGGCTTACGGCCCCGCGCAATGACCCGCGACCTGGATTGGGGCGTACCCGTACCGTTGCCGGATACCGAAGGCAAAGTGCTGTACGTATGGTTTGATGCGCCCATCGGCTACATCACGTTCACGCAGGAATGGGCCGCTGAACAGGGTAAAAACTGGGAGCCGTATTGGAAAGCCGCCGACACGAAACTGGTGCATTTTATCGGGAAGGACAACATCGTTTTCCATTGCCTGATTTTCCCGGGAATGCTGCTCGCCGAAGGCTC
Source organism: Hymenobacteraceae bacterium (assembly GCA_031426455.1). Classification (GTDB taxonomy): domain Bacteria; phylum Bacteroidota; class Bacteroidia; order Cytophagales; family Hymenobacteraceae; genus JANNMJ01. The sequence continues at coordinate 3,946 of JANPLI010000031.1, read as the reverse complement.
TTATATCCTGCCCGATAACGTGCCAGCCAACGAGTTTTTGAATCTGGAAGGCGATAAAATCAGCACCTCGCGTAATTGGGCCGTGTGGTTGCACGAGTATTTACAGGACTTCCCCGGCAAGGCTGACGTACTACGTTACGTGCTGACTGCTAATGCGCCCGAAAGTAAGGACAACGACTTTACGTGGAAAGATTTTCAGACCCGTAACAACTCGGAACTGGCCGACAACCTCGGTAACTTCATCAACCGCGCGCTCATTTTAACGCAAAAGCACTTCGGCGGAACAGTCCCCGCGCGGGGCGAGGAATTACCGTTGGATGCGGCCATCATCGCCGAAATTGCCGCTGCCCCCGCGCGCGTGGCCGAGCGTCTGGAAACCTTCCGTTTCCGCGATGCGCTGGCCGAAGTAATGGCTTTGAGCCGCGCCGGCAATAAATACCTGGCCGAAACCGAACCGTGGAAACTGATCAAAACCACGCCGGAGCGGGTGCCCACTATTTTAAATTTAGGTCTGCAGTTAGCCGCTACGCTGACCGTTTTACTCGAACCCTTTATGCCCGAAACGGCCGTGCGTTTAAGCACGATGCTGGGCCTGGAAACGAGGAAAAACGATTGGGTAAATGCGGGTAATCCGAACCGTTTATCAGCCGGTCATTCCCTCGGAACGCCAGCCGTGCTGTTTGAAAAAATTACGGACGACGTAATCGCCGCACAAGTGCAAAAACTGCTCGATACCAAAAAAGCCAACGAGTTGGAAACGGCCGCCACCGCGCCGCAAAAGCCATCGAAAGCCAACGTCGCGTTCGAGGATTTTGAAAAGATGGACCTGCGCGTAGGCACCGTGACGGCCGCCGAAAAAGTGCCTAAAACCGCCAAGCTCCTGAAGCTGGCCGTGGACGTGGGCGCCGTCACCGGGCCGCGCACCATCGTCAGCGGTATTGCCGAATCGTACCCCGAACCGGCCGCGCTCGTGGGGCGTCAGGTGCTGGTGATGGCGAATCTGGCGCCGCGTAAAATCAAGGGGATCGAGTCGGAAGGAATGCTGCTGCTGGCCGAAGACGCCGACGGCCGCCTCGCGCTGATGGGGCCGGACGGGGCCGTGCGGGCCGGGAGTGGGGTGGCGTAAGGTGCGAAGTGCTAGGTGCGAAGTGCGAGGTGGTGTTCAACGCAATACCACCACCACCACCACCCGCACCACCACTCCCACCCCATTTTCGTACCTTCGCCTAGTGAACTAACAAACGTTAGTTTGTTGTAGGCAAAGCACCTTAACGCCCCGCCAGATGAACCCGCAGGAAACCGCCCCGGAAGTCGCCCAGGAAATTGCTTTCCAGGCCCGCATCGACGCCGAAATCCGCATCGAGCCGAAAGACTGGATGCCCGACGCCTACCGCAAGACACTGATTCGCCAGATTTCGCAACACGCTCATTCCGAGATTGTAGGAATGCTGCCGGAGGGCAACTGGATCACGCGTGCGCCTTCGCTCAAGCGCAAGGCCATTTTGCTGGCCAAAGTGCAGGACGAAGCCGGCCACGGCCTGTACCTCTATAGTGCCGCCGAAACGCTGGGCGCCTCGCGCGATCAGCTTCTGAACGACCTGCACACCGGCAAGGCCAAGTACTCGTCGATTTTTAATTACCCCACTCTGAGCTGGGCCGACATCGGCTGCATCGGCTGGCTCGTGGACGGCGCGGCGATCCTGAATCAGGTGCCACTCTGCCGTACTTCTTACGGCCCCTACGCCCGCGCGATGGTGCGCGTGTGCAAGGAAGAAAGCTTCCATCAGCGGCAGGGTTTCGAGATTATGCAGGTCCTGAGCGAAGGCGCGCCGGAGCAGCGGGCAATGGCGCAGGAAGCGTTCAACCGCTGGTGGTGGCCGACGCTGATGATGTTCGGCCCGGCCGACGCCGATTCGCCGAACTCGGCGCAATCGATGGCGTGGCGTATCAAGCGGTTTTCCAACGACGAGCTGCGCCAGAAATTCGTGGATATGATGGTGCCGCAAGCCGAGTTTCTGGGCTTGCAGGTGCCCGACGAAAAGCTCCGCTGGAACGAAGCTAAAAATGGCTACGACTTCGGCAGCGTGGACTGGGACGAATTCTGGCAAGTCGTGAAAGGCGACGGCCCTTGCAACCGCAACCGGCTTCAAACCCGCGTCGATGCCTGGGAACAGGGTGCCTGGGTGCGCGAGGCTGCTACCGCTCACGCCCGGAAACGCGCCGCGCGGGTGGCGGCGGTTTAGCGTACAGTCAGCGCAGGATACGCCGACCTTCTTCTTATCGCTCCCTAATTCCCGCCGACTGACCGTCGGCGCTACCCGAAAATGACCAATACCGAATGGCCTCTTTGGGAGGTTTTCGTCCGCTCCAAGCAAGGGCTTGATCATAAACACGTCGGCTCGCTGCACGCTGCTGACGCGACAATGGCCATCCAAAACGCGCGCGATGTGTACACGCGCCGGCTGGAAGGCGTCAGCATATGGGTTGTTGAATCAACGCACGTACACGCCTCTAACCCAGACGATGCAGCGGCTTTCTATGACCCCGCCGCCGACAAAGTGTATCGGCACCCGACGTTCTTCGAGGTACCGATCAGCATCAAACATATGTAAGCACCGTGGAAACGATTACCTCTGCCCCGGAAACCCCTTCCGCCATTCAGCAGCAACGCCTGCAATTCGTACTGCAACTGGCCGATACCAGCCTGGTGCTGGGCCACCGCCTGTCCGAGTGGTGCGGCCACGGCCCGGTGCTGGAACAGGACATTGCAATGGCTAACATCGGCCTCGATTTTCTGGGGGAAGCTCGCTCATATTATCAGTACGCCGCCGAGCTGGAAGGTGCCGGGCGCACGGAAGATGAACTGGCTTTTTTGCGCGCCGCCACCGAGTATCGCAACCCACTTTTGGTCGAGCAACCGAACGGCGACTTTGCCGCCACCGTGCTGCGGCAGTTTCTGTTCGACTCGTACCACCTGCCTTTTCTGGAAGCGTTGCGGGCCGGGCCGGATGAGAAGCTGGCTGCCATCGCCGAAAAGTCCGTCAAGGAGGCGGCCTACCATCGGCAATGGAGCGCCGAATGGGTCATTCGCCTCGGCGACGGTACGCCCGAAAGCCGCCGCCGCCTCGACGGTGCCCTGCGCGACTTCTGGCGCTACACCGCCGAGCTAACGACGCCAGCACCCGCTGAAACGGCACTCGCGGACCTGGGTCTGGCGCCGAATCTGGACGACGTGCGCGCTCTCCAACAAGCCCACATCGCCGAAGTATTTGCCGAGGCTACCCTACCTCTACCAGCGTCGGGCGTAGCGCAAAAAGGTGGTAAAACCGGACGTCATTCCGAGCATCTGGGCTATTTGCTGGCTGAGTTGCAGTATATGCAGCGTGCGTATCCGGGACTGAAATGGTAAATTCCGGGGGAGGCACCGTCGCCGTGACGGAAGCGCAGGTTTGGGGCTGGCTGGCCGATGTCAGCGATCCCGAAGTGCCCGTGCTGAGCGTGCTCGACCTGGGCATCGTGCGCGCCGTACGCCTGGACGCGGCCTCCGGTCACCTCACCATCGTTATCACGCCCACTTATTCGGGCTGCCCGGCGATGGACGTAATCGGGACCGAAATCCGTCTTCGCCTCGCAGCAGAAGGGATCGGTCCACAGCAGTTAACCCTTGAAAACCAGCTTTCCCCGGCCTGGACAACCGATTGGCTTTCCGCGGAAGGGCGGCGCAAGCTAACGGCCTACGGTATCGCGCCACCCGCCGAGCAAGCCGCCGGCCGCGTCCGGGCACTATTCGGTGATTCACCCGTGGTGCAATGCCCACATTGCGGCTCGAACCAGACCCAGCTCCTGAGCCAGTTCGGCTCCACGGCCTGCAAAGCCTTGTATCAGTGCCAGGATTGCCGCGAGCCTTTCGATTATTTCAAATGCCACTAAGTTTAGGTGCGAAGTG
>JANPLI010000030.1:0-47641 GCA_031426455.1 Hymenobacteraceae bacterium | reverse complement strand
CTCATTCCTCATTCCTCATTCCTCATTCCTCATTCCTCATTCCTCATTCCTCATTCCTCATTCCTCATTCCTCATTCCTCATTCCTCATTCCTCATTCCTCATTCCTCTTCTTCCCCGTTTGCTCGGCGTAGTAGTCGTTTAGGAAGGACGCCACGTAGTTACCTTCTTCGGAGCCGTCCTGGTGTTTGATTTTCCAATCGACCACGATGGTTTGCTCGAACTGCATCTGTTGGCCGGGCTGGTAACGGTTGGTGGTGGCCAACACTGACGCCACCGTGCCCGCAATGCGGTTGGGCATCCAGTTATCCACGCGCACCAGTACGTGCTCGAAGCTGCCGTCCGGGGCGTAGGCGCGGGTCATCACGAACACCTGATCGGTACGGGGCAGGCCCTTGATCCAGCGGCGGTGCACGTCTTTGAGGGTTTTCTGGGCCTCCTCGATGTGCGGATACATCGCCGAATCGAGCTGCCGGAGCTTCTCTTTGTCCGCTTCGTAAGCCGTCGGCAGGTTCTGGACGGGCTTGGGCGGCGGCAGTTTCCGGGCGTTGGGCGATGTTTTCGCGAAAGGATCGATGCCACGCTTGGTCAGGTGTTTCTGCGCCGTGGCAGTGGTGACGGATGCCATCATCAGGCCCAGCGCCAATAGCAGGCCGCAGGTGGGCTGCGAGAAAAAACGACGGTTCAGCATCATAAGGAAGCAGCGAAAAAATGCCAATGGGCGCCAACGCACGGTGCACCTAGCGAAAACAAGGCCGAAACTTACCGTTCCCGGTCAGCCCGGCGGAGACGGCGCATTCGGGTCAGCGCCCGCACCAGCGCCAGGGCCGAAACCACCGTCCAGGTACCTTCCAACGCCACGAACGGCCAATACGGTTGCAGATAGGCCGTGAGGGCGGCCAGCCCGGCGCCCACCGTATTCAGCGCCGGGTACGCAAGGCCGTCCGGACGCAGCCGGTTCACCGTCAGCAGCAAATAAGCGAGCAGCAGCAAGCTGACGCCGACAGTACCGAGCAGATCGAGGGACGTCATGCGCGTAGGAGAGCCAGGGGTTACCCGGCGTCGTCCGCCTTTTTCTTTTCCCGACCGATGATGGGTGAACGGGCAAACGGCACGGCGGGGTCGAAATAAAGCCGATACGTGTGGTGCGTCTTACACACGACGCCGCCCACCGCCCGGCAGGTAGTCATCATCTTGGGGTTGAAATCACCGATCCAGCTCATTTCGGCTTCTTTGTAGCCTCGATCCAGAAACGTTTGCTGCGCGGCCACCAGCATCGCGGCATCGACGCCAGTGCTTTGGAAGTCCGGTACCACGCCGTACAGAATGCCATTGGCGAGCTTGTCGCGGCGGCGTTCCCAGCGGAAGCGCTCCCAGACAAATTTCAGCTTGCCCCACGCGTTAAGGTTCGGGCCGGTATGCTGAAAAATCTGGTTCAGCCCCGGAATCGAAATGAAAAAGGCCACGGCATCGGGGCCGTCGTAGGCAAACCACAGGATTTTTTCGTCCAGCACGGGGCGCATCTTCTGCACCAGCCGACGCACCTGCTTCACGGTCAGCACGGGCGTCCCGGAGTGCCCGCCCCAAGCTAAGGAATAGACGCGGTGCATATCGCGTACCAGGGCCTCGATATCCGTCTTGCGGGCGTGGGCGAACGTGATATTCGGCTGGTCGGCGAAGACGGCGGCCTTTTGCACCAGCCGCGGATGCAGCGCCGCCGCCGCTTGCGCCACGTAAGTGAACTGCTTGAAATAGATCTGTAAACCGTAGCTTTCGAGCAGCGGCTGATAGTACGGGCGGTGGTAGAACATCCCGTAGGACGGAATCCGGTCGAACCCTTCGACGTGCAGCCCCCAGAAACGGTCGCGCTCGCCGAAATTTATCGGGCCGTCCATTGCCTGCATCCCGCGCGCCGTGAGCCAGGCGCGGGCCGTGTCGAGCAGTTGATGAGCGGCGGCGAGGTCGTCAAGGCACTCAAAAAAGCCGAACCCGCCCACCGGCACCGACTCGCCAGTCTGAATGGTAGGGTTCACGAAGGCCGCAATGCGCCCCACGGCCTGGCCCGCCGTGTTCAACAGGAGCCAGCGCGCCGCCTCGCCGCCAGCGGCGAACAGTTTGTTCTTCTTCGGATTGAACACGGCCTCCACCTCCTGGTCGTTGGGCCGGATGTATTCGGCGATGCCGACATAAAAGGCATCGGGCAGCGTCAGGAAAGAGCGGCGCTGGGCAGCCGTCTCGACGAGCTGCACGCGGTAGGAAACGGGCGCGGAAGTAGCAGGCATTCTGGGCGCAAAGGTCAGCAGGAACGGTCGGCGGAACCCGATACCGACGCTATTTGCTGCGGATGGCGATCACGGGGTCGAGGTTGGCGGCTAGCACCGCCGGGATGATGCCCGACACCATTCCGATGACGCCCGACACGCCCAGGCCCAAGGCGATATTGCCCGGCGAGAGGAAGATTTTCAGCGCGTCCTGCGGCACCAGCGTCAGGCCGAAAACGGGCGCCAGCCCGGTCAGCCCGCCGATCAGGCTCAGGCCGATGGCCTCGAACAGAAACTGGAACAGGATGAAGTAGTTCTTGGCACCCAGCGACTTCTGAATGCCGATCAGGTTGGTGCGTTCCTTTACCGAGACGAACATAATATTGGCGATGCCGAAGCCGCCGACCAGAATGGCAAAGCCGCCAATCACCCAGCCGGCCACGCCGATGACGCCGAAGAGCTGCGTGATCTGGTCGGCGGCCATTTCCGGGCGATTGATGGCGAACGAGTCGTCGTCGCGCGGGCGCAGGCCCCGAATAGCGCGCAACGTACCCCGTAGCTCGTATTCCAGCTCCTGCAAACCCACGTCCGTGGCCAAGCCCTTCACGGCCAGCGTCACGCCCAGGCCCCCGTCGCGCCCGCCGATGGTGTACATCCGGCTCATCGCCCCGAAGGGCACGAAAAGCTGCTTGTCGGCCGACTGCCCGAACATATTTTCGCCCTGGCGGGCCATCACGGCGATCACCTGAAACCGCTGGCCCTTGACTTTGACCAGCTTCCCCAGCGGTGCCTCGTTGGGGAAGAGCGTTTCGGCCACGTCGGCGCCGATGATGACCACGTTGCGGGCAGCGTCCACTTCGTTAGGCGTGAAGTAGCGGCCATTGGCCAGGTCGAAATCGGTCACGCGGTTATAGTCGAACGTGATGCCGCTCAGCATCACATCGCTCAACGAAGTCGAGCGGTACTTGACGGTATTCCCATCGTCGGTGGTGTTGAGCGCCAGCACCGAAGCGCCGGCCAGGCGCCGTTGCAGTTCGCGGAACTCGCGCGGGGTAGGCTCCGGACGCTGGAAGTATTTCCACCACGGATACTCGCCGCCGCCGCCCCAGGGCCATTTCTGGACGTAGAGCACGTCGCGCCCCAGAAAATTCAGGCTCGACCGGATGCGCGCTTCCAGCGAATCGACCACCGTGAAAACGGCGATGATGGCAAAGATGCCCACCGTGACCCCCAGTAGCGACAATATCGTGCGCAACAGGTTGGCTTGCAGCGCCTGGGCGGCAAAACGGAAGCTTTCAAAAACGAGCCGCAAATAAAGCACGGTAGTCAGATGAGAGAGTTAATGAGCAACGATGCCGACAATGACCAACCGGCGCGCGGCCTTCCGGCGCCGCTCACCACCAGGGCGGCCCCGCCCGTCCTGGTTTCCGCGCGCAAGTTGGGGGGCGGGGCACCTATTCGGCCCCAAACCACCTTACCTTTGCAGGCCCGAAATTTTTTCGGAGCTTGCCCATCCTGAGGGTACGGCGCTTATGGCGCCCCGCAAGGAGTGCAGGCGCGGCGGACAGGTTGCCCGCCGGCCGTTACCGGTTTTTGCTGAAAGTCTATGAAGTTATCGGAGTTCAAGTTCGACCTCCCCCTGGAGCTGATTGCTTCACACCCGAACCGCTACCGGGATGAGTCGCGGATGATGGTACTGCACCGCGAAACGCAGCGCATCGAACACCGGATGTTCAAGGACATTCTGGACTATTTCCACGAAGGTGACGTGTTCGTGACCAACGACACGATGGTGTTCCCGGCCCGTCTCTACGGCAACAAGGAGAAAACCGGCGCCAAGATCGAAGTCTTCCTGCTACGCGAGCTGAACAAGCAAAACCGCCTCTGGGATGTGCTGGTGGACCCCGCCCGGAAGATTCGCGTCGGCAACAAGCTCTATTTCGGCGAAAGTGATCTGGTGGCCGAAGTGATCGACAACACCACGTCGCGTGGCCGGACCATCAAGTTCCTGTACGACGGCCCGGAGGAAGATTTTTACAAGACCATTCACGACCTCGGCGAAACACCGCTGCCGCGCGAAATCCGGCAGGATCCGGAGGAAGTCGATAAGGAGCGCTACCAGACCATCTACGCCAACAAAGTGGGCGCTGTGGCGGCGCCTTCGGCCGGGCTGCACTTCACCAAAGAGACGATGAAGCGGATGGAGCTGAAAGGCATCCTGACCGCCCCGGTGACGCTGCACGTCGGGCTGGGCACGTTCCGGCAGGTCGATGTAGAAGACCTCACGAAGCACAAGATGGATTCGGAAGCCTTCGCCGTAGGCGAGGAAGCGGTGACCATCGTCAACCACGCTCTAGACTTGCGCAAGCGCGTCTGTGCCATCGGCACGACCTCGATGCGGGCACTCGAATCGTCGATGGCAGCGTCGGCACGCATCAAGGCGACGGAAGGGTGGACCGATAAATTCATCTTCCCGCCCTACGAATTCAAAATCGCCGACTCGCTGCTCACCAACTTCCATATGCCCGAATCGACGCTGTTGATGCTGGTAGCAGCCTTCGCCGGGCACGAATTCGTGAAAGAAGCTTACAAAGTGGCGCTGGCCGAGAAGTACAAGTTCTTCTCGTACGGCGACGCGATGCTGGTGGTCTAGACAGACAGCATCAAGCAGTGAGCTTCAAGCAGTAAGCCAGTCCGGCTTGTATAGCTTTCAGGCTCTAAGCAGACGCGCTTCAATCGTCACAAATTCTACGACGCGCCGGCGGCCATTGGCTTCCGGCGCGTTTGTCTTTACCCCGCTGATGACCTCAATCTCCGCTGACGCGCCCCGGGTGGCGCTCCTGGTAGCGGGCGGCGCCGGCCTGCGGATGGGCGCGCCTGTGCCGAAGCAGTTTCTGCCGTTGGCCGGCGAACCCGTGCTGCTGCACACCTTGCGTGCTTTCGCCGCAGCCGTGCCCGAAACCCGCCGCGTAGTAGTGCTGCCAGCGGCGCAGATTTCGTACTGGCAGCAACTGCTGACCGAATGGGAACCGGCGCCACCAAACGCTGCCGAAGTGCCCGCACACGAGGTAGTGGCGGGTGGCGCAACCCGCCTGGCCTCGGTGCGGGCGGGGCTGACGGCGCTGGCCACGGCTCCTGCGGCGACGTTGGTGGCCATTCACGACGGCGTACGCCCGCTGGTGCCGGTCCACGTGATTCAGGAAGCTTACCGGGTGGCGGCCATCAGCGGCTCGGCTGTGGCGAGCGTGGCGCTGAAGGACTCGCTCCGGCGCATAGTGGCAGACGGCACCTCCACTGCCGAAGACCGCGCGGCCTTCCGACTGGTGCAGACGCCGCAGTGCTTTCCGCTTGAAACGTTGCGCCGGGCGTACGCCGCCGTTCAGGACGACGACCCTGCCCTGACCGACGACGCCAGCGTGGTCGAGCGCCTGGGGCACCGCATCACGCTGATCGAAGGGCACCCGGCCAACCTCAAAATCACCACTCCGGACGATGTGGTGCTGGCCGAAGCGCTATGGAAGAAGCGTTGAGGACGGGCAGGCCAGCTTATACGGCTTTCGCTCCCATCGGCGGCGCTTCCAGCTCAGCCTGAACTGAAGCGACCTTACGGGGGGTCAGCGGTTCCAAACGAGGGAGGCCTACTAAGGGCGAAAGATTCAGCAGCAGCGTCGGGCAGGCGGGCGGCAGCGCGGCGAGGTTGGCCAGGTCGTGGGTGATGCAAACCACCGTGCGCCCTTCGGCCTGCACCCAGTGGGCGAGCAGATCGAATACGCGGCGGCGGTGATAGACGTCGAGCTGCTGCGTCGGCTCGTCGAGCAGGCAAAGCGGGGCGTCCTGCATCCGGAGCTGCGCCAGCCAGACGAGCTGCTGCTCGCCGCCGGAGAGTTCGGTGAACTCGCGTTCCGCCAGGTGGCCCGCGCCGCAGACGGCGAGGCTCTCATCGGCGCGGGTGTAGTCAGTGGGTGCCCAGGCTTCGTGCCAGCGCTTGCGGCGGAAGCCCCCCAGCAACACCAGCTCCCGCACGGGGATGGCAAAGCGCACGTCGGCGCGCTGGGGCAACCAAGCCAGCAACCCCGTAGCGGCCGGGTCCGGGGGAAGCACCTGACCAGCCACTTCGACACGCCCCGCCAAGGGCAGTAACTGCCCCGTGAGGGCGCGCAGCAGGGTGGTTTTACCGCAGCCATTGTGGCCCACCACAGCCAGCAGGTGCGCCGGGGGCAGGGTAAAAGAAAGGTCGCGGAGCAGCGCGCCTTCCGCAGAAGGCGCGTACCCCGCGACCAAGTTTTGAACTACCAGCAAGTTGATGGTTAATCGTTTTTGGTTTGTGGTTTTTGGTTTTAAAAAATGAAAAACCACAAACTAAAAACTATAGACCTTTTTAGTACTCGTCCTCGTTGAACATAAAGTCCTCTTTCGTCGGATAGTCCGGCCATACTTCCTCAATCGATTCGTAGGGCTGGCCGTCGTCCTCCAAGGCTTGCAGGTTCTCAACCACTTCCATCGGCGCACCGGAGCGGATAGAAAAGTCAATCAGTTCGTCTTTAGTGGCGGGCCAGGGGGCATCTTCCAGATAAGAGGCCAGTTCGAGAGTCCAGTACATCAGCGGAAAAAGTAAAACGGCGAGAGTAAGAAAGCGAAAAAACCATCGGCTTGCCGACGGGGCCGCAAAAGTAACCATCAGGCGCGCAAGTCTGGCCTTTCAGCGCGGGGCGAGCTTGGTCAACGGTTAAGTATGGCGCGGCGGGCAAAGTTCAGGCCCTTAGAAACTCCGGTCTTTCGGGTGACCTTCGGCCTGTTGGATGAACTGGTAATGCAGCCCGATCTGGCCCCCCAGCACCGCACTTTGGCGGGTATTGTAGTAGCCAACGGCTTTCGCCTTCTCTACCCGATCAGCGCTACGCACGTCGCCCAAGGAATAGGTACCGCGCAGCACTGTAGAGACGTAAAAACCGGTGTTTTTGATCTGATATTCTACACCCAGGCCGAACACCCCGCTGAAGGTGGTGGAGCGGAAGTCAGCGGCGGCGGCCAGTTGCTGCTCCGTACCGGCGGTTACGGCCAGATTACTGTTAGGGCCAGTCAGGTCGGTAGTACTCGGCGAGGCCACCAACACAGCATTACCCGAATAGCGGTTCACTTCGATACCTGATCGCAAAAAATTCAGTTGGGGTCCGAGATGTAACTCGAAGCGGACGGGTGCAGCAGCAGCGGCGGTATATTTGTAAAGCAGCGGCACCGACCAATACGTGAGCAGCACGTCTTTGGTACCCACCAGCCGGTCGCCGTTGCGGGAGTCGGTGATGACAAAGTGAGTTCCCTGCCGAACGTGATTTGCTTCCACCTGCACCCCGTTGTGTTCATTGAAATGCACCCCAGCCGTAAAACCGATGGGCTGGCTGTGGTAGGTGGTCCGGGACTGGTAGTTGGGGTCGCCACGCAGCTTGGCATCGACCAACGACGTAATGTTGAGCCCCGTCGTCAGCCCAAAATGCGCGCTGACGCGGTCCGCGTCGCGGATGGTGATTTGCGCGCTGGCTGGCAGGGCCGTCAGCAGTCCTAAGGCCGCCAGGGTCGGGGGGCACCACCGTCGAAAGAGGAAACGCATTGGCGAAGAAAAAAAGAGGCGGGAAACGCCGATAATTAGGCTACTACGTAGCGCGCCCGCATCACGTCCATCAGTTCCTGTTTCGAGCGGATTTTCCGACCCAGCGCCCGCAGCTTGCCCGTGAGCGTGGTGCGGGTCGCGTCGCTGTCAGCCGTAGCGGGCAGCGCCTCGAGGGCGGCCCTCAGCGTGAGCTGCTCGGCTTCGTCGGCAGCCACAAACTCGTGCAGCGCCTCCAGGCGTAGGCTCAACTGGCGTTCTACCGGCTCCTGGGCCAGGTCCGGGTACTGCCGCCGGACGTGGTGTTCGAGGGCGCTCTGCTCGAATACCTGGTCGCAGGCGACCACGAAGGCCTCCCAAACCCGGTCCGACTCCGGCCCGCGCACCGTACCGGACGTTTTCCACTTGTTCTGCAGCTCCTTGGTTTGCACGATGGCATCCGGCCCGACGACTTCCAGCAGGGCCGTCGCCTGACGCACCAGCCCGCGCTTGCGCTCCAGAATTTCGTCCGGCGAAGGGGGCGGATTGAGGACCCGTTGCTCGGCGATATGCTTTTGCAGCCGCTCGAAGTAGTGGTTGTGGGCCATTCGCAGGCGCAGCCACATTTCGTTGGCCAGTTTGCGCGAAAGCCCGCCCCCGACCTCCTTCCAGTCGTTCTGAATCTGCTTCAGCCGGCGGGTGGTGTTTTCCCAGTCTGTCGATTCCTTCAGCCGGTTCGACTCGTTGATGAGCGCCTTGTATTTTTCTTTTGCCCGGTTCTGCTGCTGATGCTTGCTCTTGTAGTAAGACTTTTTGCGGGTGTGGAAGTGAGTCAGCGCGGCCTGGAACAGGTCTTCGAGCTGGGTGGTCAGTTCTTTGTCGGCCGAACCGGTCTGCACCCACTGGTCGCGCAGCACCCGGAGGTGTTCGGTGGTTTCGGACCATTCGTCGCTGTCCTGAATGGCGCGGGCCTTTTCGATCAGTTCGATGCGGATGCCCAGGTTGCGTTCGCGGTTCACGCCCACGCTGTCAAGGATTTCCTCTTCCACCGCCGTGAGGCGGAGCCAGGGCATCTCGTAGTCCCCGATGGCATCGAACGAACCTGAAATGCTCTTCAGGTGCTGGATTTTCATCAGGTACGACCCCTTGTTGTCGGCCGCCGCGTAGCGCCTCAGCAGATCTTCGACTTTGGCCGCGTACTGCGTCTGAAAACGGCGGGCGAAATAGAGGAGCGAATCGTCCTCGGAATTACGGACGGCGCCTACGCGCCGCGCGGGGTGGCCCAGGGCCGGGATGGCGTGCAGCCAGACTTCGTCGTGCTGTATAAAGCCGTAACGGCGCGCTGCTTCAAGCAGCGGGCGGTCCTGATTTTCCATAAGGAAAGGGGGTAGGAAAGAGTAGGGATAGGTTGAAGAAGCGAGCCGCGCCGGGCACCAGGCGGCTACGCCAACGCAAGTATAGAACACAAAACCCCGTGCAGCGGCGGCGCCCCCCGGTCGGGGGTGTAATTTCGCCCCGCAGCGGTTCTTCGGGCCGGTGCTTCCACTTTTTTTCGGTACTCCCTCCGATGAGCCAGCACGGCGAAACGATCATCTTTTCAATGGCCGGGGTCAGCAAGATCTACCCGCCGCAGAAACAGGTACTCAAAAACATCTACCTGTCGTTTTTTTACGGCGCCAAAATCGGGGTGCTGGGCCTGAACGGCTCCGGTAAGTCGAGTTTACTGAAGGTAATTGCCGGCGTTGACAAGCAGTTTCAGGGCGAAGTGGCTTTTTCGCCCGGCTATTCGGTCGGCTACCTAGAGCAGGAGCCGCAGCTCGACCCCACCAAAACGGTGCGCGAAGTAGTGGAAGAAGGCACCGCCGAGGTGGTGGCCCTACTGAAAGAGTTTGATCAGATCAACGAGGCCTTCGGCGAACCGGATGCCGACTTCGACAAACTCCTCGAACGCCAGGGCACGGTGCAGGAAAAGCTCGACCAACTTGATGCCTGGAACCTCGACACCCGCCTGGAGCGCGCTATGGATGCCCTGCGGACGCCGCCGGCCGAGGCCATCGTCGGCACGCTGAGCGGCGGCGAGAAGCGCCGCGTGGCCCTGTGCCGGTTGCTGTTGCAGGAACCCGACGTGCTGCTGCTCGACGAGCCGACAAACCACCTCGACGCCGAGTCGGTGCTCTGGCTCGAACAACACCTGCAGCAGTACAAGGGTACCGTGATTGCCGTGACCCACGACCGCTATTTCCTCGACAACGTGGCGGGCTGGATTCTGGAGTTGGACCGGGGCGAAGGCATTCCGTGGAAAGGCAACTATTCGTCGTGGCTCGAACAGAAAACCCAGCGCCTGGCCAAGGAAGAAAAAACGGAGAGCAAACGTCAGAAAACCCTGCAACGCGAGCTGGAATGGGTCCGGATGGCGCCCAAAGCGCGCCAGGCCAAGAGCAAGGCCCGCCTGGCGGGCTACGACAAGCTGGCGTCAGAAGAAGCGAAGGAGAAGGAAGGCCGCCTGGAGCTGTTCATTCCGGACGGCCCGCGCCTGGGTGCGCAGGTCATCGAGGCCGACGCCCTGCGGAAAGCGTTCGGCGAAAAGCTACTCTTTGACAATCTGACGTTTGCACTGCCCCAGGGCGGCATCGTGGGCATCATCGGGCCGAACGGCGCCGGCAAAACCACGCTTTTCCGGCTCATCACGGGGCAGGCCACGCCCGACGCCGGCACGTTCGCCGTCGGGCCCACGGTGCAGGTTGCTTACGTCGATCAGCAGCACGACACGCTCGACCCCACCAAATCCGTCTTCGAAACCATCAGCGGCGGCACCGAAACGATGCTGCTGGCGGGCCGGCCCGTGAACGCCCGCCAGTACGTGGGGCGCTTCAACTTCCAGGGCGCCGATCAGGAAAAGAAGGTAGGCACCCTAAGCGGGGGCGAGCGCAACCGCGTGCACCTGGCCCAGACCTTAAAGCAGGGCGCCAACCTGCTGCTGCTTGACGAACCCACCAACGACCTGGACGTGAATGCGATCCGTGCGCTGGAAGATGCCCTGGAGAACTTCGCCGGCTGCGCCGTCATCATCTCGCACGACCGCTGGTTCCTCGACCGCCTCGCCACCCACATCCTCGCTTTCGAGGGCAACTCGGAAGTGGTCTGGTTCGAAGGCAATTTCTCGGATTATGAAGAAGCGCGCAAAAAACGTCTCGGCGACGTGGCCCCCACGCGAGTGAAATACCGGAAGCTGGCTTAAATCAGGCATCCGTCGGGCGTCGGGGAATTGCCTCGGCGCCCGACGTTCGGCAAAGCCTGAAAGCGCCAACAGGCACTGTCCGAAGTCGATACGGGCTGTCGACAGCCCGATATTTGCTGAAAGCCGGTCGCCCGCCGGGGGGGCAAAAAAATTCCTTTTTTTTTCTGCGCGCCGATGCAATAAAGGCCGCCCGTCGTCGTTATCACCTTCCCTGAGGCACCCTATGCACCCGAAATTTTACGTCACCCTGGTCCGCCCTTTTTGCTCACTGACGTATGAATTTCGTGCCCGCCGCTTCTGCTGCCCCCGCCGATGACGCCCTGCTGATTGCCCGCTACGTTGCTGGCGACGAACAAGCTTTCACCCCGCTGCTGCTCCGTTACCAGACGCGGGTGTTCACCACGATCCTGCTCATCGTTCGCGACCGCGCGCTGGCCGAAGACCTGGTGCAGGATACTTTTATCAGTGCCCTGCGCACGCTGCGGGCCGGACGTTACACGGAAAACGGTAAATTCGGCGCCTGGGTGCTGCGTATCGGCCACAACCTGGCTATTGACGCCACCCGTTGCCAAAAACGCACCCCGACAATTTCACTCGATGCGCGTATTGGTGGACATGATACCTCAACCCTTACCGACCGCCCGCGCCACGATTACCTGCTGACGGCCAACGCCCGCCGCGAAGCCGCCGATCAGACCCCGGAGGCCGTCATCATTCGCCACGAGCAAAATGAACAGTTACGCTCCCTGATTCAGGAACTACCGAACACCCAGCGACAGGTACTATTGATGCGCCATTACGGCGAGATGTCGTTTCAGGAAATCGCCGATGCTACCGGCGTTCCCGTCAATACGACTTTGAGCCGGATGCGGCGCGCCCTGCTGAAACTCCGCCAGCGTCTGGCTTCCGGCGGTACGGCCGCCGCGCTGCTGATGGCTGTGCTGACCTGCGGCAACCCCAGTGCCCTTCTTCCCGATTTTTCACCTTCTATTTCGACCGACGCCGATGATTCAACTCGTTACGCAACAGGCGCTGATCCGTTATGTGTACGATGAGCTAGCTCCGGACGCCCACCAGGAACTGGGGCAGGCACTGCGCCACGACCCGGCGCTGGCCAACGACTGCGCCGAACTGCTGCACCTGCAACATTGCCTGAACGCAATACTGGAGGCCCCATCAGCTGCCAGTACCAACGCCATTCTGGCGGCCGCGCGCTGGCGCTAAAGCCAGCTTCAGCTCGCCGCCTGAAGCTTATTGCCGATTGTTCAAATACAGCATTCCTGAATACGGAAAAGGCATTGCTATGCCCGACCGCCTGTTTTTTGCAACTGCGGAGCCGCCAACCAAAACACAGCCAGGGCCAGCAGCACCGGCGTGGGCGAGGTGACCAGATCGATCAAGGCGCGGGCCGGCGGTGTGAGCTGCGTCGCCAGCCCGGTGAGGCGCCCCAACGCCAACAGCAACCCCGCCAGGACCAGAGCGCCGCCATATAGGGCCACCATCAGGCGGGTACGGGTCCAACGAGCGCCCAACAGCACGTGCAGTAACGCCAGGCTAACGGCGACGTAAAGCAGCCCGTACGCGGCCATAGGTACCACGGGGCGGGTGGTGAACACTCCACCGCCCGTGCTACGCAACGACGCCAGGTCGCGCCGGGGGTCCGGGGCGCTGGGAGCGAGCAGATGTTGCAGCCCATCGAGCAAGTCTTCGCGAAAAATGCCTACGGCCAGGAACGCAGCTACCAGTACCACGAAGGCGGCACGCATCCCCCAGGTGCGAGGCCAGAATCCAGACGCGGGCTTACCGACCATCGGTAGTGGTGGAAAGAGGCGCAAATGGCGCGGCAGGGTCCGGCGATGCGCTGCCGGGGTTAGAATCGTTACTGCCGCCCAGCGGGGTGCCGTAGCGCCTTACCCAAATCGTCCAGAGCCAGAAAATCAGCCCGTACACCATTAGCAGGAAGGTGTAGTGATGGTTGAATTCCATCGTCTCGCGCGAGTAGTGTTGGTTCAGGGCCAGCGCCATCACGCGCACCAGGTTCGCCAGAAAAATGGCGACGGTGCCCGCGGGAATGAACCAGGCCTTAACGCGCCACGGCCCCGGGTAGGCAATGATGAAAATGGCGAACAGCGCGTAGAGCGGGGCACCGTCGCATTGCCAACCGACGATTACGGCCGGAATGCCCTGCAACGTGATGGTAGCGGTGCCCGATGCGCGGGCAGCCGTAAAGCCCAATGCGTTCAAGGCGCCCGTGCAGAGGTAAGCAATGAACCGACTCAAGGTCTGGTCAAAGCGCCCGTTCGGCAAAACGAAATGATAATAAAGCACATACCACAAAGCGCCCAGCACGGCGCCCACCAGGGCGAAGCGAAGCAGGCGGCGGGAGTCAGTCATCAGCCAGGGCAAAAAAAGCGGGAAGGGAATGCGGATTCAGCCCGCAAAGGTAACCGGTACCGGCTGCTACCGAAGCGCCAGCAGCGCCTCAGCCACCTGCCGGCCGCGCGCCAGAGCGCCGTTGAGCGAGGGGTACGCGTCGCCGTCGCCCGCCCGCCAGATGCCCGGCGCAACCGGAGCGATCGGCGCTGGCGCGGCTCCCGGCCCAAACACGGGCAGCGCCTGCGGCAGCCGGTAGGCCCGTAACCAGCGCCAGGCGGCCACGTCGGCGGCGGGGTATAAAAGCGCCAGCTCGGTGCGCAGGCGGCTATCGAGAGCTTCCTCGGAAAGAGCGAGCGCGGCCGGGCCGTGACTCGAAACAGAAATCAGCGCCTGTCCGGCGGGGGCATACGTGGGTTGCACGTCGCTGGGAACGCATAGATTGTGGACGAGGCCCCGGCGGTCTGCCTGGAGGCTCAACAGCCGGTCGCCGTGCTGCGGCGAGGCGGGCGCCGCGTAATAGGCCACGGTGGTAGCGCGCCAGGTAGCGGGCGCGGCGCCGGGCAAGCCCAGCAGACGGCCAGCGGTGGTGCCGTCGGTGGCCAGCACGACGGCGTCGGCGGTCAACTTTTCGCCTGATGTCAGGTGAACGGTGGTGCCCGTCAGGCGCTCGACCCGCGCTCCGAGTTGCAAGCTGTTGGCTGGCAAAGGCGCGGCCAGTGCCGCCCCCACGGCCCCGATGCCGGCGGCGGGCAGAGCCGCATCAGCCGTCAGAAACTGCCGCAACGTGAAGCGCAGTAGGTTAGCGGAGGGTTCCAGGTCGCGGTCGAGAAAAACGCCCCCGAAAAAAGGACGAAAAAACAGGTTGATGATGTGTTCCGAGAAGCCGTAAGCGCGCAGGTAGGCCAACGCCGAAGGCGCGGATCGGGCAAAGAACGTGTCATCGGCCTGGATGCTTACATCAGCCGCCAGGCGGGCCAGCCGCAACTTATCGGTCAGGGTGCCGACGCTGGAAACTACGACGGCCAGCGCGCCCAGGCCCTCTTTGAGCGGGTTACGTACGGTCAGCCACGCATTCGTGGCGGGGTCGTGCAGGCGCGCGCCGGAGCGGAAAGCGCGCAAATCGAGCGTCCGGTAATCGCCGAGCCAGCGGCGGGCTTCAGGGTAGGACGTCAGAAAAATCTGAAAACCGTGGTCGAGCAGAAAGCCGTGCGGGTGGCGGTCGGTGACCAGGCGCCCGCCGGGCGCGTCAGCAGCATCCAGAAGCAGAAAATCGGCGCCGGCGGTGTGCAGGGTGCGGGCACAGGCCAGCCCGGCGGCGCCGGCGCCGATAATTAGGGTGGTCATTGAAGGGTGAGAGGGTAAGAGGGTTTGGGGGTGGGAAGATTTGAGGGTTTATAGGCTCATTGTAGCTCCTGCGTCCATACACTCAGAACTGGAAGATGACCCCAATCGTGGGCACCACGAGCGGGGTGGAGTCGGAGAGCAGCACGGGCGTGGCGTTCGAACCGTCGGCTTGCAGCTCCCGGTTGTCGGTGGTGACGAACTGGCTGCCGTCCGTCGTGCGCTGGAACGTGTACTGCGGTGGGCCGGGGTTATTGAAGACGAAGGCGTTCGTCACGTCAAAATATACATCCAGCGACGTGCGGCGGAAGTTGTACTGCTTGTCGAGGCGGAAGTCGAACTGCTGAAACGTGGTCAGACGGCGGGTGTTGAGCTGCGCGTAGTCGAAAACGCCCTGGCCGGTGGTAGCGAAATTGGCCCGGCTCGCCGCCAGATCGTAGGGCGTGTAAGGGCCACCGCCTGCGAGGCGATACTTGAGGCCCAGCTGCCAGTTTTTCGGCAGGCGCCGGCCCAGCAGGGCGCTGAGCAGGTGGCGCGTGTCCCAGGCCGAGGGCTTGTACACGCCGTCGGCGCCGCTGAACTCGGAGCGGAAGAGCGTGTAGGAAAACACGGCGAAGAAGTTGCGCGTCAGCTTCTGCTGAAAGAAAAATTCGGCGCCATAGGCCCGGCCGCGGCCTGTGCTGGTCACGGTTTCGTTGCCGAGGGCGCTGAAGTCGCCGCCGAGGTTAGCCAGCGAGATGCCGTCGCGCACACTCACGGGGTAGTGATCGTACTGCTTCCAGAAGCCTTCCAGCGTGAAACGCGTGGCCGGGGTGGGTAGGAATTCGAGGCCCGCCACGTAATGCGTTGAGCCGATGTAGCGGTTCGATTTATTCACGGCCGTGCCGTCTTCGAGCGTGAAGCCAAGTAGCGTGGACGGCGGAATCTTGTAGTAGCGCCCCAACGAGGCGTTCAGGTTCCAGCGGGCGCCCAGCGCGTAGGTGGCCGACAGGCGCGGCGAGAGCGTCCGCCAGACTTCATTGCCGGTGGTGGTGAACGTGTTGCCGTCGGCCCGCAGCCCTGCCGAAAGCGTCAGGCGCTCGGTTTCGCCCAGCGACCGCGTGAGTTGACCGAAGACGCCGTAGCGGCCGAAGTCGATGGCATTCTGAAACCGGATCGTCACGCCCGGCCGCACCACGGCGCCCGTGGCGGGGTCGAGCACTTCGCGCCGCAGCCGCTGCTGAAAACGGGAGTCGAAATGAATGAGCTGCGCCGACCCGCCCACGGCCCAGCGCCAGCGGCCGGCGATCTGGTTGAGGTCGAAGCGGAGCTTGTTTTCGGTTTCGCCCGACGTGGTGCCCAGCACCCGGCGGGCTTCGTTGCCGAGGTCGCGGTTCTCGAACAGATCGACCTGGTTGTGGAGCTGCGTCCGGCTCAGGGCCACGTTCAGGTAACCGCCCGCCACCAGGTGGCGCAGCCCCAGGCCCACGGTGTAATTCCACTGCCGGAACGACGGCGTGCGCAGCAGGATATCCGCCTTTTCCGGGGACGATTCCTTCGGCACCGCCACTGAAAAATCGTCAATCGCACCCAGGCCCAGCGCCGTGATCGTCGTTTTTTTCGACAGGTGATGCGTCACCTTGTACTGCCAGTCCCAGTAGGCGGGCCGGATCGGCAGGTCGATGAGCTTGAAGAAGTTCTGTAGATACGACCGCCGGCCGGACGCCAGAAAGGTCGTCCGGGCCAGCCCCGCCGAATCCCGGCGCCCCAACGGACCTTCCAGCGTCAGGGCGGCTTCGGTGAAAGAGGTCCGCAGGTTGCCTTGCAGGCGCGCGGCCGAGCCTTCGCGCTGCTTGAACTGCAGGACGCTGGAGAGCGTGTTGTCGTAGCGCGCCTCGAAGGCGGACGTACTGAGGGTCACGTCCTCGATGAACGAGACGTTCAGGATGCCCGCTGGCCCGCCCGCGCTGCCCTGGGTGGCGAAGTGGTTGATGACGGGCACCTCGATGCCATCGAGGTAATAGACGTTCTCGTTCGGGGCGCCGCCCCGGATCACGATGTCGTTGCGGAAGCCGGCCGTGCCGCCGGTGCCGCCGCCGCCCACGCCGGGCAGGCTCTGGACGGTGCGCGAAATGTCGAAGTTGCCGCCGGGGTTCGTCAGAATCTCCTCGGAAGTAAGTCGTTGGACGCTTAGCGGCGTCTCGCTGGTAGCCACCCGAATGGCGCGATTGGCCGTGACGGTAGCTTCGCCCAACTGCACGGCGGCGGCCGTGATTTCGAGTAGCAGCGTGGCGTCGTTGCCGGTGGTGATTGGGATGTTGAAGCGCGTCAGGGGCGTGTAACCCAGGGCCGTGGCCTTCACGTTGTAGGCGCCCGGCGGAATATTAGTGAGCCGAAAGCGGCCTTCGGCGTCGGAGGTCGTGCCCAGCGTAGTACCCTCCAGCGAAATGGCCGCCCCCGGCAGTACTTCCTGCGTGGCACGGTCGCGCACCAGGCCCGAAAGCGTCGCCGTGCGAGCAGGAGCCTGCGCCTGCGCGGGCTGAATCATCATCAGCAAAGACCACGAGATGACGAAAGAAACGAGGAAGCGACCGGACATATTAGTGGGTTTTCGTTCTAAGACGCCGCAAATCTAGGAGATTTTCCTCAGAAACCCTCACATTTTGCAGGTTTTCGAACTATCTTTGTCGGACACTCTTATGACGTATCCATTTCTGCACGCTCTTTTGATGCAGGCCGAAGCCTTTGAAGCGGCTTCCGCCCCGGCCGTT
Organism: Hymenobacteraceae bacterium; assembly: GCA_031426455.1. Classification (GTDB taxonomy): domain Bacteria; phylum Bacteroidota; class Bacteroidia; order Cytophagales; family Hymenobacteraceae; genus JANNMJ01. Next base: position 30,096 of record JANPLI010000030.1, on the reverse strand, counting down.
GGCGAGGACACGCCGGATCTGGCGGCGTTTGGTCGCTGGCTGACGGCACAGGCTCCTGCCCCGGAGGCGGTAGCGCCCGCGATCGTGCTACCAGCGTTACCGGACGTGCGCCGCCTGCCGCCCAACGAGTACGAATCGCCGGAGTCGGAAATTAGTACGATGCTGACTTTTTTGTACCGCTACGTGCGCAGCTACGCCCGCCTGGCGCTCGCAGGTTCGCCGCTTACCACCTTCGACGATTTCACCTACCTTGCGACGTTGCTTGGCGCCGAGCCGGCGCCGCTCACCAAGTCGGAGTTGATCGAACGCAACATCCAGGAAAAAGCCACTGGCACCGAAGTGATCCGGCGGCTGCTGCGCCAAGGATTCGTGGCAGAAACCCCCCACCCGACCGACAAACGCGCTAAACACCTGCATCTTACGCCGATAGGCCGAGGGGTGCTGTTTACCTCGTTTCGGCAGATGAGCCAGGTGGCCACGTTGGGCGCCGGGCCGCTCACGGCTCCTGAAAAGCAGGGACTACTTCGCCTGCTTCGCAAACTCGACCATTTCCACCACCCCATCTTCACCAAACCGGGCGGCACCCTCGAAGAGCTGCTTGCCCAACACCTGCCTGCTGGGACTGATGCGGCCGAGCCAGCGTAACCGCTCGCCCAAACCAGTACCAAGACTTACGCAGGTGTTGGGCAAGAGCCGTTCTCTTGGATGGTCCCGAAGGGACTACCATTCGGTAGGTCAACGTTTTAATAAAAATAGGGCGGTCCCGAAGGGACTACCTCAGCGGCGGCAGGTAGTCCCTTCGGGACCATCAGCAACCCGTGCACCTGCGTAAGTCCTGAGTACAACCGGGCAAACGCGTACAACCGTTTTAGCCATCCGTTGGGACGCCGACAGACCTTCCCTTCTTTCCCGTCGCCCGCCAGGACGCGCAGCCGCATTGAGCCGTGCCGCGTCTGGTTGGGGTGCGGGCGTTTTCCCCTGCTGGCCAGATCACCAGCGCAGGCGCGTTTCCTACTGCCGATAACGGTGCTCACGGCATTCCGAGGGCATAAAACCGAATACAAATCTCGCATCCCGTATTCCGCCACCCCCGAAAACCTGTCGTTCGTTACCATAATTGTCCAGTTGGCCGAAGGACGTTTTCGGGCGGATTCGGCGCCCCCCATCTTTGTATCGTTCAAACGCTTCTACGTTAGCTACAAAATCGGCGTCACCTGCTGCGCCCGCCTTCCGATAATGACCGCTTCTTTCGCCTCCAATTCTTTCCGCTCGCTTCGTTCCACCCTGGCACTCGTGGCCAGCCTGCTGCTCACCGCTAACCCCGCCACCGTACAGGCCCGCTCCTTCGGCGGCGATGCGCGCAAAGTGAAGCAGGCTACCGAAGCCGCCGCTGCCCTGAGTGCCGCCCAGCACACGGCCACCGCGACCCTCGACGCCCGCTCCGCCCCGGTGGATGCCGTCGCCCTGGCCGAAGCCGCCCGCCTGCGCGTGGACCGCTACGCCACCACCGAGCGTCTGACCCGCGAATTGGCCACGGCCCTGGCCCTGGATACGAATCCCGCGGCCGTCGAACGCCTCCAGTTGGGCGTATCTCATCTGCTCGGCGCCGATACTCCCGCTGGCTTCGACCCCGCCACCGCCGATGTCAGTACGCTGCCCGAACTCACGGCTCGTCACACCCGCGAAATGCAGCGCTGGCTCGCATCCTGGCTACCCCAGACTGCTTACGACCAGTATGTAGCCCTGCTCGATACCTTTCAGGCAAAAGCTAACTAAACGCCATCACGACGGTCAGCCGCGCCGCCGATAAGCCTATCCTTGCCCCCCCCTTTCTGCCAAACCAAAGCCCGACCGGAACTACTTCCGGTCGGGCTTTGGCTTATGAGAGAAAACGAGACGGTTACTACCTTCTACGCCACCAACTGCCCTGGCAGGCGAAGCAGATAGTCGCCGTAGCCAGACTTACGTAGCGGTTCGGCAATGGCCTGCAAGGCTTCGGTGCTGATAAAACCCTGGCGCCAAGCGATTTCCTCGATGCAGGCGATTTTCAGCCCCTGCCGCTCCTCGATTACGCGGACAAACTCGCCGGCCTGCATCAGGCTCTCGAACGTGCCCGTATCGAGCCAGGCCGTGCCGCGCCCCAGAATACTGACCTTCAAGGTGCCCCGCCGCAGGTATTCGCGGTTGACGTCCGTAATCTCGTATTCGCCGCGTGCCGAAGGCTCCAGGTTGCGGGCAATTTCGACCACCGAATTGTCGTAGAAGTACAGCCCTGGCACGGCGTAGTTGCTCTTCGGCTGCGCGGGTTTTTCCTCGATGGAAATGGCCGTCATCTCCTGATCAAACTCCACTACGCCGTAGCGCTCCGGATCCTGCACGTGGTAGGCGTACACCACGCCGCCCTGCGGCGCGCGGTTGCTTTGCAGCAGGTCTTCCAGGCCGGTGCCGTAGAAGATATTGTCGCCCAGCACGAGCGCCACGTGGTCGTCGCCGATGAAGTCGGCCCCGATTACGAACGCCTGCGCCAGCCCGTTGGGCACTTCCTGCACGGCATATTCAAAACGGCAGCCCAGGCGGGAGCCGTCGCCGAGCAGGCGCTTGAACTGCTCCTGGTCGTGAGGCGTAGTGATGATCAACACCTCCCGGATGCCCGCCATCAGCAGAATCGAGAGCGGGTAATAAATCATCGGCTTGTCATACACCGGCATCAGTTGTTTACTGACCGCCAGCGTAAGTGGATGAAGCCGGGTGCCGGAGCCGCCAGCGAGGATAATACCTTTCATTTTGGGGAGAGGGGGTAAGGGAGAAATAGTCGCTCTCAGCGTGCTTCTTCGCGAATGAACTCCTGATGCGTCCGGAACCAGTGGAGGGTCCGTTCCAGGCCGTCCTTGATCCGCACCTGTGGGTTGTAGCCCAGCAGCGTTCGGGCTTTGGAAATATCGGCCAGCGAGTCCTGAATATCGCCAGCGCGGGGCGGGCCAAAGATCGGTTCTACCGTCGAGCCAGCCGCTTCGCGCAGCAGCGCGTACATCTCGCGCAGGCTGGTGCGGTCGCCAACGGCCACGTTGAAAACCGTGTTGACGGCCTCGGGATTCGTCGTCGTCGCAGCCAACACATTCGCCTGTACGCAGTTGGCCACGAACGTGAAGTCGCGCGTCTGCTGGCCTTCGCCGTTGAGGGTCGGCGCTTGGCTTTTCAGCAGCGCGTCGATGAAGAGCGGGATTACGGCCGCGTAGGCGCCGTTCGGGTCCTGGCGCGGGCCGAAGACATTGAAGTAGCGCAAACCGATGACTTCCAAGCCGTAGGTGCGCGCAAACACATCGGCGTACAGCTCGTTGGCGTATTTCGTGACGGCGTAAGGCGACAACGGCCGGCCAATCTTATCCTCTACCTTCGGCAAGGTGGGCGAATCGCCGTAAGTGGAAGAAGATGCGGCGTACACGAACCGTTTTACGCCCGCGTCTTTCGCGGCGGTGAGCATTTTCACGAAGCCCCCAACGTTCACTTCGTTACTCGTCACGGGGTCGTTGATCGAGCGCGGCACTGAACCTAAGGCGGCCTGGTGCAGCACGATATCGATACCCGTACAGGCGGCCCGGCAGGTATCCAGATCGCGGATATCACCTTCCAGCAGCTCGAAAGCCGGGTTGTCGGCGAACGCGCGCAGGTTTTTACGGAAGCCGTTGGCGAAATTATCCAGTACCCGAACCCGACCAGCGCCGTGATGCAGCAGGTATTCGACCAGGTTGGAGCCGATAAAGCCCGCGCCGCCGGTTACCAGAAACGAGGTGCCCCCGAGGGAGCCGGTATGAAAAGGGGTTTCGTACATCTTCAATGAGGAATAAGGAATGGGGAATGAGGAATGACTGGCAACGAGGCGTTTGATTCCTCATTCGTCATTCCTCATTCCTCATTCGTTCGCGCCTTAGCGCGTCGCGTATTGCTGGTCGTAGTAGCTCTGGTAGTTGCCGGAGGTCACGTTTTCGAGCCAGTCGAGGTTGGCGATATACCAATCTACGGTTTTGGCGAGGCCTTCCTCGAACGTCACCGACGGCTTCCAGCCCAGCTCGTTCATTATTTTGCTCGAATCGATGGCGTAGCGCAGGTCGTGGCCAGCGCGGTCGGTCACAAAAGTGATCAATTGGGCGCTGGTGCCGGCTGGTCGGTCGAGCTTCTCGTCAATCAGTTGGCAGAGCAGCCGGATGAGGTCGATATTGGCCCATTCGTTCACGCCGCCGATATTATAGGTTTCGCCCACGCGGCCCCGGTGGAAAACGGCGTCGATGGCAGTGGCGTGGTCCGGCACGTACAGCCAGTCGCGCACGTTTTCGCCCTTACCGTACACCGGCACCGGCTTCGACTGGCGGATATTGTTCAGTGCCAGCGGAATCAGCTTCTCCGGGAAGTGATTCGGGCCGTAGTTGTTCGAACAGTTCGAAAGCTTCACCGGCAGCCCGTACGTATGGTGCCAGGCCCGGACGAAATGGTCGGAAGCCGCTTTCGAGGCCGAGTACGGCGAGCGCGGATCATACGCCGTTTCCTCGGTAAACATCGTGTGGTCGAATTCCAGCGAGCCGTACACTTCGTCGGTGCTGACGTGGTAGAACGTGTGGCCAGCCATTCCTTCCGGACGCGCCTTCCAGGCGTTGCGGGCGGCTTGGAGCAGCGTCACAGTGCCGATGACGTTGGTGTTCACGAAGGCCAACGGATCGGCAATGGAACGGTCCACGTGCGACTCCGCTGCCAGGTGAATCACCGCATCGAACTGATGCTCGGCGAAAAGCCGGCTGATTTCGGCCGCATCCGTGATGTCGGCCTTCAGAAACGTGTAATTCGGTGCCGCTTCGATGTCCGTCAGGTTCGCCAGGTTCCCGGCGTACGTCAGCGCATCGAGGTTAAAGACGTGGTAATGCGGGTATTTCGTCACGAAAAGCCGTACCACGTGCGAGCCGATAAAACCAGCGCCGCCGGTAATGAGTAAATTCACGATTTTTATTTTTTGTTTTTTCGTTTGTGGTTTTTCGTTTGTGGTTTGTGGCTTTGCGTTGCAGGTCTTCAATCAACTAAAAACCAAAACCACCAACTGTAAACTACTGATTCAGCGCCTGTTGCCAGGCCCAGGAATCGCGGAGCCCGTCTTCCAGGGAGCGGGCCGTGCGGAAGCCCAGTACGTTGGCGGCGCGGGCGCCGTCAGCATAAATGGCGGGCACGTCGCCCGTGCGGCGCGGCCCCAGTTTATGCGGCAATTTTTGCCCGCTAACGCGCTCGAACGTTGTGACCACCTCCAACACCGAAGCGCCGTGGCCGGTCCCCACGTTGAAGACCTCCAGCGCGTCGGTCATTTCGCGGGCAAATAAGCGACGGATGGCCAGCACGTGGGCTTGGGCCAGATCCATTACGTGAATGTAGTCGCGGATGCAGGTACCGTCCGGGGTATCATAGTCGGTCCCATGCACTGTCAGCGGCGGCCGCAGGCCCGCGGCCGTTTGCGTTACGTAGGGTACCAGATTGTTGGGGACGCCCAGCGGCAACTCGCCGATCTGCGCCGACGGATGCGCGCCAATAGGGTTGAAGTACCGCAACGAGATCGTGCGTAGCGCCGACTGCCCGCTGGCGGCCACATCGGCTAAAATATCCTCGCACACTTGTTTGGTATTGCCATAGGGCGACGTGGCGCGCTGCGTCGGGGCGGCCTCCGTTACGGGCAGCGCCTGCGGAATACCATATACCGTGCACGACGACGAGAATACCAGCGCCCGGCATCCGGCGCGCTCCATCGCTCCGAGCAAAGCAAGCAGTGAACCGACGTTATTGTGGTAATATTTCAGCGGCTGTGCGACCGATTCGCCTACTGATTTGTAGGCCGCAAAGTGAATCACGCCCGCCATCTGACCTTCCGCCGCAAACACCTGATCCAGGGCGGCGGCATCCGTGCAATCGACTTGGTGGCAACGCACCGGCCGGCCCAGAATAGCCGTAATGCCGGCCAGCGCCGACTCCTGGGCGTTAGCAAAATTGTCCACAATCACCGGCTCGAAGCCAGCCTCCACCAACGCCACTACAGTATGAGAACCAATATAGCCAGCGCCGCCCGTTACGAGAATCTTCATTTCTTGCAGGTTTTAGGTTTTGGGTTTTAGGGTTTAGACTAAATCCTAAACCCTAAAGGCTAAGCCTCCTGAAAATCAGAGGCTCCAGTACGCAAGATTTGGGCTGACTTTACCCCGGTACATTCCCTTTACGTCCACCAGTACACCAGGTGCGGCGAGTAAGCCTGCGAAGTGGGCCTCGTCAAGGGATACGTACTCGCGGTGACTGACGGCCACAATGACGGCATCGTAGCAACCGGTACCGATTTCCGGAGTCAGCGCGAAGCCGTATTCGTGGTGCAGCTCAGCGGAATCAGCGTAGGGGTCCGTGACATCCACCCGCACACTGAACCGCTGGAGTTCTTCGATGACGTCCACCACTTTCGAGTTCCGGATATCTTCGACGTTTTCCTTGAACGTGGCGCCCATCACCAGCACCCGCGCGCGGCTCACGTCCTTGCCCTGCTTAATCATCAACTGCACGGTCTTCCGGGCGATGTAGGCGCCCATATCATCGTTGGTGGTGCGCCCCGAAAGGATGACTTTGGCGTGATAACCCAGCTCCTTCGCCTTATAAGTCAGGTAATAAGGATCGACGCCGATGCAGTGCCCACCGACCAGGCCGGGGAAAAATTTCAGGAAATTCCACTTCGTACCGGCGGCTTCCAGCACCTCGTAGGTGTTGATACCCATCCGGTCGAAAATCATCGACAACTCGTTCATCAGCGCGATATTGACGTCGCGCTGCGTGTTTTCGATGATCTTGGCGGCTTCGGCTACCCGAATGCTCGATGCCCGGTGAACGCCCGCCTGAATCACCAGCTCGTAGGTGCGCGCTACCAGCTCGGCCGATTCGCCGTCGCAGCCGCTGACCACTTTCACGATGCGCTCCAGGGTATGTTCTTTATCGCCGGGGTTGATGCGCTCCGGCGAGTAGCCGATCTTGAAGTCCTGATGAAACTTCAGTCCCGACTCGCGTTCCAGCACCGGCACGCAATCTTCTTCAGTGCAGCCGGGGTAAACCGTTGATTCATAAACCACCACATCACCGGGCTTCAGCACCTTGCCCACCGTCGTGGAGGCGCTGATCAGGGGCCGCAGGTCGGGTTGGGCGTGGTCGTCGATAGGGGTTGGCACGGCCACGATGAAGAAGCGCGCGGCCCGCAGCACGTCCAGCGAATCGGTGAACGTGATGTCGCAGCCGTCGAAAGCTTCCGGGGCTAGCTCACCGCTGGGGTCCTGGCGTTGCTCCATCATCGCCACGCGCCGGGCATTGATATCGAAGCCGATGACGCGCACCTTACGGGCAAAAGCCAGCGCCAGGGGCAGGCCTACGTAGCCTAAACCAATGACGGCCAGGGTGGCGTCTTTAGTCAGCAGGTCGTCGTATAAGGTTGTTGTGGCAGAGGTGGATTCGATCACAGCAGAAAAATCAAGAAAACAGAAATCAAGAAACTACAAAGGAAAAACCAGCCCGTCGGCCGTCAATTGGTAGTGCTCACCGCTTTCGGGGCATTGGGCGTGGCCAGTAGCGGGGTCGAAATGCAACCGGTGGCCAAAGGCGCTCATCCAGCCTATTTGCCGGGCGGGCGTCCCCACCACCAGCGCGTAGGGCAGCACGTCGCGCGTCACGACGGCGCCAGCCCCCACGAAAGCATATTCGCCCACGACGATACCACAGACGATGGTGGCGTTGGCGCCTACCGTGGCGCCCCGGCCCAGGCGCGTAAGGGCGTACTGGCCGCGCCGCACGACCGCCGAACGAGGGTTTTTAACGTTAGTGAACACACACGACGGCCCCAGAAAGACGTCATCGGCACACACGACGCCTTCGTACACGGACACGTTGTTCTGCACCTTACAATTGGCGCCCAGCGTCACGCCGCCGGCAATGAACACGTTCTGCGAAATGATGCACCCCGGCCCCAGTACGCAACCGGGCATCAGGTGCGCAAAGTGCCAGACTTTCGAGCCAGCACCCACTACGGCACCCGCGTCCACCACAGCCGTGGGGTGGATATAGGGCGGAGCAGCAGCAGAAGAGGGGGAGTCGGCAGTCAAAACAGCAGCGTCAGCGGGCATTCGGAGCGGCGCACAACGGCCGGCAGGGGTTTGAAGCCGCAAAGGTAAGGCCTACGGCAGTAGCAGGTTTTCCGCCTACGGCTTACTTCCACCACGCCGCCCGAAAGGCTTGTTGCGTAGCGTCCGGGTTTGCGGCGGGCACTACCTCCAGCGTAGGGTCGGCTACGAGGCGGAGCGACACCGGGCGGGCGGGCAGGCCCCGCTGGCGCACTTCGGCGGGCACCACGTCGCCGGGACGGTGGGCGCGCAGGGCTTTGGTCAGGTCTTTTTCCGACCGCAGGCGGCGCCCGCCGAGGTGGGTCAGCACGTCGCCCCGGTCGAGGCCCGCTTCGTAGAGCGGGGTGTTCAGCAGGGCGTTGTTGGCCAGTGTGATGCCTTCGGCGCTGAACTCGAAGGCGGCCGGACCGAGCCACGCCTGACCAGGGTGCGCGGGCCGAATGGCCAGACCTGCCGGGGCCAGCAGCGCGGACCAGTCGTGCGGCTGATGCCCGGTGAGGTGGCGCCGCACGAACTGCCCGGCAAAGGCCGAATCCTGGGCTACTTCGGCCAGGGCGCGCTGCACGTCGGGCAGGGTGTAGGGACGCTGGGGCGTCTGGCTCGTTTGTTTCGAGCCGAAATCGCGCCACAGCACCCGCATCAGTTCGTCGAGCGTGTGGCGGCGGGCGCGCAGCGTCAGGTCGAGGGCCAGGGCGTTGGCCCCGCCGATGGTGTAGTACGAGACGTAGGTATTCGGCCGGTTCGTAGGGTCCACGAAACGGGCGGCGTCCACGAAGGGCGCCTGACGGCTCATTTCCACCGGCGAGAAGCGCGCCGCGCCGGGCAATTGGGCTTGCTGCACGAGCCGGGTCAGCGTCTTCAGGTAGGCCGCGTCGGGCAGCAGGCCCGCGCGGTGAAAAAGCAGGTCGCCGTAGTACTGCGTAAAGCCTTCGGCGAGCCAGAGCAGGTCGGAGCGGTTGGCGCGCTGAAAGTCGAACGGCTCCAGGTCGGCGGGGCGCAGGCGCTCGACGTTCCAGGCGTGGAAGAACTCGTGCGAGATGGTACCCAGGTGTTCGCGCATCGTGCCGCCCTCGGCGCTCAGGGGCGTGGGCGTGGTGAGCGAGGTCGAGTTGCGGTGCTCCATTCCGTCGCCGTCGGCGGTGGGCAGGTAGTCGGCCAGGAAGGTGTAGGTGCCGAAGTCGTAGCGCGGCAGCTCGCCCCAGACCCGCTCGGCGGCCATCGTAATGCGCCGGGTGCGGGCGGCCAGCGTGTCCACTTCCGCCGTCGTGCCCCGGTGCAGGACGCTGACGGCCACCTGTTGCCCGCCCTGAGTCCAGGTGCGGGTTTCGAGCGGGCCCAGCAGGCAGGGCGAATCCAGGAGGTATTGGAGGTGCGGGGCGGCGTAGGAGCCGTCGGTTTCGGGCGGCAACTGCGTGGCCACCCGCCAGCCCGACCCCGCCGGCACCTCGAAGCGCACCCGGTGCGGGGCGGCTTGGAAGGCGGGCGCGTAGAGCAGCACGGCAGGCAGGTTCAGGTGGGCGCGCTCGGCGTCGATGCCCGCGTACGTGCCGTCGGCGCGGTTCGCGAAGAGCGTGTACTGCACCCGGACGGCCGTGCCCGCCGGGACCGTCAGGCGCCAGCCGTAGGGGTCGAAGTGATTCACCATCAGTTCCCGACCGGTGGCGGCGTCGGTCGCCGTGAGGTCATACACGTTCTTGGCGAACTCGTGCAGCGCGTAGCGGCCGGGCGAGGCGCGGGCCATCAGCAGCTCCAGCGGCGCGGTGGTGGGGCCGGGCGGGAAGTCCACCGTCACGCGGGCTTCGTGGTGGGCGGCGTTCGGGAAGGCCACGGTGTAGCGCACGGGCGCGGGCACAAGCACGGGCGGCGCCTGGCTGTGGCAGGGGCGGGGGAGCGTCAGCAGGGCTGGCAGCAGCAGCCAAAAGATCAGAAAGGGGCGGGACACGGCGGCGAAAATACGCCGCCACCGGTGCGCCAGGTTGGCGCTGGCAAGCGATCCGCGCGCTGATTGCCGATCCCGGGCCAATTTGCACACCGGCTCAACCCACGCTGATGCATTTCCCCCGCCAACCTACCCTCACGGATGGCCACGTTCGGCTCCGGCCGCTCCAGGCGCCTGATTTCGACACCCTCTACGCCGTCGCCGCCGACCCGCTGGTTTGGGAGCAGCACCCCAACCCCACGCGGTACCAGCGCGCGGTCTTCCAAACCTACTTCGCCGGCGCCCTCGAATCCGGCGGCGCTTTTCTGATTGAAGACGTCGTTACCGACCAGCCCATCGGTTCCACCCGCTTTTACGACTTCGACGAGGCCGCCGGCACGGTGCTGATCGGCTACTCCTTCCTGGGCCGCGACCGCTGGGGCGGCCGCTGGAACCGCGCCGTCAAAACCCTGCTGCTCGACTACGCTTTTACCTACGGCCTGGAGGCGGTGTTTTTCCACGTCGGCGCCAGCAACCGCCGTTCGCAGCGGGCGATGGAAAAGCTCGGCGCCCAACTGGTGGAAACGCGCCCGGTGGCCTACCACGGTGAGCCGGAGGCACTCAACTTCGTGTACCGCATCGGCCGCACCGAGTGGCTATCCGCAACCGCCTGACGCACCCACGGATGGCGTACGAGGCAACCCTTTTAGCTCATCCCGCGCTCCCGCCACCTAAACCCAACCCCGTTATGCGCCTCCTTGCCCTGCTTCCGCTCCTGACCTGGCTTCCGTTTGCTGCTTTCAGCCAGACGAAACCTGCCCCGCCTACTCCGCCCGCCCGCACGAAAATCCTGCTGCTCGGCGTGATGCATTTCACGCCGTCCACGACGGACGTCTATAAAAACCAGGCAGTCGATCTCACCTCGGCCAAGCGCCAGCCCCAGGTGCAGGCCGTGGTCGAGCAGCTCGCCGCCTTTCATCCGAACCAGGTGTGCGTCGAATGGCCCGCTGCCAAGCAAGCCAAGCTCGATAGTGTCTATCAGGCTTACCTCGGCGGCAGATATCAGCTCAAGTCCGACGAGATCGATCAGTTCGGCTTCCGCACGGCCCAGCGGCTCAAATTACCGCACCTGACTGCCGTGAATTACCGCGACGGCGAGTTCGATATGGACAAAGTGACGGCGGCCGCCAAGCAATATCACCAGGAAGACATTATGACGAGCGTTGACACCTACAGCAAGTCGATTATGGCGGATTTTGACGCGCGGATGCAGCAGTCCACGCTGCCGGAGTTCCTGCGCTACCTGAACGCGCCGCGTCAGCTCGATGCCAACGCCGGCTTCTACAGCGGCTACATCGCGCGCATCGGCGAAGGCACCGATTACGCCGGTATCCGCCTCCTGCGCGACTGGTACGATACCAACCTCCACATCTACGCCAACCTGCTGCGCCGCATTCCGCCCACCGACAAGGCCGTGCTCGTCGTCTTCGGGCAGGGCCACATTCCCATTCTCAAGGCGCTCTTCGCCAGCAACCCGAATTTTGAAGTGGTGGAAGTGAGCCAGGTGCTGAAGTAGGGGCCGTGCTAACGCGGGAAGTTCTGGAGACTTCCCGCACCATTTGGCCGCGTGTAGCTGCGCCCTTACCCAATCTTCTTGCCGCTCATCGCCGCGCGCACGCTCAGGTCCATCACCCGCTCGGCGAAGGGTCGGGTGGCGTCGTCGAGGGCGTCGGCGGCGGTCAGGATGGCATCTTTGTCGCCTTCCGTCAACCATTTGCGCAGGGCGGCCATATGGCTTTCGGTCAGCGTGGTCTCGTCCGCCGTCAGGTGCTGGCCGTGCTTTTTGAGGAACTGCGTGGTGTGATACAGCAGCTGCTCGGCGGCGGTGCGGGCCTCGACCAGCATCCGGGCCGCCACGTCTTCACGGGCGTGGGTCAGGCTGTCGAGCAGCATCCGCTCCACGTCGGCATCCGTGAGCCCGTATTGCGGCTTGATGGCGATTTCCTGCCGGGTGCCCGAGCGCAGTTCCACAGCTTCGACCTGCAAAATACCGTCGGCATTGAGGCGGAAATTGACGTCGATCTTCGGCAGGCCGGCGGGCATCGGCGGAATGCCGCGCAGCGTGAACTCGCCGAGCTTGCGGTTTTCGGTCACCAGGTCGCGTTCGCCCTGAAAGACCGAGATGCGCAGGTTCACCTGGCCGTCCACGGACGTAGTGTACTGGCGGCCGGCTTTGGTCGGAATCTTGGCGTTGCGCGGAATGATGGGGTCGAGTAGCCCACCGAGGGTTTCGATGCCCAGCGTCAGGGGCGTCACGTCGAGCAGCAGCACGTCCTGGCGGTTGCCGGCCAGCACGTCGGCCTGCACGGCGGCGCCGAGGGCCACCACTTCGTCGGGGTCGAGGGAGGCGTTCGCTTCCTGCTGAAAAAAGGCGCTTACGGCCGCGCGCACCAGCGGCACGCGCGTGGAGCCGCCTACCAGCAGCACGGCGTCGAGGTCGGTCACGGCGATGCTCGCATCGGCCACCGCCTGCCGGCAACTGGCTAGCGTGCGGTCCACGAGGGGCTGAATCAGGCGCTCGAAGTCCGTTTTCGTCAGCGAAACAGTGACGGGGCCGGGCGCGCCGGGCGTCACGAGGGACGTGGTAAAAACGGCTTCCGCGGAAAGCGTCTTCTTAGCCTGTTCGGCGGCGAGGCGGATGCGCTGGGCGAAGGTTTTGTCGGCGACCAGGGCGTCGGCCGTCAGTTCCAGCGCCGCGAGCCAGTGGTCGATGATGGCGCGGTCGAAGTCGTCGCCGCCGAGCCAGGTATCGCCGCTGGTGCTCAGCACCTCGAAGATGCCGGCTTCGAGGCGCAGGATGCTGACATCGAAGGTGCCGCCGCCGAGGTCGTAAACCGCGACGGTGATGGGGTGGTGGGGTGGTAAGGTGGTGGCGGAATGTAGTCCGATGCCGTAGGCCAGGGCGGCGGCGGTGGGTTCGTTCACGATCCGCAGCACGTCGAGGCCGGCGAGGCGCCCGGCGTCGCGGGTGGCCTGGCGCTGCGAGTCATTGAAGTAAGCTGGCACCGTGATCACGGCGCGGTTCACGGGCGTTTTCAGGGCGTGTTCGGCGCGCGCTTTCAACTCACGCAAGATGAGCGCCGAAAGCTCAATCGGCGACCAATGGCGCTCGCCCACGGCCACGCGCACCAGGCCGTCGGGGTCGCGCTCGTCGGCCACCACGCGGTAGCCCAGCTGGCCGGTGTGCGTGCTGAGGTCGCGGAAACTCTTGCCCAGCAGCCGCTTGACCGAGTAGATGGTGTGGGCCGGATCAGATTCGAGGAAGGCGCGGGCATCGTCGCCGACGAGCGTTTCGCCATCGGCCCCGAAATGCACCACCGACGGCACAATGGTGCCGCGCCCCAGGTCGTTGATGGCGCGCGGGCGGCGGGTTTCGGGGTGCACGTAGGCCACCAGCGAGTTGGTGGTGCCCAGGTCGATGCCGACAATCAGTTCTTCCTGTTGCAGGGCGCCGGTGGCGAGGTTGATAGCGACTTTCGCCATTGAGTGATTGAGTGATTTTTGATTGAGTGATTGTGCGGGCCTGAGTGACTGCCTAAGTGAGGCAGCGTGACCGCCAAAAGCCCTGGCGCGAGTTTAGGCCGCAGGCCGTAACTCGTGCCAAAGTAGTGCGGGAAGTCTCCAGACTTCCCACGTAAGCACGGCCACACCCCCGCGCTTCCATTCGCCATTCCGCCCGCAAAGGTCCGGCGGAAAGGGCTGACCGGGCGCCGCCAACCGCGCAGCAGCAGGTCCATCTTTCGCTGACCAGTTACCGGAGGGTTGCGATTTATTTTTTCCGCAACCCTCGCGGGGGCGCACGGGCCTGACCAAGCCACCGCCGTGCAGCAGGACCCGCTCGCCAACCCCGACCTTTGAAGGCGTGAAACTTCTCTTCTTGCCGCTGCTACTCCTTTCTGCGGCGTATCTACCGCCCGCCGCCGCCCAGACGCTCCATTCGCCCAACGGCAAGTTGACCTTGCGGGTGGCACTGACGCCCGCCGGCGAGCCGACGTACCAACTGGCCTTTGGGCCGAAAACCGTGCTGCAAACCAGTAAGCTGGGCCTGCAACTGGCCGACGCGCCGGGCCTGGAGGCGGGCTTCCGGGTCGTCAAGACCGATTCCACCCTTCACGACGATAAGTGGGCGCCGGTCTGGGGCGAGGTCAGCCGCATCCGTAACCACTACCGCGAGCTGGCGCTGACGCTACAACAAACCGGCAACGGCGACCGGCAGATGCTCGTACGGTTTCGCCTTTTCGACGATGGCCTCGGCTTCCGGTACGAGTTTCCGAAGCAGCCCAACCTGGCCTACTTCCGCGTGGCCGACGAGCGCACCGAGTTCCACCTCACCGCCGACCACCGGGCGTTCTGGATCCCCGGCGACTACGACACCAACGAGTATCCGTACGCCACGACGCGCCTGAGCGAAATCAGTCCGAAAGCCGTGGCCCCGGCGCCGGAAATTGGCGTGCAGGTGCGCGCCGGGGCCACCGTGGTGCAAACGCCGCTGATGCTAAAATCGGCTGACGGCCTGTATATCAACCTCCACGAAGCCGCGCTGGTCGATTATCCGGCGATGGAGCTGCGGGTGGACCCGGCGACGTTTCGGCTGAAGGCCGACCTCGTGCCGGACGCCGTCGGCTCCAAAGCGTTCCTCCAGACGCCTGCCGTCACGCCCTGGCGCACGGTAGTGGTCAGCGATCAAGCCACCGACGTGCTGGCCTCGAAGCTCATTCTGAACCTGAACGAACCGAGTAAGATCCAGGGCGACGTGAGCTGGATCAAGCCCCAGAAATTCGTGGGCGTGTGGTGGGAGATGCACGTCAACAAAGGCGGCTGGAACTACTCTGACGCCAACAACCTGACTCTCGCCACCACTGACTTCAGCCAGCTTCCGCCCAACAACCGACACTCGGCCAATACCGCCAACGTGAAGCGGTACATCGACTTCGCCGCGAAACACCACCTCCAGGGCGTGCTGGTCGAGGGCTGGAATGTGGGCTGGGAAGACTGGTTCGGGAAGTGGAAGGAAGAGGTGTTCGACTTCGTGACGCCCTACCCCGATTTCAACCTCCAGGAGCTCCAGACCTACGCGGCTTCCAAGGGCGTCGGGCTGCTGATGCACCACGAAACGTCCGGCTCGGCCACCAACTACGAGCGCCGCCTGCCCGCTGCCCTCGACCTGATGCAGCGCTACGGCTACGGCGCCGTGAAAACCGGCTACGTAGGCCGCATCATTCCGCGCGGCGAGCACCACGACGGCCAGTGGATGGTGAACCACTACCGCCGCGTGGCCGAAGCCATGGCCGCCCGCAAGCTGCTGGTGGATATGCACGAACCCGTGCGCCCCACCGGCCTGCACCGCACCTACCCCAACTGGCTCGCCAACGAGGCTGGGCGCGGCAACGAGTACAACGCCGCCTGGGCGCCCGGCTCGCCGCCCGAACACGAAACTATCCTGCCCTTCACGCGCCTGATGGGCGGGCCGATGGACTACACGCCGGGCATCTTCCAGCTCAACCTCGAACCCTGGAACCCGGCCCGGAACAAGGGCAAATTCGTGCATTCCACCCTCGCCAAACAGCTCGCGCTCTACGTCACGATGTACTCGCCGCTGCAAATGGCCGCCGACCTGCCCGAAGCCTACGAAGCCCACCCGGATGCCTTTCGCTTCATCGAGGACGTGGCCGTGGACTGGGACGATTCGCGCTACCTCCAGGCCGAACCCGGCGACTACCTGACCGTGGCCCGCAAAGCCAAAGGCAAGGACGAGTGGTACCTCGGCGCCATCACCGACGAAACCGCCCGCACCCAGCAGGTCAAGCTCGATTTCCTGCCGCCCGGCGCCCGCTACGAAGCCACGATCTACACCGACGCGCCCGGCGCCGCCTGGAACAATGCGCAGTCGGCCACCTACCGCATCCGCACCCAGATCGTCACCAGCAAAACCACCCTCACGCTGCCCCTGGCCCCCGGCGGCGGCGCGGCGGTCAGCCTGAGAACCCTAAATTAACAATAATCAATTAAAATTGAGCAATGAGAAACTTAGCCACCCTAAACCCCTAATCTCCTAAACCCCAAAACCTAAGCCCCAACACCTAAGCCCCAACCTCCTAAACCCCAAGCCCTAAATCCTAAACCCCAAGCCCTAAACCCTAAACCCAATAATGCGCCTCCTGCTCCGGCTGGCCCTGTTTCTTGCTGCCGGCCTGGTGACCGTTCGGCTGCTGGCGCCGCTCTTCGGCGGACGGCGGCGCGGGGCCTATTACCTGACCGGCGCCCGGCAGATCGGGCTGCTGTTCTGGCCGTTGGCTGGGTTGGTGGCGAGCCTGCCCTTCGTGCTGGGGGCGGCCCGCCGTGCCCCCGACCTGCCGCCGTGGGCGCTCGGCGGGGTGGCCGTGCTGGGCGCGGCGCTGCTGAGTCTGAGCGTACCGGCGCTCGTGTTACACGCCCATTACCGACGCCACGACGGCGAAACCGTGGTCTTTTTCGACCCCGCCGCCCCTCACCTCGACGTGCAGCGCCTCGACCGCACCGCGCGCGTGGTGCCCGCCGCCCTGGCTGCCGTGCAGTGGGTGCGGCCCCGCACCACACGGGCGTTCTGGGGGCGCTACGAGTATCTGGTTTTTACCTTCACCGACGGTACTCCGCCGCTGCGCCTCACCTCGTTGCCGCTGGAACTGGCGCCCGTCGTGGCCTGGCTGCGGCAGCGCGGGGCCGTGGTGGAGGAGGTCCGGCGCGGGCTGGCCTGGGGACGGGCATAGTAGCTTCGCAGCGTAGCGAAAGTCGCGCTCGCCCCGGATGCAAAAGGAGTAGCCGGCAAACGCGCATCCCGCATCATACCCTAAATTGGCCATCAGAAACGCTTTGATTTTCTGCCAATTGATTTTCTGCCAATGACCCTTTTTTTCGACACCGAAACCACCGGCCTGCCCCGGTCTTACACGGCGCCCCTGACCGACAGCGCCAATTGGCCCCGCATCGTGCAACTCGCCTGGGTGCTGTTCGACACGGACGGCGCCGAACTGGACGCCCGTTGCGACCTCATCCGGCCCACCGATTACCGCATTCCGCCGGCAATGATTCACGGTATTTCGCACGAGCAGGCCGCGCGCGACGGCATTGCCCTGCGCGACGCGCTGACCACTTTTACCGCCGCCGCCGATGCCGCCACCACGCTGGTGGCGCATAACTTCGAGTTCGACCGCAATATTGTGGGGGCTGAGTACGCGCGCCTGGCGCTGCCCGACCCCATCCCGCGGCGCCGTCAGATCTGCACGATGAAAACCACCTCGGCCTATTGCGGCATCCCTGCGCCCAACGGCCGCGGGTACAAATGGCCCAAGCTGGCAGAGCTACACCAACGCGTGTTCAAAACGGGGTTCGAAGGGGCGCACGATGCCCTGGCCGACGTGCGCGCTACCGCCCGCTGCTACTGGGTGCTGAAGCAACAAGGGGTACTGGGCTGAAGCCGATGGGCTTGCCCCTTAAAAAATCAGCGGGGAGCCAGCAGAAAACTCAGCGGCACGGCGGCGCGTTGCCGCCAAGCGGGCTCGTGGTGAGCGGCGCCGGAGAAACGGCGCGTCTGCCAGTTTTTGGGGGTGTAGCCGTGGCTCCGCAGCAGGCTATCGACCCGCGCCTGGTGCGGCGGATAGCGAGCGTCGAGGGTGGCCGTACCGTAGTCGAAGTAAAGCTTCGGCCGCTTGCCACCCCTGGGCAGCTTACGGTGCAGATAAGCCAGCATCGCGTTCGGGAAAACGCGGGTGTTCTCCTTCAAACTCAGGGGCCAGTGCGTGGACAGGCACGCCGCCCCGCCGAAAACCTGCGGATATTCCAGCGCCGCGTAAAGCGAAATCAGCCCGCCCATCGACGAGCCGGCGATGAAGGTATCGGCGCGGCGCGGCGACGTGACGTAGTGCTGGTCGATGTACGGCTTCAGCTCCGTCACCAGAAACCGGAGGTAGTCGTCGGCTAACGGCGTACCGGCGCGCTCGCCCTGAAAATGCTGTTGTGCTTCGGCGGGCAATGCGTTGTAGGGGGCCGCCGGGCAGTATTCCCGGAAGCGCAGATCGGTATTCCAAACCCCCACCAGAATGGCTTCGCGGGCCTGCCCGGCGGCGATCAGCGTCGTTAGGGCGCTGTCCATTTCCCAAGCGGCACCGGCGTAGGACGTTTTCGGGTCGAACAGGTTCTGGCCATCGTGCAGATACAGCACCGGGTAGCGATAGCCGGGACGCGGATAACCGGCTGGCAACCAAACGTCCACCTGCCGCGGCTTTACCAACTTGGAGGCAAACGCCGGCAGATGGTCGAAACGGGGTGAGGCGGTTGGCACAGAAGCCGACTGGGCAGCAGCGCTCAGCGCTGATAACCAGACGAATAAAACGAGCAGCAGGGAAAACAAACGCATTAGGCCGCAAAGAAAAAACGAAATCCCGCTACCGCCCGTCACGGCCCGCCCCGCACGGCGCGCTCCACCGCCTCCACGGTGCGGGGCAGCGCGATGGACAGGTTTTCCGGGGCACCCGTCGTGACCAATACATCGTCTTCGATCCGGACGCCGATGCCCCACCATTTGCGGTCGCACGGCGCGCCGGGGGGCACATACACGCCCGGCTCCACCGTCAGCACCGTACCCGGCCGCAGGAGGCCGTAAGTGCCCCGATCGTGCACATCCAGCCCCAGGTAATGCGAAGTGCCGTGCGGAAAATAGCGCCGCAGCGAATCGACGGACCGCATAATGCCCAGCTTCACCAGCCCTTCGGCGAGTACGCGCTGGGCGGCAAAGCCGGGGGCAAAAAAGTCGCGCCCAGCGCGGCATTCGGCCACCCCGGCCGCCTGGGCGCGGCGCACCAGTTCGTACAGCGTGCGCTGCTCCGGGCTGAACCGACCGCCGCCGGGCGCAGTGCGGGTCACATCGGCGGTGTAGCCACCGTAGGCGGCGGCCACGTCCTGCACCACCAGCTCGCGGCCAATCTGCTCTTTTTCGTTGGTGGTATAATGCAGTACGCAGCCGTTGGCGCCAGCCCCTACGATGGGGGCATAGCCGGTGGCCGCGGCGCCGAAATGGCGGTAAGCGCGGGTATGCAGGCCGTCGAGGTCGGCCTCCGATACCGCCGGGTTGCGCATCGCAGCCAGCGCCGCGCGGTGGCCGGCCACAGTGGCCCGCACGGCGTAACGCAACAGCGTCAGCTCCTGGGGTTGTTTGTGCTCGCGCAATTCGTCGAGCAGGGTTTCCAGCGTGAACGGGTCGAGGCGACCGGGCAGCGGCAGGGCGCGCACCAGCGCTGCGCGCTGCACCGAGTCGGGCTCCTGCAACCAACTGGTCAGCTGCGGATGGCGCCCAAGCGCGGGATAGTCCAGCGTCAGTAGCTGCACGTGCCGGCGGGCGGCGATGGGTCGGGCGCGGCCATCGCGGCGGAGGTAGCCGGTGGCAATGGCGGCCGGCGCGTCGAACGCGGCGGGGTCAGCGGGAAAGGCGGCGCGCTGGCGAAAGACCCGGCTTAGATCGGCGCGGTCAGTCGAGTCGCGCGGCAGGTCGGGGCCTTCGTCGGGGGTGTGCAGATAAAGAACGTGCGCGAAGCCGCGCAGATCAGGGCAGCGGCGGGCGAAATCAGCACTCGACAGCACCGTGCTGAAGCCCAACGCGCGTGCCGCACCAGCTGGCCCCAGACGCGCACCGGCCCACTGTTCGGCGGCGGCATCGCGCGGGCACACGAAGAGCAGTTCGGTGATGGGCGGCTGGCCCGCCACCGGACTGGCTTGCGGCTCGGCGAAGAGCAGCAGCACAGCGTCCGGCTCCCGCAGGCCCGTCAGGTAGTAGAAATCCGGGTCCGGGTGGTAAGGGTAGTCCACGTCGCCAGCCATCCGCCGGACGGGCGCCGCGAACAGCACCGCCACACTCTGGGCCGGCAACTGCGCCCGCAAAGCGGCCCGTCGCCCCCGGTGAAATGCCGCCGACAGCAAAGGCGGGCGCCGGGGCGCGGCCGGAGCTACCCGCTGGCGCGCCGCAGGAGCTACCTGCGCCAGCAGCGGTGCCCGCGCAAACAGTCCCAACAGCAAAAGCCCCGCCCCCAGCCAGTGCGGGAGCGGGGCCAGCCGACCGAGCCGCCAATTCAAGCGGGCCACGGCCGAAAACGGCTTAGTAGGCGATGTAGCCCTGGCGGGCTGCCTTCTTCAGCACGGCATCGATGCCGTTCTTGGAGATGGTACGCATCGTCGAGGTGGCGACGCGCAACGTGATCCAGGCATTCTCCTCCGGCACGAAGAAACGCTTCTTCTGCAGGTTCGGGTAGAATTTCCGCTTGGTCTTATTGTTAGCGTGCGAAACGGTGTTGCCGACGCGGGTACGCTTGCCGGTGAGGTCACAAACGCGGGCCATAGCGCGAGTCAGTTAGGGGGGTGAAAATCAGTTCTATTAGGAGCGCTTCCGGGGAAACGGGCCGCAAAGGTCGGCAAAAGTTAGGGTTTCACCAAATTTCAGTCGTGGGGAATGGTCACCCTTACCTTTACGGACGCGTTCGCGACTGCCCCGTTTTCTATGCTGAAAGACCTTTATCATTTCGTATCCCCTCGTTTTCAGAACGTATTTCTGGAGTATCCGGTGGCCTTTGAGCCGCGCTACGGCCACGGCAAACCGCCGCATCCGCAGCTATACGAACTGATCGACCGCCACCGGGCGACGTACCGGACGCTCCTCACGTCCTTCGCCCGTCACCAGTCCAACCTGGCTCAATTCCGCCCGGCCAACCAGGAAACCGACGCTAACCAGCCCGTCTGGAATAATGGCTTTCTGCCGGGGCTCGACATTGTGGGCATCTACGGAATGCTGGCCCATTTCAAGCCCGCGCAGTACGTGGAAGTGGGGTCGGGCAACTCGACGAAAGTAGCCGCCCGCGCGGTCCGGGAGCAAAACCTGACCACGCGCCTGACGTCCATCGACCCGCAGCCGCGCGCGGAAATCGACCAACTGGTTCAGCAGGTCATCCGGCAGCCGTTCGAGCAGACCGACTTTTCGTTTCTTTACGACCTGCGCGCCAACGATATCCTGTTCATCGACAACTCGCACCGGGTGCTACCGAACTCCGACGCTACCGTCTTCTTCCTGGAAGTCCTGCCCCGGCTGGCGCCCGGCGTCATCGTCCACATTCACGATATTTACCTGCCCTACGACTACCCGCCGTTTATGTGCGAGCGGGCGTACTCGGAGCAGTATATGCTGGCGGCGTTTCTGCTGGCCAACGCCACTAAATACGAAACGCTGCTGCCGAACTACTTCATCAGCGAAGACCCGGAGCTGCGGCAAATTCTGGCGCCGCTCTGGCAGGAACCCAACCTGCGCGGCGTCGAACAGCACGGCGGCTCCTACTGGCTGCGGGTGAACTGAATTACGAATTCGTAATTCGTAATTCGTAATTCGTAATTACAAACGCTCCAGCTTCACGAGCCAGCGCTCCGGCGTAGGCAACGGCTCGAAGCCGAACGGGCGATACAAGCCGTGGGCATCGGCGGTGGCGAGCAGCCAGCGACGCGGGCTTTCAATATTCGTGTGCGCCAACAGACTAGCCATTAGCCACTTGCTCAGGCCGCGTCCGCGAAACTCCTCCAGCACGAACACGTCGCAGAGGTAAGCCAGGGTCGTGTAGTCGGTCACCACACGGGCGTAGGCGACCTGCCGGCCGCTGCCGTTTTCGTAAATGCCGAAGCAGAGCGAATGCGCGGCGGCGCGCTCCACGCGCTCCCTCGAAGTTCCTTTGGCCCAGTAAGAACGGTTCGCCAGAAAATCGTGGATGACGGCAAAATCCAGGCGCGCGGCGTCGGTGCTCAACGTGAAAGCGCCATCGGCGGAAACCAGCTCGTAAGAAGTCATTAGGCGGAAGGGCCGGAAGCGGCGGCCAGCAGTTCCAGAATACGGTCAGGCGCCGGCGGCTGCGGCGCGCGGGCCGTGATCAGCTCCTGCAGTTTGAGAAAGCCGCCGATGAGCGCCTCCGGGCGGGGCGGGCAGCCGGGCACGTACACATCGACGGGAATCACCTGATCGACGCCTTTCACCACGTGGTAGCCGTGTTCCCAATAAGGGCCGCCGCAGTTGGCGCACGAGCCCATCGAGATCACATAGCGCGGCTCCGGCATCTGCTCGTAAAGGCGCCGGATGCGGTCGGCCATCTTGAACGTAACCGTGCCGGCGATGATGATCACGTCCGACTGCCGGGGCGAAGCCCGCGGAATGACGCCGAGGCGGTCGAGGTCGTAGCCCGACGAATACGCCGCCATCATCTCAATCGCGCAGCAGGCGATGCCGAACGTCATCGGGAAGAGCGAGGCCATCCGCGCCCAGGTCAGCAGGTCGTCGAGCGGGGCGATGACCAGGGCGCCCTCGCCGGTACGTTCTGGAGTCATACCGTTTCTCGTTTCTTGTTGCTTGTTTCTTGTTGTTGGTTGCTGATTGCGCGCTCGCGGAGGCTGCTGTAAGCGTCGGCCGGCAGCGCGTTCGCCACAGTAGGTACCTGCTGCCGGGGCCGAATCCAGTCGAGGTGGCCGCGCCGCCAGACCCAGGCCAGGGCCAGGGCCAGGATGCCGACGAAAAAGCCCATTTCCAGCAGCGCAAAAGTGCCCCAGGCGCCGCCCGTAGCCTGCTGATAAGCAGGCCGGGCGTAGGCCGTAGCCCACGGGAACAGAAAAATCAGCTCCACATCGAACAGCACGAAAACCAGCGCCACCACGTAAAACCGCGCGTTGAGCGGCACCCAGGCGGGGCCCTCGGTTTCCTCGCCGCACTCGTAGGTGGTATTTTTCTCCGGATTCGGCCGGCGCGGACTCAGCACCCGCGCCACCAGCAGGCCCAGCACAACGAAGGCCAGGCCACCGACCAGGAAAAGCAGCAGCGTACCTTGAGCGGAAAGCGTGGTGGCCGGCACGAAACAGGCAGGAATAAAGGAAGCGTCAGAAAAAAAGCCTGGCTGGCGAACCGACTCGAACGCAGCGAAAGTACAAGCGGAATGCCCGGCGGATATCGCCTGGTGCGTGGGAAAGGCTCGGTGACAACTGGCCAGCGGCGATCTGAAGGTCGCGCTACGGCTCCTGCCCTGCCATATTTAAGGCTGCTTGCGCGGCGCCACTTTCGGGCGGGCCGTCTGCTGCCGGATGCGCTCGCGGGCCTGCTCAGCAGTGGGGCGCGTGGGCGCGCCAACGGCCGGGGCAGCGGTGGAATCGGCAGGTGCTTTCGCGGCCGAAACCGGTTTGGGCGTGGTTTTAGCGCCTTTTTCCGGCTTGGCTTTGCCTTTGGGCGCCGTCTTCGGCGCAGCCGCTTCGGTGGGGGCGTCGCCGTCAGACGCGGCTTCGTCTTCGTCGGCATCCACCACTTTAGCGGCTTTGGCGGGCTTGCCGCGTTGGGCGCCCGCGCGGCGCTCTTCCTGCTCGCTCAGGGCACGCTTATCCAGCTTGCCTTTCTCGAAGATCAGGGTGCCGTTGCGGTTGTATTCGCGCAGCAGAAACGGCGCGGCGTCCGGCTCAAATTCCGACTCCGGGTACTGCCACTGATAGTGGCGGCGGTTGCGGAACCCCCAGTAGTTGGTCCAGAGACCAACGTGGCGCCCACCCTGAAACTCGCCGGTCCAGTCGAGCTGGCCATTAGGCAGGAACCGCACGTAGTCGCCTTCGAGCTTCTCGCCGGCGTAGGGAATCACTTCCTCCATTTTCTTGCGGCCCGCGTCGTAGTACGTAATGCGGGCATCGCGCGGGAAACCCTTCTCCCAGAACACCTTCGAGAGCAGGATATTATCCTTGGCGGCGTTGCGTTCCCAGCGCAGGTGCTTGGTGCCGACGTAGAAGTAGCCGCTCTCGATCACCACGTTGTTCTGGCGCTTTTCGTAGGGGCCGTGCAGAATGAGCGCCACCTTGGGGTCGATGGTCGCCGCCTTGAAAATCTTGTGTTTCTGGCGGTGATAATAGTATTTGGCCGGCGCGTATGGGTTCGGCTCCTCGTACTCGCGCAGGTAATGAAACTTCTCGATGGTAGCGCTTTTGCCGCCGCCGGTGCGGGCGTAACCCTTCTTCATTCGCTTGCCCAGAAACCGCTTACCGGCGAGTTTCTTGACCGCCGACTCGGCCTTGCGGCCCAGCTCGCGGCGGTCCTTTTTAGCCTGGGCTTTCTCCTTGGCCAGCTTGTCGGCGGCTTCTTTGGTCTTGGCCGTCAGCAGGGTCGGGGCTTTTTTGGCGTCGGCGTCGCTCAGGGTAGTGAGCGTATCGCGCGTGGTTGCGGCCACGGAGCCGGTCGAATCCGGCGTGGGTGGTAGCGGCGCGGCACCCTTGTCGGCGTCCAGCGCCTCCTGGGCGAGCTTAGTGTCGAAGGGCACCGTGCGGGTGCAGGCGGCGCCCAGTGAGGCGGCAACCGTCAGCAGCGCAAGCACCAGCCGCCGGTGCGGCCGGCCAGAGATGCCCAACAACGGGCGAAACAACGTCAGCAGGAAATTCAAGGGCAACGAAACCAGGAAAGGGGCACACGGAAAGGCAAGCAGGCGCCGCCACGTTCTGAAACGCAAAGTTCGGCCGAAATCGTGCAGGGGCCCGGAAGGATCATCAGCCCCAACAAAAAACGCCCGAAGCCAGGCTCCGGGCGTTTTCTGCATCTGTAGTAAAGCGCGGAAGCAGGCGATACGCTTATGCCGCCAGCAGGCTTACCGACCGCTCCACGAAGGCCGTCAGGCGGGCACCTTTCAGCAGGCCCTGTTGCAACAGCGCCAGGTCGAAGGCCTGCCGGGCGAGGCTTTGGCGAGCGTCGTCGTCGGCGCCGGCCAGGATGCGCTGGGTCAGCGGGTGGTTAGCGTTCACGGTCACGCTGTACGAGTCGGGCAGCGAGCCGAACATCTGCATACCGCCGCCGCCGCCCAGCCGCTGCATCTCCTTCATCCGGCGCATAAATTCGGGCCGGGTGATGGTGACGGGCGCATCGGCGGGCGTGCCGGGCTGGATGCTGACCTGCATTGCGGGGTCGGCGATGGCGGCGTCGAAGACGGTTTTGAGCTGGGTCTGCTCGTCCTCCGACAACACCGATTCGGGCGCCGTTTCGTCGGCCTTTTCAATCAGTTTGACCGCCGTATCAGCGTCCACGCGCTTGAGGGTGGCTTTTTCGAGCTTCTGCTCGAGCATCCCCACGAAGTGCGGGTCGATCACGGTGTCGAGCCGCAGCACGTCGTAGCCACGCGCTTCGGCTCCGGCGATGAAGGCGTGCTGGCCCTCGGCATCGGTGGTGTAAAGGAGCGTGAGCTGGTCGTTTTTGCCGGTCTGCGCGGCCTGAATGTGCTCCCGATATTCTTCCAGCGTGAAGAACTTGCCGGCCGTGTTTTCGAGCAGCGCAAACTCCTTGGCGCGGTCGTAGAACTTGTCGTCGGCGAGCATGCCGTACTTGGCGAATACCGCCACGTCGGGCCATTTCTGCTCGAAGGCGGCGCGGTCGTCGCGGAAAAGGGCCGTCAGCTTATCGGCTACCTTCTTGGTAATGTACGAGTTGATCTTCTTGACCCGCGCATCGGCTTGCAGAAACGAGCGCGAAACGTTGAGCGGAATATCCGGCGAGTCGATCACGCCGTGGAGCAGCATCAGGAATTCGGGCACCACGTCCTTCACGTCGTCGGTGATGAACACCTGGCGCGAGTAGAGCTGAATCTTGTTGCGCTGAAACTGCAGCTCGTCCTTCACCTTCGGGAAGTAAAGGATGCCCGTGAGCGCAAACGGGTGCTCGACGTTGAGGTGAATCCAGAACAGCGGCGCCTCAACAAACGGGTACAGCTCCTGGTAGAAGGTGGTGTAGTCTTCGTCGGTCAGCTCCGACGGCTGGCGCGTCCAGATCGGGCGGGTCTGGTTGATCTGCTCGCCCTCGAATTCCACCGCAATCGGCAGGAACTTGCAGTACTTCGTCAGGATGCCACGCAGGCGGGCCGGGTCGAGGAATTCGTCGGAATCGTCGGCCACGTGCAGGATTACATCCGTGCCCCGGCCTTCCTTCTCGGTGTCTTCCAGGGTGAACTCCGTGGAGCCGTCGCAGAGCCAGCGGGCGGGCGTAGCACCGTCCTGGTAGCTGAGGGTGCGGATTTCGACCTCCCGCGCCACCATAAAGGCGGAGTAGAAGCCCAACCCGAACTGACCGATGATCTGGTCCTGGGCGGCGCCGGGCTGGTCCTTGTACTTCTCGACGAACTCGGTGGCGCCCGAAAACGCGATCTGGTTGATATACTGCTTCACCTCCTCGGCCGTCATCCCGATGCCGTTATCGGCGATGGTGATCGTGCGGGCTTCGACATCCACGGAAACGGTGACCTTCAACTCGCCCACCTCGCCCTGGTAGGCACCCATTGCGGCCAGGCGCTTGAGTTTCTGACTGGCATCGACCGCGTTGGAAACCAACTCCCGCAGGAAGATTTCGTGGTCGGAGTACAAGAACTTCTTGATGATGGGAAAGATGTTCTCGGTATGGATCGAGATCGAGCCGGTTTCTTTGGTCATTGCTTGACTGAGTGACTGAGTGACTGAGTGACTGGGCTAAACCAACTGACGGGTTGTCACGCGGGCCTTGCCGGGCGGGCACTTCGCTGGCCCGCCTACGCTTCGGCAATCGCCTTACCACGGCGCTACGGGCGGCGGCGGGCTGTCAGGCTGGCAGCGCGGGGGGCACCCGGCGGACCGTTTCAGCGGAACGGGTTCACCAGCCGCAACCGGCCATCAATCAACTGTTGATGTTGGAAGTCGGCGGAGTACAGCACGGTGCAGCCGGTTTCCAGCGCGTTGGCCACGACGATAGCGTCGAAGAGTTGAAAATCGTAGCGGGCCAGCAGGCGGGCGGCATTGGCCAGCGTAGTGTGGGTGACGGGGGCGATTTCGCACTGCCCAAACACTTCCTGCGCCATCGCCAGAGCCACCTTTTTTTCGACCCGTAGCCGCCGTTGCAGCACGTTGAGGTATTCTGACACCACCTGCGCGCTGACCACGGGCGCCTGCGCCATTACCTGCTGCGCCGTAGCCTGCCGCGCGGGGTCTTGGACGTCGTGGAGATGAATCGCGACGTTGGTATCGACGGCGACGCGCTCACTCATCGTCGTAATTGGTGGCCTCGTCGCGGTTGAACGTGAAGCCCCGCAGGTCGAGCGGGGTTCGGGCACTGATTGCCTGGATGCGCGCCAGCCGGGCCGCGTAGGCGGCGTCGGGGGTGGGGTCAACTTCCGTTTCGGCCTCCGTTGGTGAGGACTGCAAGTCGCTCACTTCCAGGGCCGTCACTTCGATGCGTTTGCCGACGAACGCGGCCGGCACCCGCAGGTGCACGATGGGTTCGGTGGGAATCAGAATTTCGCGGATCATCGGGGCAGCGGGAAAAGGGGTAGGCCGACGCCAACGCGCCGGCCCAACGAAGATAACCCCCTACTCCACCACCAGCCGCCGGGCCTGGGTGCCGGCGCGCACGGTGTAGAGGCCGGGCGGCAGGCCGCTGAGATCGAGGTTCGAGGTGCCAGGTGCGACGTGCGACGTGCGGACCACCCGGCCCACCGCGTCGAGCAGCTGCACCGGGCCGGGGGCCGCGCTGCTGAGGCGCACGGTGCCGTGGGCGGGGTTGGGCCAGAGGCTGAGGCCGGGGGCGTTCGCCTCGTCGGGCAGCCCCGTGACGCTGGAGAGGCGGGCGAGGAAGATGGCTTCACTACCCGAGGTGGGGTTGGTCAGGGTGGTGGCGCCGAAGCGGATAGTGGGGCTGTTAAAAGCGCCCGCGATCACCACGCTGCCGCTGCCATTCAGCGCCACACTGAGGCCAAAGTCAGCATTACTGCCCCCCGCGCCGGTGGCCCACTGCCAGGCACCCGTCGGCGTGAGCTTCGCCACGAAGAGGTCATAATCCCCCGCACTGGTGAGCGTAGTGGTGCCGAAGGGGATGGTGGGGCTGCTGAAATCGCCGGTGACCACCACGCTGCCGCTGCCATCCACCGCCACGCCGAAGCCACCGTCATCCCCACTGCCTCCCGTGCTGGTGGCCCACTGCCAAGCGCCCGTCGGCGTAAGCTTCGCCACGAAGATGTCTCCCTCCCCCGCACTGGTGAGAGTGATGGCGCCGAAGGTGATGGCCAGGCCAAAGCTGCCAGTAACCACCACGCTGCCGGTGCCATCTACCGCTACGCCGACGCTTCTTTCAGATTCAATGCCACCTGCGCGGGTGGCCCACTGCCAGGCGCCCATTGGCGTGAGCTTCGCCACGAAGATATCCGAGACCCCCGCATTAGCATTGGTGAGCGTGATGGTGCCGAAAGTGATAGTTGGGCTGGCAAAGCCCCCGGTGACCACCACACCTCCGCTGCCATCCACCGCTACCCCGACGCTTAGTCCAGACACACTGCACCCGGAGCGGGTGGCCCACTGCCAGACGCCCATCGGCGTGAGCTTCGCCACGAAGAGGTCCGATACCCCCGCATTAGCATTGGTGAGCGTGATAGTACCGAAGGCGATAGTCGGGCTAATAAAGTTACCGGTGACCACCACACCACCGTTGCCATCCACCGCCACGCCGACGCTTTCGTCAAACTCACTGCCCCCCGCGCGGGTGGCCCACTGCCAAGCGCCAGTCGGCGTGAGCTTCGCCACGAAGAGGTCGCGGCTAAAGCCGCTGTTATTGGTGAGCGTGGTGGTGCCGAAGGTGATGTTTGGGCTGTCAAAGCCGCCGGTTACTACCACGCTGCCGCTGCCATCCACTGTCACGCTACTACCAAAGTCACCCTCACTGCCTCCAGCGCGGGCGGCCCATTGCCAGGCACCGGTCGGGGTGCGCTTCGCCACGAAAATATCGCTGCCCCCCGCACTGGTGAGGGTAGTGGCGCCGAAGGTGGCCGTGCCGTCGAAGCTGCCGGTAACGTAAGTGTTGCCTGCCGCATCGACGGCAGTGCTGCTGCCGTAACCGCTACCCGGGCTGGTGGCATCCTGCCAGGCGGGGGCTTGGGCGCAGAGGGGTTGGGCGGCGGTCAGCAGCAGGAGGGTGAGCAGGAACAGCGGCCGGAGCGGCTGGGGAAAAGAAAAACGCATCGTAGTTGGGGTTTGGGAGAAAATAAAAAGGCGGCCGACGGTGCCTGGGGCAGATGAACGCCGGGCGAAAGATAGGGCGGCGGCGCGCCCGATAAGCCTGAGGATGGGCGATATCCCAATCCCGATTTACCTTGCGCCCGCTGCCGGAAACGTCTCCGGCTTTTTCCTTTTCTCCGCCGTATGCAAAACTTATTTTCAAACCCCATTCCGCCGGCGGTGCTGGCCCAGGTGCTGGCCCTGCTCCAGCAGATCGCCAACCTGCTGGCGCCCTATCTGCGCCCGCTTTCGCCCGAGGAGCGCCAGCAACTGCCCAAAATGGCCGATAAAACGGTGGCCTTCGTGCAGAAAGCCCTCGACTACGCCACCACCACGCCCGCCTTCAAACCCCAGTTCGTGGACCTGGCCGAGTTTCAGCAGGATACGGCGGCGCTCCAGGCGATGACGCCCGTCGGTCAGTTGGCCGATAGCCTCGCCCTCGACCTGGACTCGACGATGATGCTCGCGGGGTCGGATGCCTACACGGCCGCGCTGGCGGTTTACCAATACGTTAAGTACCTGGCCGCCAACAACCACCCCGGCGCCCAGGCCGCTTACGACGATATGGCCAAGCGCTTCCCCGGCAAGTCCGGCGGCAACGGTCGGCCCCCGAAACCGCTGCAAGGCGGCCAGTAGGCGCGCCACACCCGCGTCAGGTTACCGGTCGGTCCGGCGCCGCATCTGCCCGGTGCAGCGCCGGACCGACGTTTTTCGGGCCACCCGGTTCGGCGGCGGGCCCCAACCGGACTTCGGAAGTACCCAACCGGACTTCGGAAGTACCAAACCGGACTTCGGAAGTACCAAACCGGACTTCGGAAGTACCAAACCGGACTTCGGAAGTACCAAACCGGACTTCGGAAGTACTAAATCGGACTTAAAAGC
>JANPLI010000029.1:0-44422 GCA_031426455.1 Hymenobacteraceae bacterium | reverse complement strand
GTCGGTCTTGCCGTAGCCGCCGCGCGCGTCGGTGGCGAAGTAGAGCGTTTTATCGTCGGAGGCCAGAAACGGGGCGAAATCGTTGCCCTTCGTATTCACGTTGGCGCCCAGGCTCAGCGGTTTCGACCAGATGCCGAATTGCTGCAGAAAGCTCACGTACAGGTCCAGCTCGCCCAGGCCTTCGGTGCGTTCGACGGCCATCAGTAGGGTGCGGCCGGAATTGGCCATAAAAAAGTCGACCTGATTTTCGTTTTTGTTCTGGAAATCCAAGATGTTGAGCGGCTTCGGGAAGCTCCAGCCGCCGGTTTTGGTGCGCGTGCTGACGGAAGCACCGTCGGGCGATACGGAACCATCGGGCTGGTACTTATTGATCAGCAACAGCATATGGCCGTCGGCCGAAACCGAGGCCACGCCATTTGGGCCACTCGTGTTCACCGGTTTCCCGAGGTTTTTGGCGTCGGCCCATTCCTGGTCGGCTTCGGTTTTGAGCTTGCACGACCACACATCCTGCCCATCGTTGCGGCCACCCACGTTGTCCGGCGATTCCTGCCGGGCAAAAAAGAGCGTCTTGCCATCGGAAGCCAGAATCGGACGCACCTCGGTGTATTTGGTGTTGGCGCACGGGCCGATGTTCACCATCGTCGTGTCGAACTTGATATCGGTCGCCTGGGCCGTCACCGAGCGCATCACCACCGGCTCTTGGGTGTCGGCGATGCCGATGGCGTCGATCTGCTGCGGGCCGGGCACGGCGGCGGGGTTCAGTGTCACGATCACGCCCACGGCGCGGTACGAGTTGTCGAGTTCGAACTTGACGCTCAGTACCCGAAAGGCATCCGGCAGCGGCCCCGGTGTGGGGTTCGTGTACACGGTGTGGCGCTTGTCGCGGGTGTCCACCAGCTCCACCTTCGTCACGGAGCCGGGGTTGAAGTTTTCCACCACCACCACCTGCTTGCAGGGTAGCGACTTGCCGAAGCGCACTTCAATGACTTCCTTTTTCGAGTCTTCCTTTACCGGCGTCCAGGCGCGGGTGTTGTCGTTGCCTTCGGGAATCGCGTCTGGTTTGCCGAGGAGTTTTTCGGGGGAATAATCCCCGCCTTTCTTCTCGTTTCGCTGTGATGTAACGGAGATCACCTTCGCCGCCCATTGCACCTGCTGGGCGCGGGTAGCGGGGGCGTTGCCCAGCCAGGCGGCGAGTAGCAGTAAAGGGCTTACCCATCGAGCGGGCGAAGCAGCCCGCCAAAGTGGGCTGGTATGGGTCAAGCAGAAGCGGAAAGTAAGCATATCAGGGAGCGGGGGGCTGACAGAAAAGAAAGACAGTGGCAAAGCGTGGGAAAAGGTACGGCATCAGCCGGAATCGGCGCTGGGTGCCTGTGCCAGAAGCGGGCCAGTTTTAACGTCTATTGCTTGGCCTCGGGGCCGCTCAGGTGGCCCTTCTGACGGGGCTGATCCGTCAATTCGTCAACTATCCGGGACGATTTACGGCCGCGGCCCGCAAAAAGTGCGAACTTTCCCCGGTGGCGATTTCTGGGCGCTTTCTTTCGCAAAGGAGGCCGGGGCGGTGGCTCGGCTTGGTGTTGCCTTTGCTCAGTGCCTGGCTGGTGGCGGGGCGGCTCGCGGCGCAGGGTACCGGGAACGGTCCGTATACGGCCGCTGACTCGGCGGCCTGGTTGGCTGGCCCCATCGACTCCACGGCGCTGCTCGATCTGGCGAGCCGCCGGGTGGGGCTGACCACCTACGCCTTGCGCTCCGACCTACGCGGACGCCTTTTCGGAGCAACAGCGGCGGCAGGAGCGGCGCCCTGGGCGGTGCGCTATCATCTGCTCGCCGACTGGCTGGCGGCGCCCGGCCCCGGCGCGGCGTTTTTCGTGCGCCAGGAAACGCGCGTCGAAGTCAGCACCCGCCGTTCCTGGGGTGCCGATGTGCGCGGCGGGCCGCAAAACAGCCTGGAGCCGTTCGTCCAGCATCAGCAGAACCCGGCGATCCGGACGGCCATTTCAATGCTGGGTGCCCGTGCTGGCTGGCGCCTGCGGTTGCCGGCTTTTGGTCCGGGTGCGGCCACGGATAGCGTGTCCGTACTGGCGCTGGGGCTGGTCGCGGGCGTCCGGCGCGATGCTCGCCCCCAGGCCGACGATGCCGGTCCGGCTCTGGGCGCCGAGGTGCTGGCCCGCTACCGCCTGCCGCGCCTGACTACCTTGCCCGGCGCGCCCAGTGCGCCGCTGCTGGTGCGGCTGCGCGCGCTGGGCGCGGCCCTAGGCCAGCGGGCGTTCCGGCGGGTGCTGGCCGAAGTTGCCTGGGAAACGACCGGCACCCCGGCTACCGGGGGCGCCAGTGCCCTGCGGCTGAGCGGGGGGTATCGGCGCGGCCTGCTCGAAGACTACCAGGCCGGCAACGTGCAGGCCATCACTTCCGATACCCTGGCCGCGCGCGTGGTGGCCATTTATCCCATCGGACCAACGCTCACGCTTCGCTCCGACAACACGCTGCTCCTGCCCAACCGGGCTTTTGCCTACCGCGCCGCTAGCGGTCCGGCCGCCGAAGCGGGGGTAGCCAGACTGCGCAATTTTGGCTACCGCCAGCGCGAGGTTCAGCTTCGGGAAGAGGTGTTGGGCCAGTGGGCGCAGGTGCGCACGTCCGGGCAGTTGACCTACACGGAGCGCCGCCGTACTTATACGGTGCCGCGTAACCGGCTCGATTCCACGGCAGTGCAATTGGCCGCCGCCGTCCGACAGGAAAAACTCAAGGATATCCGCGAGCGCACCACGGCCTGGATAACGACCGCCGACTGGACGCCCCGCCCCTCAGCCGGCACCCAGCGCGCCCGCCATACTTTCAGCGTCGCTACCACGGCCCAATTGCTGCGCCTCGATACGCCCAGCGACCAGAACGACCAGGACCGCGACGAGGTCTATTACCGGGGCCGCCTGGGCTGGCAGGCACGCTGGAACCCGACTTTCCGGACGACCCTGGCCCTGGCCGCCGAAGGGCGACAGTTCGTGTTCATCAAGGCCAGCCAAAGTGCCGAAAACTATACCGAGCGCGTGGTGGCCTACGAACCGGGCTTCCGCTGGGTGCCGGGGGCTTTCTCCTGGCAGGCTGATTTTCAGCTCCGCGCCATTTACCAGGTGCGCGCCCTGAATGCAGAGCAGGGCCGCAACCGCGCCACCCGGCTGCTGCAATGGCAGCAGGAGCTGACCTACCGGCTGCCCACCCGTGCCGATTGGCGTCTGCTGGCCACGCATCAGCGCCGCGAGAGCCGCTTTGGCGTGTTGGACTGGACCCGTTTTGCCGAAACGCCCCTGGACACGACCGTCGCCAACGACTACCTGCTGAGTGTCCGCCACGCGTTGCCCGTGCGGCGGACGGGCGCTAACGGGCGTTCGCAGGCGCTGCGGATAGGCTACCGGTTTTTCGAGCAGCGCGTTCAGCAACGCGCGGGCCTGGAGGTAGCGGGCCAGGCCCCGCAGTTGATTTATCGCCGGGCCTTCACCTGGCAACACGGGCCGGAGGTGCGCTACGAGCGCGCATTTCCGGCGCGCGGGTTGCGGCTCACGACGGCGGTCTGGCTCCAGCGGCTGAGTAATTTCACCCGCTACCGCGAAGGGCAGGGGTTTTTCCAGGGAGCGGCTACCCCCCCCGACGAACTGGCCCGCCGGACGCTCCGAACCGACGCCTATTTTGATCTGGCGCTGGCTTGGCGCTGGCGGTAATCCACTCATTGAGAGGGCTCATTGATCCGCTGCCCGAAATCTGTCGCCGCTTCAGGAAGGGTCCACGCAACGTTCCAAAACGCCTTCGCCCGGCCTACGCGTGGTAGGCCGGGCGAAGGCATTGGTTCGAGCGGGGCGGCCAGCGTTGGTAATGGCCGGGCGAGCCGCTTACTCCACCGTCACCGATTTGGCGAGGTTACGCGGCTGGTCCACGTTGCAGCCCCGCAGCACGGCGATGTGGTAGCTCAGCAGTTGCAGCGGCACCACCGATACGAGCGGCATCAGCGCCTCCGAGGTATGAGGTACTTCGATGACGAACTCGGCCATCGCCGGAATCACCTGGTCGCCTTCGGTCACGATAGCGATGATGCGCCCCTTGCGCGCTTTCACCTCCTGAATGTTAGAGACTACTTTTTCGTAGGAGCTGTCTTTTGGGGCGATGACGACCACCGGCATATTCTCGTCGATGAGCGCGATGGGGCCGTGCTTCATCTCCGCCGCCGGGTAACCTTCCGCGTGGATATAAGAAATTTCCTTCAGTTTCAGCGCACCTTCCAGGGCTACGGGGAAGTTGTAGCCCCGGCCCAGGTACAGGAAGTTGGTGGAGTCGCGGAAGATTTCGGCAATCTGCTGAATTTTGACGTCCAGCGCCAGGGCCCGTTCCACTTTGGCCGGAATGGTTTCCATTTCGATCATCAGCTCCCGCAGACGCGAATTGGAGAGCGCCCCCCGGCGGTGGCCGATAATCATCGCCATCAGCGTCAGCACGGTGACCTGCGCCGTGAAGGCTTTGGTCGAAGCCACCCCGATTTCCGGGCCCGCGTGCGTGTAGGAACCCGCGTCGGTGGCGCGGGCAATGCTGGAACCGACCACATTGCAGACACCGAAGATGGTGGCGCCCCGGCTCTTGGCCAGTTCAATGGCTGCCAGAGTGTCCGCCGTTTCACCGGACTGCGAAATGGCAATCACGATGTCTTTTTCTGAAATGACCGGGTTGCGGTACCGGAACTCGGAGGCATATTCCACCTCCACGGGAATGCGGGCGAAATCCTCGAAGAGGTATTCGGCCACCAGCCCGGCGTGCCAGCTCGTGCCGCAGGCCACCACGATGATGCGCTCGGCGTGTATAAACTTTTGCTCGAACTGCCGGATGCCGCCCAGGTTCAGGTGGCCGTTTTCGGCGATCAGGCGCCCGCGCAGGCAGTCCATAATGGAGCGCGGCTGCTCGAAGATTTCTTTGAGCATAAAATGCTCGTAGCCACCCTTTTCGATGGCATCCAGGGCCATTTCCAGTCGCTGAACGTAGGGCGTCTGCACCACATCCTCGCGCGAACGGATGTCGAGCTGGCCGTCTTTGATCAGCGCTAGCTCATAATCGTTGAGATACACCACATTGGGCGTGTACTCGATGATCGGCGTTGCGTCGGAGGCCAGAAAGAACTCGTCTTCGCCTATGCCAATTACCAGCGGCGAACCCTTGCGGGCGGCAATGAGCTGGTTCGGCTCGTCGGCACTCAGCACCACAATCGCGTAGGCACCCACTACTTCGTGGAGCGCCAGCCGCACGGCCTCGGCCAGGGTAATCGCGTCGTTGTTGTCGAAGATGTCTTCGATCAGGTTGACGAAAACTTCCGTGTCGGTATCCGACTCGAACTTGTGGCCCCGATCCTGCAAGTGCTGCTTCAGCGCGGCGTAGTTCTCGATGATGCCATTATGAATGATGGCAATCCGACCGGACGTGGAGTAGTGCGGATGTGCGTTCGCATCGTTCGGCTCACCGTGGGTGGCCCACCGCGTGTGCCCCATCCCGATATGGGCGTGGGTATCGCGGTCGCCGATGTAGTCTTCCAGGTCCTGGACTTTCCCCTTCTTCTTATAAACCGTCAGGTCGCCGTTCAGCAACGCGATGCCGGCAGAATCATAGCCTCGGTACTCCAGCCGACGCAGGCCCTTGATGATGACCGGGCGCGCGTCGCGCTGCCCGATATAAGCGACAATGCCGCACATAGTTTCCTGTAATTTAGAGAGTTAATCGGGCTTTGCCCGGTTTTGCATAGCACCTGGCTCAGAAAGCCGGGAAAGGTGGGGCACAAAGCTACGCGCTTCCCGGTGCTGCCGGGTTTTAGTTGAGCGTTGAGTAATACACCTTTAGCCGGATTTGGCCCGGGGCCGCATCGATCAGCGCGCGATTTACATTCAGCACCCGCGCCGCGCTTGGCACCCCGGCCGACGACGAAAGAATGGTTGGCAAGGTGGGGCGCAGAACCAGCCCGGCGGCGCGCTCATCGGGTAAGCGCCCATCGATGTAAGCCTGCACCCAGCCCGTTAGCAGTCCCCGAAAAGCGTTCTGGCTGGCGTCAAAAATCAACGGCGCCGCCGAACCGGTGCCTTTGGGGTTGGCCCCTTCGTTCTGGACGGTCCGGAACGCGCCGTTGGTGCGTAGCAGACGGCCCCGATTATCAATCTGGTAAGCATACAGGTTCGCGGGAAGCCCGTACACGCCGGTCGTGTACCGCTTGATGGGCACATATAATTCGGCCCGGTTGATCAGAATACGCCCTTTCAGGGCCTTCAGTGCGGCTAGGTCGGGCAGCAGCAGTTGGGTGCCCAGTTCCACGCCGCCCTGGACGTAGCTAACTGATTCCGGAGCCGTTACCAGGACGGAGTCCGTGCCTGCCGTCGTCAGGGCGCGCAGCGCGGTGCCGAGGCTGAAATCGGTGGTTAGTCGATTGAAGAACCGCTTACGGGGTAGTTCCTTCGAATCGCCCCCGACCACAAAGCGGAAGATTTTAGTGCTGTCGTTGGAGGTCGGGCGGTAGTAAAGGGCGAGTTGCAGCCCGTTCGCGTAGGGGTTGAAATTCACGATAGCGCCTTCCGACCCGGCGGCGGGTACAATGGCGAAGCCTTTCAATACTGCCTGTATGGCCGTCAGCGAAGCCAGAGTTGGCGTTCCGATAGCGGCGTAAAGCTGTCGGGCTAGTTCCATACCAGCGGGCGTACGGTGCAGTGCCATTCGGAGCGGCAGCGCAGCGGAGCGGGTGGTGTCCCCGAGGGGGATCTTCATCGTAGCGGTATCCTTAGCCAAGTCGCCAGTCCGAACCCGGTTTTTGAGTACCCGCAGAGAGTCGTACGTGTAGATGTAACGGTTGGTAAAGGTGGTTTCGCCGACCACGGGGCCGGTGGGGAGCGCGGGCGAGTCGCCGTAATACGAGCGGTCGGCTGCCAGGCTTTCCGTCAGCACGCGGAGCTGAATCCGTAGGCGCCGCGCCGGTTCCTGGGCATACGCCGACCCATTGAAGTTGGTGTACGGCATCTGAAACACCAGCGAGTCGATGATGCCGGTGGCGGGCAGCGGTGCGTTGGGATTCGGGGTGGCCGGATCAAGTTCGGCCTGCACGTAGGCTTCGGCCGTAGTCGCGCCCACGGTGCCGTCCACCAGCCGCCCGACGAGCAGGTTGTCGCGGTTAGCGGTCAGCAGCGAATCGGTGTACGCCACCGTTGCCAGTCGGGTGCCCGGATATTCGACCAGCGTGGCGCCGGCCGGCACATCGCCGGGCAGCACTTCCAGGCCGATCTCGTTGGGCGATTCGCAGGCGCCGGCCAGCAGGGCCAAAGCCGCCAGTCCGGCAAAGCGCCGCAGCACCGGGCGCAAGGCCCGCAAACCGAAAGAAGCTTGAAGCAAGAAAGGGAGCGGTAAAGTCAGAAAAGCGCAGCCACCGGGTTGGAAGTCCGGTGCCGGTACACTAGGCCCGCAGGGCGTTATAAATGTCGTGGTAGGCGTTCAATACGTCCTCGCCCGGCTCGTCGGCCATTTCCGCGAGCTGGGTATGCTTGCGGTATTCCTGGAACAGGGCGTTCATATTTTCAGAATACTCTTCCTTGTGCTTGATGACGCGGTCGGCGTATTGCATTCCGGCGCGCACAAAGCCTTGGCAATCGGCGGCTTTCAGGGCGCCCATCATTTCGTCATCGATGTCCAGCATCCGGGCCTTTTCCATCAGGTCGGCGGAAAACTGGAAGTCGCCGAAGTCGGAGTTGTAAATCGAGAACACCGACTTAGCATCCTTGAAAATGGGGTCCTTCTTGTAGGTCGTCTTGAGGTAGAGCGGGATGAGGCCGGTCATCCAGTCGTTGCAATGGACGATATCCGGTGCCCAGCCCAGCTTCTTGACGGTTTCCAGCACGCCTTTCGAGAAGAAGATGGCGCGCTCGTCGTTGTCAGGGTAAAACTGGTTGTTTTTATCGACCAGTCCGGACTTCCGGTGAAAATAATCGTCGTTGTCGATGAAATAAACCTGCATCCGCGCCGTGGGGATGGAAGCTACTTTGATAACCAAGGGTTTCTCGTCGTCGCCGACGGCGATATTGATGCCCGACAGGCGGACGACTTCGTGTAGGCGGTTCTTGCGTTCGTTGATGATGCCGAAGCGCGGTACAAAAATCCGGATTTCCATTCCCCGGTCCTGCATTGCCAGTGGCAAAGCGCGCAGCATTTCCGCTACCTTCGAGGTTTGTAGGAAAGGATTGATTTCAGTGCCCGCGTAGAGAATTTTCAAGTTCGACATAAGTAACGGACGAAAGAAGTACCCGGCCCAACGTTCGGAACTGGCAAAAAGTAGCCAGCTTACGACGTTTGCGGCCACAAAAGTACGGCATTTTTGGCCGGATTTCAAGTTCTTTGCAGCGGCGAATCCTGTCACGCCGCCGCCCTACGCTCCGTTTATGCTGATAATCAACACCCGCGCCGAGCTGCGCGCCACCCTGGGCGCGGCACGGGGGCGCGGCGAGCGCATTGGGTTTGTGCCCACGATGGGCGCCCTGCACGAAGGGCATCTGGCCCTTGTCCGGCAGGCGGGCCACCAGTGCCAACTGACCGTGGCGAGCATTTTCGTGAACCCGGCGCAGTTCAACAACGCCCAGGACCTGGCCGCTTATCCGCGCGATGCCGACGCCGACGCGGCGCTGCTGCGCGCAGCTGGCTGCCACGTGCTGTTCCTGCCGTCGGTGGCCGAGATGTACCCGTACCCGTCGGCCACCACGCTCCGCTTCGGGCCTTTGGAAGAGGTGCTGGAAGGCGCGCATCGGCCGGGGCATTTCGCTGGCGTTGGCTTGGTAGTCAGTAAATTGCTGCACCTGGTGGCGCCTGACCTGGCGTGGTTCGGGCAGAAAGACCTGCAACAGGTGGCCGTGATCCGGCAACTGGTGCGCGACCTGGAGTTCGGCACCGAGCTGGTCATCGCCCCTACGGTGCGCGAAACAGACGGCCTGGCGATGTCGTCGCGTAACCGCCGCCTGACCGCTTCGGAACGCGGCGTGGCGCCATTGCTGTACCAGGCGCTGACGGCCACCCGCACGGCGCTGTTGCGCGGCGCTTCCGTGGCCGACGCGACGGCCCTCGGCCACGAGATATTGACCAACGAACCGCGCTTCCGCCCGGAGTATCTGGAAGTAGTCGATGCTCACACGTTGCAGGCCCTGCCTTCTGCGGCGCCGTTACCCCCCACCGAAACGGCGGTAGTAATCGCCGCCTGGCTCGGAGAAGTACGGCTGATTGATAATGTGCTGGTTGGTCCGGCTTTAGCGTAAGCCAGTTGCCCCGAAACCAGACGCCCCGACGGCGGACGTTTCCCTTCCGAAGGGAAACGTCCGCCGCCGGGGCGGTGGCTGTGTGCCGGTCTGGTGCGAGTTACCGCAGCGAAATTTCTTTTACCCGCTCACCGACGGTGATAGTGGCGCGGCGGTCGCAGGGGGCGGGGGTGGCGCCGCCCGGGTTGTAGTTGAGCAGGGCGGTGCGGCCGTTGGTGCGGACGATGCTGACCCAACCGTCGATGAAGACATCGGCGCAGCCGGACTCGCGGCGCTTGAACAGGGGGTGACCTTCGACTACGGTGGCGGTGTAGGTCACGCCCCGGCGGTTCGTGCCGGTGGCCTGCCCCGTGACGGTAATGGTGCTGAAGTTGTTGGCGTCGGTGGAGCGCACCACGCGGCGGTCGCACTGCCAGACGGTTTGGCCCCCGCCGTTGGCGAAGATGACGCCCGCGTTGCGGACCTGCACGCTCCAGTCGTTGCCGGTGGTGCCGTTATAGGTGCGCGTCAGGGTGCCCAGATGCTGGTTGTCGTTCACAAAGTAGTTCTGCCGCGTGACGACGACCGTGGAGCCGGGCGTCAGGCGGGAGCCGTTGAAAACGGCGATCAATTGGCCGCGCCGCTGGCGGCCGTCGGCGCAGAGGCAATTGGTGGCGCCGAAGTCGATGGTCAGGGTGCGGGTAGCGGGGTCCCAGGTGCGGGTGGCGCAGGGGCCGGCGTTGGATTGCCGGGCCGCCGCCGGCGACGCTGTGGTGATTGCCTGCATGAGGTCGGCGGGCAGATCGGCATCAATGTTTTCGGAGGCCACGGCGTCGTCGTTTTCAGCGGTGGCGTGATCCGTGGACGTGGTTTGCAGCTCAGTGGCCTCGTCGGTGAGGTCGTCTTTTTTGTCGCGGTTACAGGCGGCGGTTCCCAGGAGCAGGGTCAGGGAAAGGGCCAGCAGCGGCAGGCGCAGGGTAGTGGGGCGGGCAAGGGAGGTCATCGGGCGGAAAATTTAAAAAGTTGAGGAAAGTGAGGTACGTCGGCGCGGGCCATCAGCCGGGCGTCGTGGTGGCTCAGAGCGTACACGGGTTGAGCAGGTTTAACCCGGTGCTCTGAATTTTTGCGTTGTTGTAAAAAGGGCCCTTTCTCAACCTGCCGCCCGGCGCTGCGTAGGCACGGTGGGGCGTTTCTCATTTTCACCTGCCTTCCGGCCCCCGTTCCGATGAAAAAACTCCCGCTTCTGTTTGCGTTAGCCCTGTTGGGTGCTTGTGCGAACCCTACCACCTCGGCCGACGATACTGACAAAGCCAAAGCTGGTTCCTCGCCGGACCGCGCCGGGGCGCCCACTGGCCCTCAGGATTCCACGGCCGCTACCAATGTGGGCGGCACTAACAGCATCCGGGCCACCGACGAAACCATTGCCACCGACCAGGCGCCGGCCGAAGACCCCAACGCGCCCGGCGCCTCCGTGACGCCCGACGCCAACTTCATTAACTCGGCCCTAGCTGACGGCCAGTTCGAGATTCAGGCCTCGAACCGGGTCTTGCAGCAAACCCAGGACGCCAACGTAAAAAAATTCGCCCAGGCGATGGTGACCGACCACACGCGCATCGGCAACGACCTGCGAAAACTGGCTAAAGCGGCCGGAATGAACGTCACCGACCGGCTGAGCCGGGACCAGATCAGCCTGGTGGGCCGCCTGGACAAAGCCACCGGCAAAGACCTGCAAACCCTGTATCTGGACGCCGCCGTGAAAGGCCACGAAACAGCGACCAGCCTCTTCCGCAACGCGGCCCAAAGCCTGTCGCGGCCGGAACTAAAGGCTTTTGCGGCGAAGAACCTGCCCATCATCGAACACCACACGATGATGGCGAAAGCTCTGCACGACGGCAAGCCAATGGCGATGTAAATGCCGTTGGCGTGACGCCCTGACTTTAACCTTCCGTAACGTCCGTCCGGGTGCCCGATCGGTCCCGTTTTCGCTCACTTTATTCCCTTACTCGTTATGCGTATTTCCATTTCGATGCTGGCGCTTGCCGCCGCCGTCGCCCTGCCCGCTTGTCAGCCCGCCGACACCGCGTCTGGCACCAGTATGACCCCTACCGCCGAAACTGCTCCGGCGGATGCGGCCAACGTCGCCGCAGAACCGGCCGCTACGCCGCCCGCCGACGTGGCAGCCAACCCACCCGCTGCCGGCCCAATGACCGATGCCGACTTCGTGATGAAAGCCGCCAGCGGCGGAATGATGGAGGTAGAAGCGGCCAAGCAGGCGCAGGTAAAAAGCACCGACGCGATGGTAAAAAGCGTGGCCGATATGATTCTGCGCGACCATACCAAAGCCAACGACGAACTGAAAGCCCTGGCTGCCAGCAAGAGTATGCAGTTGCCGGGCGCCCCAATGGGCGACGCCCGAATGACGCTGGATAAGCTGATGGCCACCAATGGCAAGGAGTTCGACCGCGCCTATCTGGAAGAAATGAATGCCGCGCACGCGAAAGACATTGCGATGTTCCAGAAAGAAGCGACCGAAGGAAAAGATGCCGAGATCCGCGCCTTCGCTTCCCGGACGCTGCCCAAGCTTCAGGAGCACGGGGCGATGATCGAGAAGCACCGGAAGATGCAGTAGGGTGCCGTTTTTGGCTCGCAGGGTGCGCGGGGTTTCGCAGGGTATAATCCGGCACCGTCGTGGCCGGGCTACCTAGCTACGCCGAAGCCGCTGGTCCATCTCCCCCTTTCGGGGAGGTGAACCAGCGGCTTTACTGCTGAAAAATAAGGCTACTCGGCGCTACTCCGCCGTGGGCACCTTTTTCGGCCGGCCCGGTGCTTTTTTAGCGGGTTTTGCTTTGGCGACCGGCGCGGCCTCGTCGTCAGGGGTTTCGCTGCCGTCGTCGTCCGGGTTGGTGCCGATGGCCACGTCCGGCGCCCATTCGGCGTAGGTACTGGTGGCGAGTTCAGCGGCCAGGAAACGCGCCGTGTGACCGATGCCCGAAGCGGCAACTTCTTCCGGTGTACCCTGCGCAATGACCTGCCCACCGCCTGCACCGCCTTCCGGCCCCATATCGATCACGTGGTCGGCCACTTTCACGAGGTCGAGGTTGTGTTCGATCACCAGCACCGTGTTGCCTTTGTTGGTGAGGCGGTGCAGCACTTCGGCCAGGTGGTGAATATCCTGAAAGTGCAGGCCAGTAGTGGGTTCGTCGAGGATGTAGAGCGTCTGGCCAGTATCCTTTTTACTGAGTTCGGTGGCCAGTTTCACGCGCTGCGCCTCGCCCCCGGAAAGCGTCGTGGCCTGCTGCCCGAGCGTGAGGTAGCCGAGGCCCACGTCGTTGAGAATCTTCACCTTGCGGTTGATGCGCGGGTGCGCTTCAAAGAAAGGCGTGGCCTGTTCGATGGTCATATTCAGCACGTCGGTGATCGACTTGCCCTTGTAGCGCACTTCCAGCGTCTCGCGGTTGTAGCGGCGCCCCTTGCAGGTTTCGCAGGGTACGTGGACATCCGGCAGAAAGCTCATCTCGATGGTCCGGATGCCGGCACCTTCGCACGTTTCGCAGCGCCCGCCCTTTACGTTGAACGAGAACCGACCGGGGCCGTAGCCGCGAATCTTGGACTCCGGCAGCTGCGCAAACAGCGCCCGGATATCAGTGAACATCCCCGTGTAGGTGGCCGGGTTCGAGCGCGGCGTCCGGCCAATCGGCGACTGATCGACTTCGATCACCTTATCGATCAGTTCTAGCCCTTTGATGATGTGAAAGGGCAGTGGCTCGCGCTTGGCGTTGAAAAAGTGTTGATTCAGAATCGGGTACAGCGTCTCGTGAATCAGCGACGACTTCCCCGACCCCGACACGCCCGTCACCGCGATCAGCTTGCCGAGTGGCAGCGTCAGGGTGACGTTGCGCAGGTTGTGACCGGTGGCGCCGCGCAGCTCCAGGATGCCGCCGGTGCCGGTGCGCTTGGTGCGCGGCACGGCAATGTGCTTCTCGCCGGTCAGGTACTGCGACGTCAGCGAGCCGCTGGCGCGAATCTGCTCCGGCGAACCCGCCGCCACGATCTGCCCGCCGTGGATGCCCGCGCCGGGGCCGATATCGAGCACGTGGTCGGCGGCCAGGATCATATCCTTATCGTGCTCGACCACGATCACCGAGTTGCCGATATCGCGCAGGCGTTGGAGGGCGCCGATCAGCCGCTCGTTGTCGCGCTGATGGAGGCCAATGCTCGGTTCGTCCATAATATACAGCACTCCAACGAGTTGGGTGCCGATCTGCGTCGCCAGCCGGATGCGTTGGCTTTCGCCGCCGCTCAGGGTGCGCACCGGGCGATGGAGCGTCAGGTAGTCGAGGCCCACGTCGAGCAAAAAGCCCAGACGTTTGCGGATTTCC
This sequence comes from Hymenobacteraceae bacterium, assembly GCA_031426455.1. Taxonomy (GTDB): domain Bacteria; phylum Bacteroidota; class Bacteroidia; order Cytophagales; family Hymenobacteraceae; genus JANNMJ01. The sequence goes on along the minus strand of JANPLI010000029.1, from coordinate 30,771 downwards.
TTCAGCAGCTCGCGCGCAATCACGTTCTGGCGCTCGTTCAAGCGGTCTTCGAGGCCCGTGAGCCAGGCTTGCAGCGCGCCGAGGTCGAGCAGGCTCAGTTCACCGATGTGGCGACCGTCGAGCTTGAAGTGGAGGGCTTCTTTTTTCAGCCGGAAGCCGCCGCAGTCCTGGCAAAGGCTGACGCGCGTAAACTCCTGCATCCACTCGCGGATATTTTCGGAGTCCGAGTCGAGCTGCTTTTTGAGGTACGGAATCAGGCCCTCCCAGTCGTCGTCGTCCTCGTCGGCGGGGCCGTGGAGCAGAAACTGCCGTGCCTCGTCGGTGAGCTTGTTGATGGGCGTGGTGAGGGTAGCCTTGAAGCGCTTCATCACGCGCGCCAGCTCCTGAAAAATCCAGATGTCGCGGTATTCGCCGAGCGGCACGATGGCGCCCCGCGCCAGGGTGTACGACGGGTCGGGGATGATGCTTTCCTCCGTGATCTCGCGCACCTCGCCGAGGCCGCTGCACGTGGGGCAGGCGCCGTAGGGCGAGTTGAACGAGAACGTGTTAGGCGCCGGGTCGTCGTAGGCGAGGCCCGTGGCGGGGTCCATCAGAAAGCGCGAGAAGAACGCCGTCTGGTCCGAGTCGGCGTCCTGCACCAGCAGCGTCCCCTTACCTTGCGCCAGCGCCGTCTGGACTGACTGCGAGATGCGGTAACGGTCCTCCGGGTTCACCACGAGCTTATCGATCATCACCTCGATATCGTGCATCTTGTACCGGTCGAGCTGCATCTTCGGCACCAGCTCGCGCAGCTCGCCATCGACGCGCACCCGCAGGTAGCCCGACTTGCGGAGCTGCTCGAACAACTCGCGGTAGTGGCCCTTGCGGCCCTTCACCACGGGCGCGAGCAGCAGTAGGCGCTTCTGGTCGAACCGTTCGAGGATGGAAGCCACGATCTGGTCGTCGGACTGACGCACCATCCGGTCGCCGGTGACGTAGGAAAACGCTTCGGCGGTGCGGGCGAAGAGCAGGCGCAGGAAGTCGTACACCTCCGTGATCGTGCCCACCGTGGAGCGCGGGTTGCGCGAGGTGGTTTTCTGCTCGATGGCAATCACCGGCGAAAGGCCCTCGATCTTGTCCACGTCGGGCCGTTCGAGCCCGCCCAGAAAGGTGCGCGCGTAGGCCGAAAACGTCTCCGTATAGCGCCGTTGCCCTTCGGCGTAGATCGTGTCAAACGCCAGCGACGACTTCCCGGACCCCGAAATGCCCGTGAATACCACCAACTGGTGGCGCGGCAGCTTCAAGGTCAGATTCTGAAGATTGTGGACGCGGGCGCCGTACACCTCGATCTCGCCGGCCATATCTAGGAAAGCGGCATCGGTCACGTCAGCCGTCGGGGGCGGTAGAGCCGGCTCGGTCCTTCCAACGGGTTCAGTAGCAGTAGCGCCGGTCGTCGTTTTCAACGGTTCAGCGAAATCAGCGGTCTCGGCAGTTTCAGCGATTTTTTTCTTAGCCATCAGGGGCAGAACCAGTGCGAAAGCGCGAATTTACGGCCCGGCGGTTCCGAAGGAAGCTAACCGCATTGGCGGCGGCGGAGTTGCGGCCGCTGTAGGATACTGCACCGCGGGGGCATTGTTTATGCCGCTTCAACCACAATTACCACTGGGCCGCTGTCAGGACCCGAAAAAACTCCCGTTCGTTGAGGCGGTAATACACGCTGGCCGGCCACCAGCGATAGCCGGGCCAAAACTGCCGAAAAACGTGCTGCTCGGTGGGGTAAGCCCGCAGCACGGCCTTCTTTTGCGCTGCCCAGGGCGTGATGACCACCTGCGTAGTGGGCGCAGGTAAGCCCGGCACCCCGTACACGTGTTTGGCCGCCTGATAGGCGGGCAGCTGGCCCATTACCCGCTCGGCTTGAGATGGCGCGAATACTCCCTGATAAATAAGACGGACCGGAAAAGGGGGCTGATCGCGCCCCGCCGCGCAGGCCGCGCGCACGAGCTGGCTGATGACCACGTGGTCGGGGTGACCATAGCCGCCCACGATATCGTCCAGCGTGAAAATTACCGTAGGTTGCCAGCGCGCGATGCTTTGCCCGACGTAGCGCCGGAGCGAATCGAGCCGGAAACGGGCCGCCATTTGTGTGTAGGGCATTGGCATCCAAGGCATTTTCACCGTGTCGAGGTCAGTCCGGTAAGCCAGCGTCAGGGGGCGCACGTCGCGTAGCCCTTCAATGCGGCCTACTTGCCGCAGCCCCTGCTGCCGCGAAGCATTACGGGCTTGCCAGGCGACGGTATCACCATCGCCGCTATCGGGCACGTAAAAACAGACTTCCGCCACCTGCCAGCCGGCCTGCGTCAAGCGAGAAATGGTGCCCGCGAACGCCACGGCATCATCGTCGTGGGCCACCAGAATCAGCGCACGGCGCGCGGCGCTGGGCACCTGTGCTAAATAAGTATCCGTTGGATATTGCTCGGTTGGGGCCAGCGAGCGCAGGTAGAAGGCATAGCCGCTGATTCCGACTATCAGGAGTAAAAAGGCGGCAAGTATTCCTCTTCTCATACGCCAAACATACGCATGGAGCAGCCGGTAAGCGCTTACTGCGCCTCATTGCGCCTCATTGCAGCGCATACAGCACGGGCTTACTCGGAGATGCGTCCGAGGCCAGCGCCGTGACCTGGAGATTGAGCAGGTAGAAACCGTCGGGCACGGTGTCAGGCGCAAAAATCAACTCCGTGATGGTGCAGGCGCGGCGCGGCGTGTCGGAGGCGCCGGGGGTGTATTGCCAGAACTGATGGTGGTTTTCGAGGCGCCCGCCGTCCAGTTCGCGGTCCACGGACGGCAGGTCGAGCAGCCAGTGCTGGACGTTGTTTTCGGCCAGCCACCGGCCAATGCCCGGCTCCGGATACGGCGGGTTGGTGCCGGAATATGGACGGGCGCGCTTGCCGTCGTCGTTGGGTAACGTTCGTAGAACAATGGCTTCCGGCAGGGCTTCGTTCGCCGGAAAAGTGGCCTGCAAGTCGTTCAACGTCAATACGTCATCGCCGTTTTCGAGACGCCGGAGCGGTACAGAGACGAGTTGGGCGGTGAACAGGTAGCGCGTCAGGCAGGCGGGCAGCGTGGCCTCGGGCGCCTCCGGGGCGATGTGGCCGTAGCACTCCGTGTGGGTGCCGTTGCCGTGCGGCGTCAGGCCGATGCGCTGATAGTTGGTGGCGCCGCCCGCCCGAACGCTACCCACGAAGGTGCCGACCCGGATGACGTCAATCGTCACCGGTTCGGCCCAGAAACAACTGACCTGCCCCGGACCCGGCGCCAGCGGCAGCGAAAGGTCGAGGGGCGCCGTGGGGTCGAAGGTGTAGGTGCGGCCGTCGGCGAACGTGATGGTAGCCGTCATAAAAGGGGCGGTGAGGCAGGCACCTGCCGGATGATGTCGTTGATAAGCTGGCTAATTTCGGCGGCTTGCGTGACAACCATAAAGTGAGAGCCACCCGGCACCAGGTGCGTGTAATGGCCGCCAGCGGTCAACAGCACCCGGTCCGAATCCCCCATCAGGTGTGCCGCTATGGCGCGGCTGTCGGTGCCGCGCCACCGAAACAGGGCCCCCAGCGACCAGCGCGTTACGGCGGGTGGCAGGGCTTCGAGTAAGCCCTGAAAGAGCGCAGCATCCCGGCCAGCCGGCACCCCGAAAAACCAGTTTCCGGCCTGCGGAAGGTGGCGTAGCGCCTCAATGGGTAACCACCGCTCGGCGGCCAGCAAGCGGCCCAAACGCAGCAGCCACGGATGAGGGTCGGCGGGGCCCAGGCTGGACACCAGAATCACCCGGCTATTGGGGCGCCGCCGCCCTATTTCCTGCGCGGCCACGCCGCCGAACGATACGCCGATCAGCCAGCAGGCCTCGTCTTCCGGAATGCGGGCCGCCATCCGGGCGACGTAATCGGTTAGCGGTTCGTGCAGGTGTAGCGGCGCGATCCATTCCAGGACCCGGGTAGCGCCAGCCAATTGCAGTCGATTGAAGAGGCGCCCATCGGCACCCAGGCCAGGAATCAAGTAGATCGTAGCAGGTGTCACGGGCAGGCAATCTTATTGAAGCCGCACGTAAATACCTTCCAGCGAGAAGATGTTGAAGGCGAAGTCGGCATCCTCGGCCTCGTCCACATACGTGAAGGCCAGTTTCATTGCCACGGCAGGCAGCACCACGGGCGGGCGCTCTTCGGTGATGAATTCCAGCACCGTGGGCAGCACTTCGGCGGCTTCCGCGTCGTCGTTTGCGTCGTCGGCGCGGGGGGGGGGGTCGCGGTGCGCGGCCAGGGCATCGGCTACTTCTTCATCCAGGGCCGGGCCGCGCTCGTCGGCTAGGCGCAGCAGTGTGCTAAGATCGGCAAAGGTGAGGGCCAAATGGAAGAAATGGATTTGGTCATCGAAAACGGTCGTGGCCCAGACGGTCACGTCGTCTTCGCCGGCATCGAATACGATGGCCGTCAGGGCGAGGTCTTCGATGAAAAAATCGGCGCCGGGTTCCACCACGGCCGCAAGTGGGCGCATAAGATCTAAAGCGTAAGCAAGTAAAAGTAGACGGGGCGGGGCGTTCACGGGCGTGCCCCGGAGGCCGTCGTTACAGCAGGCGCAGCGTAATGCCGTCGGCCAGCAACCGCCCGGCGGGCGTGAGGCGCAGCACCGATTCCGGGCTGATTTCGGCCAGGCTGCTGGTGGTCAGCTCGGCCAGCTCCTGCCGGTGCGTGGCTTGCAGATCGTAGCCGAACTGTTCGCGCAGGTGGGTCAGGTTGCAGCCGGCCGTAGTCCGGAGGGTGGTCATCAGCACTTCGTGGGCGCGGTTCAGGGGCGTCAGGTTTTCCACGGTCAGGGGCAGTTCGTCGTGTTGCAGCGCGGCGATATACGCGGCGTTCGAGGCGACGTTGGCCGACCGTTGAAAACCGCCATCGAACGAGTGCGCGCTGGGGCCGAGGCCGAGATAGGCGTCGCCGGCCCAATAGGCCGAATTGTGGCGCGCTTCCCGGCCGGGCAGGGCGAAGTTTGACACTTCGTAGTGTTGATAGCCAGCGCTGGTGAGGGTGGCTGTCAGCAGCTCGAACTGCTCGGCCGTGAACTCGTCCGGGGCCGGCCGAAAGCGCCCGGTGGCGGTCCAGCGGCCCAGGGCGGTATCCGGCTCCACGGTCAGGGCGTAAGCCGAAAGGTGCGGTGGTGCCAGCGCCAGGGCGGTTTCCAGGTCGCGGCGCCAGACGGCGTGGTCGCCGGGTACGGCGGGCGGAATGCCGTAGATCAGGTCGATGGAGAAGTTGGTGAAGCCCGCCACCCGCGCCGCGTCCACGCACCGCAAGGCTTCTTCAGCCGAATGGGCGCGGTTCATTTGCTGCAGATACGGCTGGTGAAACGACTGAATGCCGATGCTCAGCCGGTTGATGGGCGTAGCTGCCCGCACCGCCGCCAGCCAGGCGGGAGTCAGGTCATCGGGGTTGGCTTCGAGGGTGATTTCCGCGTCGGGCACCAGCGAAAATTCCGCTTCGATGGCGGCGAAAAGCGTCGCCAGTTCGTCGGCCGTCAGCAGCGAGGGCGTACCGCCACCGAAGTACACCGACGAAAGTACCGGGCGCGGGCCCGCGCCGAAGAACCCGGCCCGCAGTCGGGTTTCGCGCTGCAAGGCCGTCAGCAATTCCGTTTTCCGGCCCAGCGAGGTGCTGAAATGGAAGTCGCAGTAGTGGCACGCGCGCCGGCAGAAAGGGATGTGGAGGTAAAGGCCGGGCACGGACGGGGGTTGAGGCAGCAGAACAGGACAACCAGCAAAAAGTCGCGGGCTTTATTCGGGCACCGCGCCGTCGGTCAGGCCAGCAGCGGCTTCGTCGTCCAGCACCCACGTCAGGGCGGCAGGTTGCACCTGGTACGCGGGCAGGGCACGGTCTTTAGCGGAAGCGGGCTGTAGGACGCGTCGCACCATTTCGGCCTTGCCAGCGCCCTGGCTCAGAAAAACCGCGTGGCGCGCGGCATTCAGCAGGGGGAACGTGACGGTGAGGCGCAGGGGCCCGGCGGAATCCGGCGCGGCGGAGGCCACCACCAGCCGCTGGGCTTCGGTCAGGCTCGGCATTCCGGGGAAAAGCGAGGCCGTGTGGCCGTCGGTACCGAGGCCGAGCAGCACGATATCGAACACCGGAAAAGCGCCCGGTTCGAGGTGAAAAAAGGCCCGCAGGCGCGTTTCGTAGGCGGCGGCGGCTTCGGCGGGGAGTAGCGTGATGTCCGGGGCAAGTACGTTTTCGGGCCGGACGGGCACGGCGTCGAGCAGCGCGCGGTGGGCCATTCGCTGGTTCGAGCGGTCATCGTCGAGGGGCACGAGGCGTTCGTCGCCCCAGGCCACCACCACCTGCTCCCAGGGAATGTGGTCAGCAAACGGCCGCTCGGCGAGGCGCGCGTACAGGGCGCGGGGCGTTTCGCCGCCACTCAGCAGCAGCGCGCAGCGGCCGGTGCGGTTCACGGACTCGGAAATCAGGCTGGCCAGCAGATCGGCGGCGGCTTCGATAAAACCCGCCGGGGAATGGGCGCGAAGAATAGTGGTGGGCACGGGGTTAGGGTGGAGGGTTTAGGGTGTAGGGTTTAGGGTGTAGGGTTTGGGATGTAGGGTTTGGGATGTAGAGTAGAAGGTTTGGAGGCGGTACGCTGGCGAAGGGCGGGAATCAACTACGCCCAAACCACTGCCACGTCGTCATAGCGCTGCATTTTGGGGTCACGGCTTTCGGTTTGCGCCTGGGGCAGCAGAGCCTGGCGAAAGGGGCGCAGTGGTCAGCGAACGTAAGCCATAGCGAAGGAAGTGGTTTGAGACCAATAAATTACTCAGTCCGCCAAATACATAGCCGTCAGGTTGGCTTCGCCGAGCGCCGCCAGGGCCTGCGGCGTTCCTTCGAAGAGCAGGTGGCCGCCGTTCAGCCCACCTTCGGGGCCGAGGTCGATCACCCAATCGGCGGCGCGGATGATGTCGGTGTTGTGTTCGATGATCAGCACCGAATTACCATTGTCCACCAGCGCGTTGAGCGCCGATAGCAGCTTGCTGATATCGTGGAAGTGCAGGCCGGTGCTGGGTTCGTCGAATACGAACAGTACGTTTTCGGTGAATGGCGCGCCGCTGCCTTTGGTCAGGAAGCTCGCCAGTTTCACGCGTTGCGCCTCGCCGCCGCTGAGCGTGGCCGAACTCTGCCCAAGCCGGATATAGCCCAGGCCCACATCCTGCAAAGGCTTGAGCTTTTCGAGGATTTTCGGCTGCGTCTGGAAGAACGTCAGCGCGTCGTCCACGGTCAGTTCCAGCACTTCGCTGATGTCCTTTTCCTGAAACTTGATGTCCAGCGTGTCCTGCTTGAAACGGCGCCCGTGGCAGCTTTCGCAGAGCAGCCAGAGGTCGGCCATAAACTGCATTTCCACCTTTACCTGGCCTTCGCCCTGGCAGGTTTCGCAGCGCCCGCCTTCCACGTTGAACGAGAACGCCGCCGGTTTCAGCGCCCGGTTTTTGGCCAGCGGCTGGTCGGCGTAAAGCTGCCGAATCAGGTCGTAGGCCTTCACGTAAGTCACCGGGTTCGAGCGCGACGACTTGCCAATCGGGTTCTGGTCCACGAACTCGACGTGCTGCACGGCGCGCAAATCGCCCTGGAGCTTGTCGAACTTGCCCACGCTCTCACCGCCACCGCCGAGGTGGCGTTGCAAGGCGGGCGCCAGAATGTGCTTCACGAGGGTGCTTTTGCCGGACCCCGAAACGCCCGTCACGACGGTCATCACGTTCAGCGGAAACTTGACCGTTAGGTTTTTGAGGTTGTTTTCGCGCGCGCCCACCACTTCGATGGCGTTGCGCCAGGGGCGCGGGGCGCGGGGCGGCGAGATGGTCAGCTCGCCGCTCAGGTAGCGCCCGGTGTAGGTGGTGCGGTCGGCGGCCAGGGCGTCGTAGGTGCCCTGAAACATCAGGCGCCCGCCGCCGGTCCCGGCTTCCGGGCCGATGTCGAGCACCTGGTCGGCGGCGCGCATCATTTTCTGCTCGTGTTCCACCACCACCACCGTGTTGCCGAGTTGCTGGAGCGAGCGCAGCACGCCGATGAGCTGCTGCGTGTCGTGCGGGTGCAGGCCGATGCTGGGCTCGTCGAGAATGTACATCGACCCCACCAGCGCCGACCCCAGCGACGTGGCCAGGGCAATCCGCTGACTTTCGCCGCCGCTCAGGGTATTGCTCAATCGGTTCAGCGTCAGGTAGGTCAGCCCCACGCGGGTCAGGTAGCCCAGGCGGTTACGAATTTCCGTCACCAGCCGTTCGGCCACGGCCGTTTCAGCGGGCAGCAGCGTCAGGGCCTCGAAAAACGCCAACGCCTCGCTGACGGGCATCAGCACCAGATCGGTGATATTGATGCCCTTGATGCGCACGTACTGGGCGTCTTTCCGCAGGCGGGTGCCCCGGCAGTCGGGGCAGGTGGTGCGGCCCCGGTACCGCGACAACATCACGCGGTACTGAATCTTGTGGGTCTGGCCTTCGACGAAGGCGAAGAAGTCGTTCAGGCCGCCGAAGAACTTATTGCCGGTCCAGAGCAAGGCTTGTTCGGCCTCCGTGAGGTCGTGGTAAGCGCGGTGGATCGGAAAGTCGAACTTGATGCCGTTTTTGAGCAGCGGCTGTAGCCAATCCTCGCGCTGTTTGTCAGAGTTCCAAGGCGCGATGGCGCCCTCGTACACGCTCAGGGTTTTGTCGGGCACTACCAGGTCTGGGTCGATGCCCAGCACCGACCCAAAGCCCTCGCAGGTCTGGCAGGCGCCGTAGGGGTTGTTGAAGGAGAAGAAGTTGACCGTCGGCTCCTCGAACGTCAGGCCGTCGCGCTCGAAGCGGTCGTTGAAGTTTCGAGTTTCGAGTTTCGAGTTTCGAGCTTCATCCGGCTCGGCACTCGCAACTCGCAACTCGCAACTCGTAATGCACTCCCCGTGGCCCTCGAAAAAGGCGGTCTGCACGGAGTCGGCGAGGCGGAAGCGGAGATCTTCGTCGGCGGGGTCGAGGACGGCTCGGTCGATGAGCACCCGCACGTCGGTGCGGCTCAGCAGGTTGGTTTCCGGGTTCGGCAGCAGGTCTTCGATGAAGCGCACCTCGCCCTGCAGCAGCACCCGCGCGTAGCCTTTTTGCAGCAGCAGGTCCAACTCCTGCACCAGCGTCCGGCCGTGGGTGGCGTCGGGCAGCGGCGCCGCGATGAACGCGCGGGTGCCGGCGGGCTGCTGAAACAGGTAATCGACCACGCTATCGACGGTATCCTTGCGGACCTCCTCGCCGGAAACCGGCGAAAACGTGTGGCCGACCCGTGCAAAGAGCAGCTTGAGGTAGTCGTAGATTTCCGTGGACGTGCCCACCGTCGAGCGGTTGTTGCGCACGCTCACCTTCTGCTCGATGGCGATGGCCGGCGAAATACCCCGGATATAGTCCACGTCGGGCTTGTCCATCCGGCCCAGAAACTGACGGGCGTACGACGACAGGCTTTCCACGTACATCCGCTGGCCTTCCGCGTAGAGCGTGTCGAACGCCAGCGACGACTTGCCGGACCCGCTCAGGCCCGTCACGACGATGAACTGGTTGCGCGGCAGCGCCACGCTCAGGTTTTTCAGATTGTGCACCCGCGCGTTTTTGATGACGATGAAGCGGCGCGGGTCGAGGCGGTCGAGGGCATCAGCGGCGGCATCCTGCACGGGCGATGCCAGCGGAACCGAGGAAAGAGAGGGAGAAGCCAAGCGGAAAAGCGAAGTTTGGGAAGCGAAAAACGGCCTGTTCGCGGACCGGGCGCGGGCCAACGGGCAAAAGTACGCAACCGGCTCAGGGGCCGGAAGGTGCCGGGGAAGCCGCTGCCCGGTGATGCCGTACCCGCGGCGCGCTTTGGGGGCCGTACGCACCACGGCCGCCCTCCCCACGCTGTAGCAGGGGAGGGCGGCCGGGCTGAAAGCAGCGCTGCGCGGATCGAAAAAAACCGGCGTTAGGCCACGCTAACCTTGATCATATTCGTCGGCCCCTGGTCGCCGACGGGCATCGAGCCGGTGTTGATGAACACGTCGCCCGGCTGGAGATTGCCGGTGGTGGTCAGGACGTACTTGATATCGGCAATGATCGAATCCGTCGAGTTGAAGCGGTCGTAGTAGAAGCCCTGCACCCCCCAGACCAGGTTCAGCAGGTTCAGCAGCGGGCGGTTGTCGGTGAAGATGAAGATGCGTGCCTTCGGGCGATTGCGGGCCAGTTGGTAGGCCGTGTAGCCGGAGCGCGTCATTCCGATGATGGCGCGGGCGTCGGTATCGCGGGCCAGGCCCACGGCGTTGGATACCAGCGAGGCCGAGAGGAACATCGGATCGTTCGGGTCCAGGGGCACGGGCTTGTGGAAGATATCGGCCTGCGCCTCGACCAGCGCAATCGTGCGGTGCATCGAGCGGATGGTTTCGATGGGGTAAGCGCCGGCAGCCGTTTCGGCCGAGAGCATCAGCGCGTCGGCGCCGTCCACCACGGCGTTGGCCACGTCGTTCGTTTCGGCGCGGGTGGGGCGGGGCGCCGTAATCATCGATTCCATCATCTGGGTGGCCACGATCACCGGTTTGGCCGCTGCCCGGCACTTGCTCACGATGCGTTTCTGCACCATCGGTACGGCCTCCATCCCCATTTCCACGCCGAGGTCGCCGCGGGCCACCATCACGGCGTCGGACACGGCGATGATTTCGTCGAGGTTTTCCACGGCCTCCGGCTTCTCCACCTTCGCAATCACTTTCGCCGACTTGCCGCTGTCCGCAATCAGCTTTTTGATGTAGTGAATGTCTTCGGCGCGGCGCACGAACGAGAGCGCCACCCATTCCACGTCGTGTTCGAGGCCGAACTTCAGGTCTTCCTCATCTTTTTCGGTCAGCGACGGCGCCGACACGTTCGAGTCCGGCAGGTTGATGCCTTTGCGGGGCTTCACCACGCCGCCGTAAATCACTTCCACGTCCACTTCGCGGTGGCCGTCGGTGGCGATGACTTTGAGTTCGAGTTTACCGTCGTCGAGCAGAATGGCGTCGCCGGGTTTCACGTCCTGCGCCAGGCCCAGGTAAATCGTGCTCAGGCGGGTGGCGGTGGAAATTTCTTTTTCGCCACACACCAGCTTGATGCGCTCGCCGGCCTTGATTTCGACCTGCCCACCCTCCACTTCGCCGAGGCGAATCTTGGGGCCTTGCAGGTCCTGAAGCAGGCAGACATTGGTGCGCAAATCCTTATTCAGGCGTCGCACCAGGTTGATGACGGCCAGGTGATCGGCGTAGGAGCCGTGCGAGAAATTGAGGCGAAAAACGTCCACTCCTTCCTCAATCAGCGCCCGGAGGGTTTCATAAGTGTTGGAGGCCGGCCCAACCGTCGCCACGATCTTGGTACGGGTTTGCCGGTTGAACTGAAGCATCGAAGAAGACATACGCGGAGTAACGGGGCTTGAAAACGGGCGCGCAGGTGCGCACATCCGGCGGCAAACCTACTGACGCGGCGGCAGTAGCGCCGTAAGCGGGGCCGTGGCCACCGGCTGCCGCGCGGCTTTACCGGCCCCGCTTCCCGATGGGGCCGCCCCCGAAACCCCACGCTCTCGCTGGCGCCGGTTTGGTAGTGTTTGCGGTTATGTGCTTCCTTTGCGCCCCGTTCCCCACACCCCCCACGACTTCAAGCCTCACAAGGAAATGTCAGAGATCGCAGACAAGGTCAAGAAAATCATCATCGAAAAGCTCGGCGTCGATGAGTCGGAAGTAACACCGGAAGCATCGTTCACCAACGATCTGGGCGCCGATTCGCTCGACACGGTGGAGCTGATTATGGAGTTCGAGAAGGAGTTCAACGTCTCCATCCCCGACGATCAGGCCGAGAACATCCAGACCGTGGGTCAGGCTGTTTCCTACCTCGAAGAGCACGCCAAGTAAGGCAGCGGGCGGTTTTAACAGGCCGCTACCCGCCGCGCGGGCCGGTCGGCAAGCTGATGGCAGCTTGTCGGCCGGCCCGTTTGCGTGTCGGGTACCCGGCCTGCTGCGATCAGCGGCCCTGCCCCGTTGGGCGGCGCCCGCATTTCTGCCTATTTTCGCCCCACTTTTCGTTTTTCGCTCACCCCTTCAGCTTCCGCCTTCTTTTGATTATGGGACTCAAGCGCGTCGTCGTTACGGGCCTTGGCGCCATTACGCCGGTCGGTAATACCGTGGCTACCTTTTGGGACGCGCTGCGTGCGGGCGTATCGGGCGCCGCGCCGATCACCCGCTTCGACGCCACTAAATTCCGGACGCGCTTCGCCTGCGAAGTGAAAAACTTCGCCGTCGAAAATTACCTGGACCGCAAGGAGGCCAAAAAAATGGACCTCTTCTCGCAGTTTGCGATGGTGGCCGCGATGGAAGCGGTGGCCGACGCCAAGCTCCGTGAGGAAGACGGCAGCACCGTCGATAAAGACCGCGTAGGCGTGATCTGGGGGTCGGGCATCGGCGGGCTGAAATCATTGCAGGACGAATGCGTGCAGTTCGCCCTCGGCGACGGCTCGCCGCGCTTTTCGCCTTTCTTCATTCCCCGGATGATTGCCGACCTCGCGGCCGGGCACATTTCCATCAAGTACGGGTTTCGGGGGCCGAATTTCGTCACCGTCTCGGCGTGCGCGTCGGCCTCGAATGCCGTCATCGACGCCTTCAACTACCTGCGTCTCGGAATGGCCGACGTGATCGTGACCGGCGGTTCGGAAGCGGCTATCACGGAGTCGGGCATCGGCGGCTTCAACGCTCTGCGCGCGATGAGTGAGCGCAACGACGACCCCACGTCCGCCTCGCGCCCCTACGACAAAGACCGCGACGGCTTCGTGCTGGGTGAAGGCGGCGGGGCGCTGATTCTGGAAGAGATGGAACACGCCAAAGCGCGCGGTGCAAAAATCTACTGCGAACTGATTGGGGCCGGAATGAGCGCCGACGCTTACCATATGACCGCCCCCGACCCCGAAGGCCGGGGCGTGACCATCGTGATGCGCAACGCGCTCCGCGACGCCGGCATTGCCGCTACCGACGTGGACTACATCAACACCCACGGTACCAGCACCCCGCTCGGCGACGGCGCCGAGGTGAAGGCCATCGAAACCGTGTTCGGCGAGGCCGCTTACGACCTGAACATTTCGTCCACCAAGTCGATGACCGGCCACCTGCTCGGCGGCGCCGGCGGCATCGAGGCGCTGGCCTGCGTGCTGGCCATTCAGGATCAGGTGGTGCCGCCCACCATCAACCATTTCACCGACGACCCGGAGCTGAATCCACGCCTCAACTTTACGTTCAATCAGGCCCAGCACCGGCCTGTGCGCGTTGCTCTGAGCAATACGTTCGGGTTTGGCGGGCACAACACTTCGCTGATTTTCCGGCAGTACGCCGGGTAGGGTGTAGCCAGGGGCGGTTGTGAGTCTGATCCTGAGTCTTGAAGGAACACGCCCCGAAGCAACCAAGTCGCGAAGCGACGAGGGCGGAGTGGGGGTTTAGGGTGTTGGGTATTGGGCCTTGGGGGTTAGGCCTTGGGTCGGGGAGGGTCGGTTTAGGGTTTAGGGCGACTTGGCAGCCTGCTTTTGCGCAGCGCGCCCACCTTGTTCGACGTTACGAGCCGCCCTTACCGGGGCGGCTCGTGGTATTTTTGGGCCTTCGCTGCTCTTTTTACCTCCGCGTGCCTTTTCCGCGCCTGTTTCTTGTCTGCCTGGCGCTGTTGGCGCTGACGCACCCGGTGGCCGGGCAGGCGTTTTCCGCTGATTCTGTAGCGGTCCCCCAGCGGTCGCCGGTGGCGTTCGGGTTGCTGCATCAACAGTCGTTCATTATGGCCCACACGGCACCGGTGCGGCACCTGTCGTACGCGCATCCGGCCAGTTTCGAAGGGCAAATCGAGTGGCAGACCACCGGCCGCGAGGCCTGGCACCGCGCCTGGCGCCTGCCGAAAGTGGGTGTCAGCGTGGTTTATACCGATTATCACCAGCGCGCGCTGGGCACTTCCGTGGCCGTAAGTGCCTACGTCACGAAATTCATTTATCGTTCGCCGCGCCAGCAGGTGCATTTCCGAACGGGCGTCGGCCTGGGGTGGTTTTCCAACCCTTTTTCGGTGGCCGACAACCGGGTCAATACCATCGTCAGTACGCACCTCAACGCGGCCATTCACTTTCGGTTTGACTACACGCGTCGCCTGACCGACCACCTCGATCTGGAAACCGCCGTCGCCTTACAGCACTACTCCAACGGTGCTACCTCCAAGCCCAACTTCGGTATCAATATGCCTACCCTGGCGGCGGGCCTGAGCTACCACCCTGCGCGCTGGACGCCCCCGGCCCAAAAACGCGCCCTGGCGCCCCTGCCGCCCGACCAGCGACGCTGGTTTCTGGACGCCGCCACCAGCGTGGGCTGGCGGCAGTGGGGAATCCGCGACCGGCAGCGCTACCTCGTGAACGGTGTTCACGTGCAGGTGGGGCGCCGGGTGAACGTCAAGAATAACCTCGTGGCGGGCCTCGATTATTTCTACGATCGCTCGCTGCTCGTGCAGCGGGTGCAGGATTCGTCGATCCAGGGTGGCCCCAACGTGGATGTGCGCAAAGTGGGCATCGTGGCGGGCCAGGAACTGCTGCTCGGTCGGCTGGCGATGATCTGGCACATCGGCGTGTATCTGTATCAGCCGTACAAGTCGGGCACGTTTTACTACGAGCGCCTGGGGCTGAAATACTGTTTCACGAAACACCTTTTCGGGGCGGTCGATCTCAAGGTCCATCGGGGCGCCGCCGATGTGGTGGAATGGAAGGTCGGCGTCCGGCTGTAGCGCGTCGGTGCCGCCGCGTCTTTGTACCGTGCTGGGTTCAACTGCCGCTGCCCAGTTCGTATTGTCGCCAGATGCGCAGCAGTTCAGCTACGCTCCAGGCCTGGGCCGGGCAGCCGCGCGCAGCGTGCGGGGCATCGGCATCGAAGATTTCGGAGACGGAGCCAATCGCGCCTTCCTGCTGGACGTGCGGCAGCAGGCCCAGCAGGATCTGGCGGGCACGCTTGCGGCCCGCCTCGCCCCGGACGCGCACCAGCGCGTCGCAGTACGGCCCCAGCAGCCACGCCCAGACGGTGCCCTGGTGGTAGGCGGCGTCGCGGTGAAATTGGTCGCCTTCGTAAGTGGGCTTGTAGTCAGGGTGGCCGGGGGCCAGCGTCCGCAGCCCGCGCGGGGTGAGCAGTTTGTCTTCGACGGTGCGCAGAGTGGCCTTGGCTTTCAGGCCCGTCAGCAGCGGGTGCGGCAGCGAAAGGGCCAGCAACTGGTTGGGGCGGATGGAGGCCGACCGGAAACGCCCGGCCACGTAATCGAAAAGGCACTGGCGGTCGTCGTTCCAGAACGCCCCCAGGAAGCTGGCGCGCGTCGTTTCGGCGCGGGCCGCCCAGTGCGCAGCGTCGGTGGATTCACCGCCGAGGCGGCGGAGCAGGTCAGCGTAAATGAGTTGGGCGTTGTACCAGAGAGCGTTCATTTCCAATGCTTTGCCGTAGCGGGCGGTCACCACCCAGTCGCCGAGCTTGGCGTCCATCCAGGTGAGCTGGAGGCCCGGTTCGCCGATGCTCAGGAGGTTGTCGGCGGGGTCGGCGTGGATGTGGTAGTGGGTACCCTTTTCGTAAGCCGTCAGGATGTCGCGCAGCGCGGGCAAGGCCTTGCGCAACAGGGGTTCGGGCGTGGGGGCCAGCCGGGCGTAGTGGTGCAGCGCCACGAAAAGCCAGAGCGCGGTATCGGCGGCGGCGTAATTGACGGGCTGGCCCGCGTAGTCGGGAAACGCATTGGGCAGCAGGCCGTCGCGCTGACAGGTCAGGAACATTTCCAGCACCAGTCGCGCGTCTTCGGGGCGGCCGGTGTGCAGCAGCAGGCCGGGCAGCGCGATGAGCGCGTCGCGGCCCCAGTCGGCAAACCACGGATAGCCCGCAATCAGCGACTTCCGCAGCTTGCCGCGCCGTACCACGAACTGGTCGGCGGCTAGCACCAGGCTGCGCTCGAGGGCCACGCCGCCCGTCGCCTCGGTAGAATAGGCGAGGTGGCGCGGGGTGATTCCGCTGGCCGTCAGCAGTTTCAGGCGGCGCTTTTGCTCGCGCTCGAACAGGTCGAATGCCCCCAGGCGGGGCACTTCCGTCGAAAGAATCACGCCCAACCGCTGCCCGGCGGTCAGCTCCACGGAAAAACGGCCGGGCGCCAGCACATCTTCGCGGTCTTCGAGGCCGCGCGCGGTTTCCATCCGGTAAGCCTGCCCGTAGTGCCAAGCGGGCTCCGGGGTGAAGGTGGCGCCGGGCACCCGCGCCACCCAGGGCGTGACGCCGTAGAGGTTGCCGCGCCATACGTCCGGCGCCAGCTGCTCGACGGCGGCGCTGGCCTGCGGATTAGCCTCGGTCAGGGCGTGAATGTCGCGGTCGGCGAGCAGCGGCGTCAGGTCCAGCGTAAAGGCGCGGGGCGCTTCCAGCACCTCGTAGAGCACCAGCGTCGTGTTTTCGCCGCTCACGGCCACCACGGTGCGGCGCAGCCGGATGCCGAGGGCGGCGTACTCCCAGACCGGGAACTGGTCGCGGGCGAACTGCACCAGGTATTGCTGCCCGTTGGGCGCCGTGGCGCCACCCGCCCAGGTCTGGCAGTGCAGGTCGGCGCGCTGGTCGGTGGCGCCAAAGGGGTCGTCGGCGGAGGCGGGTAGCCAGAGCGTCTCGTTCAGGCGATTGATCAGCACGCGCCGGCCGACGGGCGGGTTCAGCGCCACCGTCAGCAGACCGTGGTAGCGGCGGGCGGCGGCGCCGGCCACGGTTCCCATTGCCCAGCCGCCGAGGCCGTTGGTTTCAAGCCATTCCGTTTCCAGATACTGCACAGGTCGAAAGTGTATAAGCGAAAAGCCCGAACCGGCCTCCTACACAAAGCTGCGGCAGAAGACGGGAATGTGCCGCCCGGCCGATGGATTTGGGGCGTATATTCGTCTGGTAACCGTCCGCTTTTTCCCTCCGCTGCTATGGCCCTGTCCACCATTTTTGCGCCGGTTCCGGCGCCGGCACCCGCCGCATCGCCGCCTACGCCCAAGCCCTCAGAGGCAGGCTACTGGTTCAGCGCCGATGAGTATCTGGCCTTCGAGCGCGCCTCGCCGCTCAAACACGAATACGAAAATGGTTTACTGATTCCAATGAGTGGCGCCTCCTTCGACCACAATCGTATCACCGATGACCTCCTGACTTTCCTCAACATCGCGTTACGCGGCACGGCATTCGAGGTCGTCGGCTCCAACCTGCGGGTGCAGCTCAGTCAGGGCGACCGGTACGTGTACCCGGACGTGGTGGTGGTGCCCGATCCGCCGGAACTGCTGGCCGGCGCCGAGCTGGACACCGTGCTGAACCCGGTGCTGGTGGTCGAGGTGCTGTCGCCTTCCACCCGCGACCGCGACCGGGGCACCAAATTTCTCCATTACCGGGCGTTGCCCACGCTCCGGCATTACCTGATGCTGGATTCGCTGCGCCTCCACGCCGAACTCTATACCCGTACCGAGCCGCGCGGCAGCCAGTGGACGATGGACGAAACCACTGACCCGGAAGCCGTGCTGGATCTGAGCCAAATCGGCGTCCGGCTTCCCCTGCGCGAGGTGTACCGGCGCGTGGCGTTCGACGCCGGGCAATCCGCTTAAACCACCACCACGCGGTGCTGCTCGACCAGCCCCGGTAGCCCGGCCAACGCGAAGCAGGCGCCGGTCAAGATGTTCGCTTCGGGGTTGATGCGGAAGCTGGTGGCCGTGGTAAACGCCCCGGCTGCTACCTGCTGGGGCAGCGACCGGGGCGTTTGCTTTTTTGAAAGCAGGACGCTTACTGCACGATATGCGCGCGCATCAGCACCCAGGTGCGGTAGCCCGGCCCCTGCGGCAACGCCACGCGCCGCCGCACGATACCCACGCCCGGCGCCCACTCGTAAGTGGCGCGTCCGCTCAGCCTGAAATCGCTGGCGTAGCCCTCCGCCCTGATTACCGTGGGGTACGTAACGCCCCCGATCATTTGCTGCCCGAGGTTTCGCGTATTGTCACTGCGGCTACCCGGTGGTAAGCCCCCTCTCATGTCTACCAAGGCAATTATAGGTTCTACCGTGCTGTGTTGATTCGGCTTCACCGACTGTTTGTAGTCGAGCGCCCAACAATCTGGGCCAGTTCCGGCAGTGTAACCGCATTTGCGGGTAGTGACGGCTTTTATTTGACGAAGCGTATCGAGCCGTGAAAAGGTAGTAGTTGTAAACAGCTCGTTTTTGGAAAGCACTTCGCCGTGGTCGGTAATCGTAATCCCGGTTGAGTCACGCCCCGCTACCCATACGCTATCTAAGGCAGTGGAGGTAGAGTCCTGGTACACCCACCACGTTCCCGGCTTGAAAATGCCGTAAGACTTGATCTCGTCGGGTACCAGCACGATGGGGACATTCCGCTCCGGTTTTTCGCACCCCACCAACCCTGCCAGCGCCACCAACAGGCAGCTTGCTGTTTGTGTGATTTTCATCGTATTTAGGTAGGTGCGCCCCGACGGCCACCACGCAGGCAGCCATCGGAGCGTTTTATAGCTTACTGCACGATCTGCGAGCGCACCAGCACCCAGGTGCGGTAGCCCGGCCCCTGCGGCAACGCCACGCGCCGCCGCACGATACCTATGCCCGGCGCCCACTCGTAAGTGGCCGTCCTGTTGAGGCCAAACTCCCGCGCGTTGCCAATGACTTTCACGACGTTCGAGTAAGAAAAGCTACCAATTGTTTGTGGCCTCACTATGAGAGTTCCAAATGCGGAAGTTCCTTCCACTAATCCGCCGCGAAATTGCACCAATTGGGCGCGCGATTCACCTGTGAAGTGAGGAGGCCTTACTGACTGTTCGTAAACAACTGCCCAACAGGCAGGACCCGTGCCAATGGCGGAAGCGCAAACGGGAGTGGTTGTTGCCACTGTCTGATGCAGTGTGTCTAAAGTAGAGTTTTTAGTAATTACAAATTGTTCGTTCTTGTCTTCAACATCATTGCCGTTGCGCAAAATATAAGTGGTCGAATCAGATTTTTCCACCCAAACACTGTCAATAATATTAGAAGAGGAGTCTTGATAAACCCACCACGTCCCCGGCTTGAACACGGTGTAAGTTTTAACCTCTCGAGGAATTGGCACGATAGGGACATTCCGCTCCGGTTTTTCGCACCCCACCAACCCTGCTAGCGCCACCAACAGGCAGCTTGCTGTTTGTGTGATTTTCATCGCGTGGGGGCGGGTTACTGAATCTGTAATCGCGCTGTCCACCGTTCACCCGCGCTCTCCACTACCACCAGGTAGATTCCTGGCCGCAGCCCACGCACGGGCAGCGCCACCTGTTGCCTACCAGCCTCCCACAGGGTACGCGGCAGGACCGTGGCCCGCAACTGGCCGGTCGCGTCCAGCAGCCTGATCTGGAGTTCGGCGTTCATCGGCAGCTCCATCTCCAGCACGGCACTGCCGACTGCCGGGTTCGGTACTACGCGGTAGGTCGCGGCAGCACGGGCACGGGTGCCGACGGCTGGCCCGGTCAGCGGCGCGGGGCGGGCTTCGCCCAGCGTGTCGGGCAGGACGCCCCCGCCACGGGCCAACTGGAGGGTTTTGCCGCCGCGCGGAGCGGCTGCCCGGAAGTTGCCGTTTACGCGATTCAGCACACTGCAATAGGGTACCCACGTGGGATCGGTGGTTTCAGCGGCAGCCGTCAGGCCCAGCGTACCGGCCACGTTGTACTGCGAAAGGTCGCTGACAGTCTGCAGGGTGCCGGTCGAAATGAAATCGTAGTAGGCAACCAAGTCAGGCAACGCCCCGCCTGCGGTGGTCAACACCTGCGTACTGGCTGCCGCGATATCGGCGGCACTCCGGGCCACGCGCCACAGGCGCACTTCGCCAATTTGCCCCTGGAAGCTTTCAGCGGCCGAACCATTATACATATCGCCCCCGATGTAGAGGGGGGCGCTGGTGGCGGCGTTGCGGGCCGTAATCGGGGCGTAGGCTGCCGGTACACCGTCAATGTAAAACCGCAGTTGGTTGGCGGCATCGCGCGTGACGGCCACGTGATGGCTGCGCCCGTCGAAGGGAATATTAGTACCTGACTGCTGGTACCCGTAGTTCATACCGTCGAGCTGAAGCAGGAGGTCGCCGTTGCCGTACAGCGCCAGCAGAAACCCTTTCGCGCCGGTCTGTGCCACCCGGTTCGTCAGGATAGATTGCGAATAACCACCCGAGCGCGTCGAATGAAGGTGGGCCTCGATGGTAAACTGCGTACCGATACTGAAAGCGGGGCTGCCGTTGTTGGGGAGCTTGACTAAGTCGTTCACGCCATCGAAAGCCAGCGCGTCGTTTTGGGTGGTCGCCGTATTCACTACGTTCGGATTGCCACCGCTTAGCGTCCCGCACACGGCCACCTGATTGTTGCAAATCGGGGCGGGGTTTAGCGCCAGGTACGCCGGATGGCTGAGCAAGGCCGTTGGACCGATATACCACGTGGCCGACGTGGCTACGTCGGTGTTGGCCCCCCGCTCCACGCACAGGTAACCCCCATTCTCGATGCGTAGGGTGCCGTTCAGCTTCAGGGTGCTGCCATTACGCAGCACCAGGGTGGCGCCCGGCTGTACGACCAGCGTCGAGCCGGCGCTGATCAGCAGTGTACCGCCGCGCTGCACGTCCAGCAGGCTGCCGCGCCCGCCGCCGTAGCCACTGGTCAGCGCCACGGTCGCCACATTGCTGGTGGCGGCATCGCCGAGCTGCACCAGACCTTTCTGGGTTACGGTGATTCGAATCTCGCCGCACAGGTCGGCCGTGTATGGTGCGCCGTTCGGCACGTTTTGCCCGCTGCCGGGCCAGCCTTTCTCGCCCGCTTTGTTGATGAGAAGACTGTTGTTTTCGCCGATGACGAGGTTGTCGCTCAGGTAGCCGGTACCACTGGCGGCCGTGCTGCCCAGGTTGTAGCGGGCGCCTGTCGGGAACTGGTACACGTCCAACTGACCAATGTTTACTTGCTCATTGCCGGTTTTCGGGTAGTTGTTGTCGTCGTCATCATAGGAAAACAGCTCGCAGCTTGCCCCACCCTGCTGATACAACTCATCTGAACCCTGCTTGAACACCGGTACGCCAGTTCGATTGCCTGCCTGGACTGGAAACTCAGAAATCCGATTTAACGTGAACACGTCGGCCACGGCCCGCCGCAACGCACACCCACCCCGATCTTCGGTCACGTATTTCTGATAATCAACCACATTTTGCACCACACTCGAACTGAACAGCCCAATGCCCCAGATTCCGTTTCCGGGCCGATTGCGGATGGGGGCGCATATCTCTGCGAAGGAGAGACCGACACGGTCGATGAAAATTGATTCTAAGTATTTGTCTTGATCGGTATGCGCCAAAGTAGTGTTGCTTGCCGGGGCCGGGTTATTTGGCGTTAAGCTCAAATTGGCATCACCATCCCATAAATCGTAAATGGCCGCTCCAATCAGACTTTCCGAAAGTTGCCCGTGTGTGAGCGGGTATCCTTGTGATGTCGAACCGTTTTTTACTAAAGTTCTTTGTGATTCAACCCTTCGAATCCAAAAAAGATTGTCTTGCTCGGGCTCGTCAATGTAGTTAATACTTGATGCAGAACGGTAGCGCCTAGTATAGGCGCTCATAATCCAGCTAAAGCCGGTAGCCCACCCTTCCGTCCAAGCCAGCTTTTGATTGGAGTTAGTTGATGCGTAGTGGGTTGCAAAGCTAGCCTCGAAAATATTAGCCCACGACTGGTTTTGCATATGCCACATCAGGTAGTGGCCGAACTCGTGGTAGGCGGTTTCTTCGTCCTCTTCCTGGTCGCCAATATAAAGACAGTCGTCGTTTGAAAGGTAAATCGCGGCAACGCTCCAGCCTAGAATTCCGACAGTAGCTGCCAGATTGCGGTACCCACCCGGCATAAAGAAGGCGTTGTCGCCAGCACCATTGAAGGGCGTGATCATCAATTTGAGCGGATCGTTGGAAGAATTGGGTAGTACCGACGTGCCCAACGTCCGTTGCACGAATTTGCGGCTTTGATTAGCATAATGGAGCAGGTGCGGCTTGACCGTAGAACGGCCTGGACTGACGTCTCCAAAGTCGTATGCATTTACGGTGTGGTGGTAGTCGTGGGGGTTACTCTTCCGGATGCTGCCATCACGCGGTCCAGTCAATCGGGTGATCACCTGAATCGTTCGCCCGTCGTTCACGGCAATCACCATCAGGTACAATTCCAGGTACGATCCCTCCCCGCTCGATGAATGATTGAAGTAGAAGCTGAATCGACCCGCATCGTCCGTATGTCCAGCAGCGAGAAAGTCGTCGAACAGCCCGTCTTTGTCCCACAACTCGACTCGAATACCGGTCACCGGTAGCAAGCCACCTATGCCACCCATTTGATCCGTTGCAATCCGCCCGCTAATGGTCCCGGCCCACGTACGGCGGCGGTATTGGTACGTGCCATCTATTATTTCGCCTTCTTCTTCGCCGACATCATCCCCGTTGTTAGGGTCACGAACGGGCACCGAGTATGCCAACCCCGGCACTGAGCGGTATTTTTTAGGTACGGTTGGGTCAGCCACTTCCGCGTAAGTCAAGTCACTGACCGGCACACTGGCTTTGGTTGCCGCTTGGCGCGTGGGCGTATTAGTAGGCGTGTCCCATACCCGTTTGAGCGAATCGAGGCCATCGCGGCTCCAAACCTCAAGGGTGTTATAGGGTGTAAAATATAAAAAAGCAGGTGCTGCGGCCAGCTGGGTTCCTGCTCCGTCTAAGTAGCGGAGCGTCAAATTTTCTAAGCCGAAAGGCTTGGCTGCAGCATTGTAGCTAACCGTTAGTGCTACCTGAACCGTATCACGGGCCGCTACTCCTTTTCTGTCTATTACCGCATAATTTTTTTCTGGAGTATGATTCAGTAAACTTAGTCCGGCAGATGGGGTCAGCGCAATTTTGCCGCTCAGATTGCCGGCTGTTTTCGTTATCACCTGAACATTGAATGTCGCAGTGACCGTGCCACTACTGGATTGCGCGGCCATTTCGCGGCTTCCTACTCGGAGGGAGACTGCCGTGGTCTGGGCGTGTGCGATTAATGAGAATAACGTGCTCACCACGGTGAGTACTTGTCGGCGGAAGTGTTTCATTAAGAGTTAAGTCGAACGTACGCCACAAAGTTAAGCTATCTGGCGAGAGATTTTTACAAACAGGCTACGATTTAACATTCACGTACGATAGCAAGCTGGTCGCCGCGCGCACCCTGCCCCGCTCCGTACCAGCCCGGCGAAGCCCGCTCCCAAAATACCGGGCAGCACGGCTTGCGCGCCCGACCGGGGCACCAAGTTTCTCCATTACCGGGCGTTGCCCACGCTCCGGCACTACCTGATGCTGGATTCGCTGCGCCTCCACGCCGAACTCTATACCCGTACCGAGCCGCGCGGCAATCAGTGGACGATGGACGAAACCACTGACCCGGAAGCCGTGCTGGATCTGAGCCAAATTGGCGTCCGGCTTCCCCTGCGCGAGGTGTACCGGCGGGTGATATTCGGCGCCGGGCCGGTGGCCTGAGTTCGGGTGTTCCGGCCGCGCTAGCCCGCGCGCCGGTTGCCCATACCCTCTCCACTACCCGCGGTTCAGGTAGCCTCCCGCTCCCGGCGGTCATCCGCTTCCATCTGAATCAGCTTGGCCAGCAGGGCGGTCCAGCCGGTTTGGTGCGAGGCGCCGCAGCCCCGGCCATTGTCGCCGTGGAAATATTCCGGGAAGAGCAGCAGGTCTTTGAAATGGGGGTCGTCGCGGTAGCGGCGGCCCTGGTCGCCGTTCAGCGGGCGGGTGCCGTACACGGGGTCGGGCAGGAAGAGGCGAATCAGGCGGCGGGCGAGTTCGTCGGCCACGTCGCGCAGGGTCACGAGGTGACCGGAGCCGGTCGGGAATTCGACCAGAAAGTCCTCGCCGTAATAGTGGTGAAACCGCTGCAGCGACTCGATCAGCAGGAAATTGACCGGCATCCAGATCGGCCCGCGCCAGTTGGAGTTGCCGCCAAACATCGAGGAGTGCGACTCGCCCGGCTCGTAGGCCACGGTGGCGGGCCGGCTGCCGTCCATCGAAAACGAGAAGGGTCGGTCGGCATAAGTGCGCGACAGCGAGCGGATGCCGTACTCGCTCAGGAATTCGGCTTCGTCGAGCATCCGTTTCAGCAGGGCTTTCATCCGGTGGCCGCGCAGGAGGCTGAGCAACTGCCGCTCGCCGCGCCCCGGCACCTGCCAGCGGCTCACGAGGGCGGCCAGCTCCGGGCGGTTGTTGAGGAACCACGTCAGGCGGGCGGCGAAATGCGGGGCGGCTTCGAGCAGCTCCGGGTCGATCACTTCCACGGCGAACAGCGGAATCAGGCCCACCATCGAGCGCACCTTGAGGCGCTGGTGGCGGCCGTCGGGCGTCAGCAGGGCATCGTAGTAAAATTCGTCCTGGTCGTCCCAGAGGTTGATCTGGTCGCCGCCCACGTCGCCCATCGCCCCGGCGATGTACAGAAAGTGCTCGAAGAATTTCGAGGCCATATCCTCGTAGTTCGGGTTCGAGCGGGTCAGCTCCAGGGCCATCCGCATCATCGTCAGGGCGTACATCGCCATCCACGACGTGGCGTCGGCCTGTTCCAGCGAACCCCCGCCGGGCAGCGGCGCCGAGCGGTCGAAGACGCCGATATTGTCGAGGCCTAGGAAGCCGCCCTGGAAGAGGTTGCGGCCTTCGCGGTCCTTGCGGTTCACCCACCACGTGAAGTTGACGAGCAGCTTCTGAAAAACGGCTTCCAGAAACTTAGTGTCGCCGCCGATGGGCGTATCGCCCTCGCCGCCGTGTTTGGCCGTGATCTTATAGACGCGCCACGCGGCCCAGGCGTGGACGGGCGGGTTGACGTCCGAAAACGCCCATTCGTAGGCCGGCAACTGGCCGCTGGGGTGCATCAGCCGCTCGCGGAGCAGGAGTAAAAGCTGCTGCTTCGCCAGCCAGGGGTCGATCTGGGCCACCGGCACGGCGTGAAAGGCCAGGTCCCAGGCGGCAAACCAGGGAAACTCCCACTTGTCGGGCATCAGCATCACCTCGCCGCAGCGCAGGTGTTCCCAGCCCACGTTGCGGTGGCCGGGCTGGCGGCGCAGGGCCGGCGGCGGGGGCGTGGCGGGGTCGCCCTGGAGCCAGCGGCGCACGTCGAACCGGTAATAGGTTTTGCTCCAGAACAGCCCGGCCCACGCCTGGCGCTGAATCCGGCAGCGTTCGGCGTCAGTGGGTTCGGCGTAGTGGCTCTGATAGAAGGCATCGGCCTCGGCTTCGCGGCGCTGGTAGATTTCGTCGAACTCCTGAAACGGCCGCGTCATCTGCTGGCGGGTGAGGCGCAGGCGCAGGGTCACGCTTTTGCCGGCGGGCACCGTGAGCGGGTAGGCAAAGGCCGCGCGGGTGCCGATGCGGTCGGGGTTGAGGCCGGTTGCGTCGCCGGTCAGTACCCAGTTGCTGATGCCGTCCTTGTAATATTCGGCTTCCGGATTCGTGACGCGGTCGGGGAAGGCCTTCGCGTTCGTCTCGTTGTCGCAGACCAGCAGGCGGGGCTGGCCATCGGCGTAGAGAAAAAACGGCTCCGGGCCGAGGTCGGGGCAGTCGATGCGGAGCGTATCGAGGGCGCCGGTGCCGGTCACCGATTGCATCTGCGGCTTCGGCCCCCGGCCGGGCAGACCCCAGGCCCAGGTATTGCGCAGCCAGGTTTGGGCCAGCACGTGCAGCGGTGCGGCCTTGGGGCCGCGATTGTGCGCCGTGATGCGCCAGAGAATGTCTTCCGGACCGTCTTTGGCGTAGTCGATGAAAATGTCAAAATACCGGTTGTCGATGAAGGCATCGGTATCGGTGATCTCGAACTCCCGCTCCTCCTTCGAGCGGCGGCGGTTTTCGCGGCGCAGGGCCTCGTACGGGAACGCCCGCTGCGGATACTTGTAGAGCATCCGCTGAAACGAATGCGACGGCGTGGCGTCGAGGTAGTAGTAAAGCTCCTTAACGTCCTCGCCGTGGTTGCCTTCCGGCCCGCTGAGGCCGAAGAGGCGTTCCTTTACCACGTCGTCATGCCCGTTCCAGAAAGCGGGCGCGAAGCAGAGCCGCTGGCGGTCGTCGCAGAAACCCGCCAGGCCGTCTTCGCCCCAGCGGTAGGCAATTTTGGCCGCCGAATCGTGGGTCACGAAGCCCCAGGCGTCGCCGTGCATCGAGTAGTCCTCGCGCACGGTTCCCCACTGACGTTCAGCGACGTAAGGCCCCCAGCGGCGCCACGGTGAATGGCCGGCATCGGCCTGACGGATTCGGTTAGCTTCAGCAGTAGCGATAGACGGCACGGGCACAAACGACGGTTGGCGAAGCCCGAAAGTACGGGCCGGCGCGCGTCTTGGATTTAAAACCGCCCCGCCGGGTACCGTTCGGCGCCCGGCACCGGTATATTGCGGCACTTTTAAACGGCCGTCCCTTCCATTTCTCAATGACGAACCCTTATCACCGTTGCCTGCTGGGTTTCAGCCTGCTGCTGACCGCCGCCCTGACCGCTGCCGCCCAGAATTACCGTCCCTTCGGGCCGGGGCGGACTTACCACTACCGCGAGGCGGCTGCGGTGGCGGGTGCCAGTGACGAGGTGTTCACGTTTGTCGTCGACTCTTCAGCCGCTACTGCCACCGATTCCGTTTTCTGGTTCAACCGCGTCCACCCGATGACGCGAATCGGCCAGCTCACGGTCCTTACTTCCCCGGGCCGTTACGCCACCCGGCTGGGGCTTTTCGGCAGTTATTGCACCTGGGAGGCGCACACCGGTCGCGCCCGCTTTGGTGCTGACGGCTCTGCCGAAATTTTGACGCTGCTAACCCGCGCTGCGGTGGGGCAAAGCTGGCCGTTTGGGGCGGGCCTGACGGCGACCCTCACGGCGCGGGAACGCACCACGGTTTTGGGTCGGGCTGACTCGGTGGTGACCATCGTTCTGTCCGACGGGCAAACCCTGCGCATCGGCCAAATCACCGGTTATCAGGCGGGGCCGTCTTTCGAAGCCTACTTTCAGCGGTCAGCTTGGACGCCTTTTTCCGGCGTACCGCGCGTGGTCAGCTTGGCGGGAGTACCCGAAGTCAGTGGTACCAGCGGTGCTGACCTACGCTGGAATACCATCTGGGACTGGCAGTCAGGCGATCAGTTTTTTTACGCCGATTCTACCAGCTTCGAGGACATTTCCATTGGGCCGAACCCCCGGCCACCCTATTCCACACGAAGCTGGCGCTCCCTGACGGTACTCACGCGCCAGGTGGTCCGCGATACGTTGCATTTCACGTTTGCCAGCACCGGTTACGGCATCGCTTATGGGTCATCTAACTGGTCCGGTACACCCACTGGCTACCCGGTCGTGGCGGCGTGGCAGGCACCGTTGACAATCCCACTCCAGCAACTGGCGCTGCTATCCGGTACAAATGGCTCCGACCAGCCCATTGTGACCTATCAGCCGGTAAATACTTCCTGGATTCAGAGCCGACCCGATATTTACGAAGGGTTAGTGCGCGCCCAATTGAGCAGCTTTCATCCGGATGGTGGACTGGAAGCCTGGTACGCGCCCACGCTGGGCGTGACCTATTACGCCGAATACAGGGGTGGACCCAATAGTCAGTCGCTGCGCTCGACCCGCCTGATCGGTTACACGAAAAACAACGGCCTTCGCCGGTGGGGCAACACCGCCGCACCCCAACCCCTGGCCGCGCCGGCCGAACAAACCACCCTGGCGGCAACCCTCGCCCCAAACCCCGCCGCCGCCGCCACCACCCTGCGCCTGACACTGCCGCGCGCCACGGCCCTGCACCTGACGCTGCTCGACCCGCTGGGCCGTGCCGTCTGGCAGCAAACCAGCCCGCAACCGGCCGGCGATGTGGCCGTGGCGGTGCCCACGGCCGGGCTGCCGGTGGGGGTGTACCACCTGCGGGTGGCCGGGGCCAGCGGGCGGCCCGTCGTGCTGCCGCTGATGCGGGCGGAATAGCATCTTAATTTCTGACAGCAACCAAGATGAGAAACCAGTCTTACCGCTACTTGCTGGCATTCAGCCTCCTGCTGACCGCCGCCCTGACCGCTGCCGCCCAGAACTACCGCCCCTTCGGGCCGGGACGGACGTACCACTACCGCGAGGCGGCTGCGGTGGCAGGCGGAGCCGATTCGCTCTACACGTTTCGGGTTGATTCGATTGGGGTCGCGGCTGGCGGAAGCGATAGCCTGCTGCTGTTCAACCGCACTCAAGCCGTCAGCCCATCCGGCTCCTTCGGCGGATTGCTGGAGCGGGTCAACCTGTACGGGGGGCGTTTTCACTGGAACGCGGCCACGGGCGTCGCCCGCTTCCAGACGGCCGATCGCCCGGCCGTGGTAGAACTGCGCACCCGTGCCGCTGTCGGGCAAAGCTGGCTTTTCACGACCGGCGTCCAGGCGACGCTCACCGGCCGGGCCGTGGCCGTGGTGCTGACCCAACCCGACACCGTGGCCACCATCGCCCTCAGCGACGGCCAAACCCTGCGGCTGTCTCGCCGCTTTGGCCTGATCAGTGGCCCCGATTTTACGAACTATCTCGGCCGCACGTACCGGTATAGCGCCAATACAATCCAGCACCAACTACAACTGGTGGGGCTACCGGAAGTCGGCCTACCGGGCCTGAACATGACGGGTGCCGGCATTTACGATTTGGCGCCCGGTGACTCGCTTTTTTACGCGAGTCGTGACCAAGCCGGTGACATTGGAGTGTGCTTTCCACCCGCTTCCTGTTCCAACTACGACTACCGCTCGGCGTGGGGCGTCGTGGTCAGGAGCCGCCAACTCTCCCCCAACGGCGACACCGTGCTGCTCGGGTTGAGTTCGGTGACCACAGCTGGCGCCGGTCCGATTTACCCGGTTAGGCAGCCCTTGCCGCCCGCGTTGCTGACCGGCGGGGAGGTGGTGTTGGCGCCCATCGGTCGGCGGATGGTAGTCGCTAGCATTACGCAACACCCCGACAGCTTGGCGGGTATTCCACGGGTATTTGTGGGCGGGAATTTCCCCGACGGTAGTGATGAGCAGTATTTAGCGCCCTCGTTGGGCGTTATTCGGCAGCGAAGCGGCTCCACTTATTGCTGCTACGACCTGCACGACGAGCGCCTGGTTGGCTTTTATAAAAGTCAGACGCGCACCCGCTGGGGTAATACGCAACTGCCCCGCCCCACTGGCCTGTCCGCCGACCAAACCGCCCTGGCGGCAACCCTCGCCCCGAACCCCGCCGCCGCCACGGCTACCACCCTGCGCCTGACGCTGCCGCGCGCTACGGCCCTGCACCTGACGCTGCTCGACCCGCTGGGCCGTGCCGTTTGGCAGCAAACCAGCCCGCAGCCGGCCGGTGACGTGGCCGTGGCCGTGCCCACAGCCGGGCTGCCGGCGGGCCTGTACCACCTGCGGGTGGCCGGGGCCAGCGGGCGGCCCGTCGTGCTGCCACTGATGCGGGCGGCGGAATAGCTTCCGTCGGTTACGCATCAGAAGGCGAACGCTCCGTTGGGCGACGCTTCAGCGCGGCGGCGCCAGCGGGAGTTGCAGCGCCTCGCCGTCGAGCCGGAAAATGGCGGTCCGGACGCCGCCCGCGCGGCCGGTTGCGGGGTCGTGCAGCAGCAGCGGGGCGGCTTCGGGGGTAGCCAGGGCCTGGGCCACGTCGCGGACGGCACCGGCCGGAATATGCCGGGCGTGGAGGCGCGTTAGCAGGGCCTCGCCGGGTACAGCGGCCAGCAGGGGCGCCAGCGCGGCGTTGAGCGCCGCCCGGTGCCGGACGCGCGCCGGGTTGGTGGCAAAACGGGCGTCAGCGGCCAGTTCGGGGCAACCCAGTTCGTCGCAGAGGTGGGCAAACTGCCGGTCGGTGCCCACGGCCAGCAGCACGGTGGTGCCGTCGGCGGTGGGGTAGGTGGTGCCGTAAGGGGCGATATTGGGGTGTTCCGACCCCAATGGCTGCGGATTGTGGCCCGCCACGAGCCAGTTGGTGGCCTGATTGGCCAGCGAGGCCAGCGCCGCCTGCGCTAGCGAAACCTCTACCAGGGCGCCCTGCCCGGTGCGGGCGCGGCGGTAGAGGGCCACCAGCAGCCCTTCTTTGAGCTGATGCGCGGCCAGCAGGTCGATGAGCGCGACGGGCATCTTCTGGGGCAGTCCGACGGCACCGGTGGTGGCGTCGAGGGGCGCATTCAGAAACGCAAAGCCGGTTTCGGCCTGCAACACGGCATCGTAGCCGGCGCGGGGGTTGGCGGGGCCGTAGCCGGTCAGGGCGGCGTAGAGCAGGCCGGGGTTGGCGGCGCGCAGGGTGGCGTAGTCGGCGCCGAGTTTTTCGGCGTCGCCGGGTTTGTATGACGTGATGACGATATCGGCGCGGGTCGCCAGCGTCCGCAGTTCGGCGCGGCCGGCGGCGGTGGTCAGGTCGAGGCGAAGGCCGCGCTTACCCCAATTGGCGGCAGCGAAATAGGCCGACGTGGCGCCGTCGGGCGCTTCGCCGGGTGCCTTCCAGGAGCGCGTCACGTCGCCGGCGGTGGAGCCGTCGCCGGGCGCTTCGATTTTCAGCACTTCGGCGCCGAGTTCGGCCAGAAACTGCCCCACCTGCGGGCCCGCCAGCACGGAAGCCAGCTCGATCACGAAAAGGCCGGTCAGCGGCGGCGAATCAGGCATAATATAGAGTC
The DNA here is from genome assembly GCA_031426455.1 of Hymenobacteraceae bacterium. Lineage (GTDB taxonomy): Bacteria > Bacteroidota > Bacteroidia > Cytophagales > Hymenobacteraceae > JANNMJ01. Next base: position 80 of record JANPLI010000029.1, on the reverse strand, counting down.
AGCATAAGCGCCGGGCCAGCCCCCGGACGGCGGCGCAAAGCTCGGTCCGGATGCGCCGAACGCTGCCGGCGCGGGCCGGA
>JANPLI010000028.1:0-1714 GCA_031426455.1 Hymenobacteraceae bacterium | reverse complement strand
TAAGTACCTCGTCTGAATTACCTTTCAGAAAGGTACCTTTGGGGTATGGGCCGCGTAAACAGACCGATTTTGACCCCATCCGAAGCGGATATTTTGGAGAAGCTGTTCAAACAGAGCCGCAATCACACGCTTCGCCAGCGGTGTCAGGTGATTTTGCTCAAGGCCGCCGGCCGCACCTCTGCGGATGTGGGGGCGGCGCTGGGCCTGTGCCACGTGAGCGTCAACGGTTGGGTGAAACGCTACAAGACGGAGGGCATCAAGGGCTTGGAAACCAAGCCTGGGCGCGGCCGAAAACCCCCGCTCACGGTCGAAAAAGACGGGGCTGCCGTGTTGGCCGCCGTGCAGGCGAATCGGCAACGCATCGCCTTGGCAAAGGCCGACTGGGAGGCACAACAAGCCGAAAAAGAGAGCGTTAGTTTGGGCCCTTTTCGGGCTTTTTTAAAAGCCTTGGCGGCCGATACCACCGCATCCGTCGGCGACTGAGGCAACAACCGGATCCGGTCGTGTACGCCCACGGGCGCGAGCGGCTGGCCGAAATCGAACGCCTCGCCCGCGCGGGCTACGGGGAGGTATTGTATGGCGATGAATCCCACATCTGTAGCGAAGGATATGTGCCGTATGGCTGGCAATTTCCGGGCGAAAACGTCTGTATCACCGCCCAAAAAGGGTTTCGGCTCAACTGCTGGGGACTCTTTGGCCGCGATAACACGGCGCATTGGGCCACCACCACCCGCTCTATCGACTCCGTTTTCGTGCGCGAGCAACTCGACACGCTCTCCTTCAAGCTGACCAAACCAACGGTCGTCGTGCTCGATAATGCCAGCATTCACACCGCTAAAATTATTCAGGATCAGCGCGTTATCTGGGAAAAGAGAAACCTGTATCTCTTCTTCCTGCCGCCCTATTCCCCCCACCTCAATATCGCCGAAATCGTTTGGCGGAATCTCAAAGGCGGCTGGCTCCAGCCCGACGATTACCGCCAAGATGACCTACTCGCCTATGCGGTCAATCGCTGCCTCGCCAATTTCGGCAAAGAACTCAAAATCAACTTTAACCCCCTTTTGTGAAACCTAATTCTGCCGACCTACTTACTTCTTACCGAACAGCGTTTCGACAAACGCCTTGCGGTCAAAAACCTGGAGGTCTTCGATTTTCTCGCCCACGCCGATGTAGCGCACGGGGATGCGGAATTGGTCGCTGATACCGATCACGACGCCACCCTTGGCCGTGCCGTCGAGCTTGGTAATGGCCAGCGCCGTTACCTCAGTAGCTTTGGTGAACTCCTGAGCCTGCAAAAAAGCGTTCTGGCCGGTCGAGCCGTCCAGCACGAGCAGTACTTCGTGGGGGGCGTCGGGCGTCACTTTCTGCATGACGCGCTTGATCTTGGTTAGCTCGTTCATCAGATTTACCTTGTTGTGCAGGCGGCCGGCGGTGTCGATCAGTACTACGTCGGCGCCGGTTTCGGTGGCCGTCTTCACGGCGTCGTAGGCTACGGCGGCGGGGTCGGTGTTCATGCCGTGGCTGATGATCGGTACGCCCACGCGGTTGGCCCAGATGGTGAGCTGATCGACGGCGGCGGCCCGGAACGTATCGGCCGCACCCAGCACCACCTTCTGGCCGGCGCGGTGAAACTGCGCTGCCAACTTGCCGATAGTAGTGGTTTTGCCCACGCCGTTTACCCCCACCACCATGATGACGTACGGCCCGCTGGCCG
>JANPLI010000027.1:0-13782 GCA_031426455.1 Hymenobacteraceae bacterium | reverse complement strand
GCTTTGCCCCGCAGCAAGCCAGTCGCGAAGCGACGAGCTTGCTGCGGGGCAAAGCCCGGCTCCCCGGTCCAAAAGCCCGGCGCTTGTGCGGCTATTTGCGCGCGCGGCAGTAGTTTGGGGCCGCGTAACCGCAGTCATCCTTTTTTGGCTTTCGCCCCACTCTTTACTCCGCTGATGGCATATTCTCTCAATTCCGCCGTGCTGGCCCCGGAAGCGCGCTCCACGGAAGCTGGCGAACACAAATTCACCCTCGGCATCGAGGAAGAGTTTCAGGTGATCGACCCTGTGACGCGCGACCTGACTTCGCACATTCACCAGATTATCGATCAGGGCCGGACGCTGCTGCTCGAACAGGTCAAAAATGAAATGCACACGGCCGTGGTGGAAGTAGCCACCAACGTGTGCGAAGACATCAAGGATGCCCGCCGCGAGGTGGTCAAGCTCCGGAAAGCCATTTTTGAACAGGCTGCAAAAGAGCGGCTGCTGATTGCGTCGGCCGGTACGCACCCGTTCGCCCGCTGGACCGACGCGCGCATCACCGACGCGCCGCGCTACCGCGAGATCGTGGACGAGTTGCAGGATGCCGCGCGCGGCAACCTCATTTTCGGCCTGCACGTCCACGTCGGCATCCCCGACCGCGAAACCGGCCTCCAGATTATGAACACGGTGCGCTATTTCCTGCCGCACATCTTCGCGCTGAGCACCAATTCGCCGTTCTGGGAGGGCCGCGACACGGGCTATCGCTCGTACCGCACGAAGGTGTTCGACAAGTTTCCGCGCACCGGCATTCCGGACTATTTTTCGTCGGCCAGTGAGTACGACGACTACATCAAGCTGCTGGTGAAAACCGGCTGCATCGACAACGGCAAGAAAATCTGGTGGGATATCCGCCTGCACCCGGTGTTCAACACCGTCGAATTCCGGGTCTGCGACGTGCCGATGCGCGTGGACGAAACCATCGCCCTGGCCGCCGTGATGCAGGCGCTCGTCGTGAAGCTTTATAAGCTGATGAAGAGCAACCTCAACTTCCGCCTCTACCGCCGCGCGCTCATCACCGAAAACAAGTGGCGCGCTTCGCGCTACGGCATTCACGGCAAGCTGATCGACTTCGGTAAGCAGGCAGAAGTCGATACGAAGGTGCTGATCGGCGAGCTGCTCGAATTCATCGACGACGTACTCGACGAACTGGGTTCGCGCGAGGAAGTGGCCTACATCCACGAAATTATGCGAATGGGCACCGGAGCCGACCGGCAGCGCGCCGAGTTCGAACGCAACGGCGGCGATTTGCAGGGGCTGATGGACTTCATCGTCCGCGAGTCGGCCATCGGGGTCGAGTAAGCCACGTCAGCGGGCGGGTGGGGCCGATAACGGTTACCGCCCGCCCGCCGGCGTATTTACGGCCCGCTGCCCGAACCCGCTTCGGCGTTCCCCCGTTTGCAGCAACGCTTTCTCTTTCAACCTGTTCTTCTGCCTGTGCGATTATTTACCCCGCAGCCCCGCGTCGCGATTCTGGATATGTACGCCGGTCATCCCAACCAGGGGATGCGTAATATTCAGGAAATTTTGAATGCCTTCCCGACCCGCCTCGACCATACAGTGTTCGACGTGCGCGGCGGCAACAAGTTTCCCGCCGACCCGCTCGATTACGATATCTACATCAGCACCGGTGGCCCCGGCGACCCCCACGAAGGCGACGGGTACTGGGATGCGAACTGGTTTCAACTCATCCAGACGCTCTGGGACCACAACGAGCGCGCCCGCGTCACGGGCGCCCCGCGCAAGTTCGTGTTCTTCATCTGCCATTCATTTCAGATGGCCTGCCGCCATTTTCAGGTGGCCGACGTGACGAAGCGCAAATCGACTTCGTTTGGGGTGATGCCGGTGCATAAGCTGGCTGCCGGTACCCACGATGCCGTGCTGGAATGCCTGCCGGAGCCGTTTCACGTCGTCGATTCGCGCGACTGGCAGGCGGTGCGGCCCGACAAGGCCCGCCTGGCGGCACTCGGCGCCGAGGTGCTGGCCATTGAGAAAGAGCGACCCCACGTGCCCCTGGAGCGCGCCGTGATGGCCATTCGCTTCTCCGAGGAGATGGTAGGTACCCAGTTCCACCCCGAAGCCGACGCCGAGGGGATGATGGTTTATTTCCGGCAGCCCGAAAAGCGTCAGTTCGTGATCGATACCCACGGCGAAAGCAAATACCACTCGATGCTCGACGCGCTGGACGATACGGACAAGATTCCGCTCACCCGCGCCACCATCATTCCCACTTTCCTGGAAATGGGCATTCAGGCCATGATGATGCAGTTTGCGTAGCGGCGCGGTATGTCGCCCACCGCCTTCACACGGCCGGTTTTCCTGACGGGAAACCGGCCGTTTGCGTACCGGCCAGCCGGGTATTGGGCGCCGCTTCCGCATCTTTGTCGCGCCCCAACCGAATCTCCTGCTTCGCCGTTTTAATTTCCTTTCGCTGTGGTTTCCGCAATCCGCGCCGCGTACAACGCCGCCTTCACCGAAGAAAAATACCAGGCTTTTTTAACGGACCTGAACGAGCAGTACGGCCAGGGCCGGAAGGTGGCGTTTCGGGTGGCCGAGACGCCGATTTTCGTGCCCGCTGCCCTGACGGCCAAGCTCAAACAGGCCGTGACCGACATCGTGGCCGTCATTACGGGTCCGGACTTTGCCGCCCACTCGGCCGGCGCGGTGCCGGCGCACCTGGTGGTGCCCAACGAGGACGCGCACACGCAGCTGCTGGCCATCGACTTCGCCGTCTGCCGCGACGCTGAAGGCGAGTTGACGCCGCAGCTGATTGAATTGCAGGGCTTTCCGTCGCTTTTTGCCTACGAAGTACTGCTGGGAGAAACCTTCCGGCGGCATTTCCCGATTCCCGGTAACGTCAGCCATTTTCTGAACGGGCACGACCGCGAGGCGTACCTGATGTTGCTGCGGCGCACGATTCTGGCCGATGAGGCGCCCGAAAACGTGGTGCTGCTGGAAGTCGAACCCTGGACGCAGGGCACGGCCATCGACTTTGCGGCCACCGAGCGCCTGTTGGGTATCCGGACGGTGTGCGTCACGGAAGTGGAACGCACCGGCGACCAGCTTTTCTACCAGCGCGACGGCGTCCGGACCCGCATCAAACGCCTCTACAACCGCGTCATTTTCGATGAACTGGAGCAGCGCCCGGATATCAAGGCGCGAATGGCGTTCCAGTTTCAGGATGCGCTCGACCTGACCTGGGCCGGCCACCCGAACTGGTTTTTCCGCATCTCGAAGTACCTGATGCCGCGCCTGCATTCCGATTTTGTGCCCGCCTCTACCTTCCTGCACGAACTGACGGAGGTACCGGCCGATCTGGAAAACTACGTCCTGAAGCCGCTCTTTTCGTTCTCCGGCGCGGGCGTGAAGTTTCACGTCACGGCGGCCGATATCGACGCCGTGCCCGCGGAAGAGCGCGCCAACTTCATTCTTCAGAAAAAAGTGAAGTACGAACCGGCGGTCCTGACGCCCGACGGTGATCTGGTAAAGGCCGAAATCCGGATGCTACTGCTCTGGCCGCAGGAAGACGCCGCGCCTACGCTGGCCGTGAACCTGGTGCGCCTGAGCAAGGGCGAGATGATCGGCGTCAAGTTCAACAAGGACAAGACGTGGGTGGGCGGCACCATTGGGTTCTTCGAGAACGCCTGATCGGGAGTGGCGGTGGCGGCGGTGCGGAGGACGTCTAAATAACCAGCCCCGCCGCCAGCGCCCCCAGCACCAGCGCCCAGCCAGGAAGTCGGCCCCAGAGCAGCACCAGAAAAGTGCCCACCACAACGCCTACGTTGGGCGGCGTATCGGGCAGCGGGTGCCAGAGCAGAATGGCCGCGGCGCATACCAGCCCCGCCGACACGGCGTTGATGCCTTCCAGGGCGGCGCGCACCACGCGGTACTGCCGGAGCTGGTCCCAGATCCGGATCAGGAAGAAAATCAGCAGCGTGCCGGGCAGGAAGATGCCCACCGCGCCCACTGCGGCGCCCAAGAGCTGGCCGTGTGGCCCCCAGCCACGCATCGCCAGGGCCCCGATGTAGGAGGCGAAGGCGAAATTAGGGCCGGGCAGCGCCTGCACCAGCCCCAGCCCGGCCAGAAATTCGGGCGCCGTGAGGTAATGCTTGAACTCCACGAACTCGGCAAAAAGCAGCGGCGCCAGCACCTGGCCCCCGCCGAAAACGAGCGAGCCGTTGCGGTAGAAATTCTCGAAAAGCCGCACCGGCAGCAGGCGCGTGTAGTGGCCGAGTAAAGCCGCCGTCAGCAGGACGCCCAGCCATAGGAATAGATTAGCCCATTCCACCTGAATCCGCTGTTTCTCCTTGACCTGCGGCAGCTTACGCCAGCGCAGCGTGGTGACCAGTCCGCCACCCAGCAGCAGCGCCGGCAGCACCAGCGGCGTCTGGAAAAAGTAGGCTACCACGGCGCCTACCACCATCAGCGCCACCGACGTGCGCGTGTGAATGACCTTTTCGGCAATCTTGTAGGCCGAAAACGCCACGAAGCCCACGGCCATCGGGGCCACAAAGCGCACGAGCCGGGCCATCAGGTCGTGGTCGAGGTAACTCATCGACAAGCCCGCGATGGTCATAATCGTCACGGCCGGCGTGCACCACACCAGCAGCGTGAGGTAGGCCAGGTTGGGGCCGCCGAGCCGGAAGCCAATGGCCGTGATGGTTTGGGTAGAAGTAGGGCCGGGCAGCATCGAGCACAGGGCCGTTAGCTCGACCAGTTCGGCACTGCTCAGGTAGCGGCGCTTATCGACCAGCAGCCGGAACATCATCGCCAAATGCGCCTGCGGGCCCCCGAAGGCCGTGAGCGCCAGGATGGCCACGTCTTTCAGGAAAATCAGCCCCCGCACCCGGCGGGTGCGTAGCCGGCGCGGCGGAGGCGCCAGCAGCACGTGCGGCGCCTCGACCGGAACCAACGCGGCAGGACGGGCAGCAGGCGGAACCATCGGAAGGAAGGCAGGGTGAAAAAGCAGGAGTCCGGCCTGGCCCTCTACGGAAGTCCGACCCGGAAGGGGCAGACAAAAATAGCAGCGGCCGGGGCTGAAGTTCAGTCCCGGCCGCTGCTGGCTGGCCTGCTGCCCGGCGTTGCACCGGGCGGAGCCGTTATTTTTTCTTCAGCCCCAGTTCGATCAGGCGCTCGTTCAGAAACGCGCCGGCCGTGATGTCTTCCATCTGCTTCGGGTTGTCGGCCGTCACCGTTTGCGGCAGCGCCGCCAGGCTCATTTCGGAGCGCGGGTGCATAAAGAACGGAATGGAAAAGCGCGAGGAGTTCATCTTTTCGCGCGGCGGGTTCACCACCCGGTGAATGGTCGATTTCAGCACCCCGTTGGTCAGGCGCTGAAGCATATCGCCGACGTTGACGACGATCTGGTCGGGCAGGGCCGTGATCGGAATCCACTTCCCGTCGCGGCGCTTCACCTGAAGGCCATCGGCCGAGGCGCCCATCAGCAGCGTGATCAGGTTGATGTCGCCGTGTTCGGCGGCGCGCACGGCGTCGGCGGGCACGGCGTCGGGGTTTTCGATGGGGAAGTAGTGAATCGGCCGCAGAATCGAGTTGCCGTTGTTCACTTTATCCTCGAAGTAGTTCTCCGGCAGGCTCAGGTACAGTGCAATGGCGCGCAGCACCTGCTTGCCAGCGGCTTCGAGAGTCCGGTAGGCGCGGAAAGTAGATTCCTGAAAACCAGCTATTTCGCGGGGCCAGATATTGTCTGGGTACTCCTGCGCGACGGGGTCGGTGGGGTCATCGACTTCCTGGCCGACGTGGTAGAACTCCTTCAGATCGCCGGTATTGCGGCCTTTGGCGTGTTCCTTCCCTTTGCCGATATAGCCGCGCTGCCCGGCCAGTTCCGGGAATTCGTACTGCTGCTTTTCGCCGTCGGAAAGCCGGAAGAAGGCCTGCACATCGGCGTAGAGTTGTGCGGTCTGGGCGTCGGTCAGGCCGTGGTTGCGCAGGGCCACGAAGCCGATGGTCTGGTAGGCATTGCCGAGGGCTTCGACGAAGTGGGCCTTGCGGGCAGGGTCGGCGGAGGTGAAGTCAGCCAGGTCGAGGGACGGAATTTCGTCCGGCAGCGGGGCCGGGGAACGGAGATCAAGCATAACGATGCGAAAACGAAAGGACGATTGGCAGATGCCGGGAGCGGCCGGCGCCGGGTCGGGCCACGGGGCCGGACGGCGCAAGATAATCACGCGGCGGGCGGTAGCTTTACCGCCTCAAGCAGGCGGCAGGCACTAATTCCGCCGACGCCGCCTTCCCCGGGTAGTCTTGTTAGATCCAATGAAGAAAACGGTCCTTTTTCTGACGCTGGCAACGGTCGCCGGCGCTGCATTGAATGCCTGCGATACCGCCAAGCGCGAATCCAGTAGCCAGGCCGGCGCCGAGCAGGTGATGAACCGAAACGTGGCCGCGTTGAGCAGCCTCGACGCAATGGAAAAAAACGGCCTCACGGTGACGCCGTTCTCGTCGGGCCGGGCGCTGAACGAGGCGCAACTGCAGCTTACCTCGCCGGGCGTGAGCGACAACCTTCAGCCCGGTCCGGTGACGTTCAATTGCCAAGTGTCGAACTTCCGGATGGGCCAGCCAGCCACGCCGCTCAACGAGCCGGGCATCATTATGTCGCCCCTGGGCCAGACGATCACGACCATTATCGACAACGAAGTGGTCAATGAGCACGGCGATCTGACGTTTGCGGAAAACCTCACGGGCGGCCCGCACACCATTCTGACATTCCTGACCCGCCCTACGCGGGAAAGCCTGAAGCACCGCACCGGCTTCGACCTACGGACGGTGCAGGTAGCGGGCGCCGCTCCCGCCCCCAAGCCGGCGGCGACGCCCAAGCCGGGCACCCCGACGGTGCCCCGCCCCGTTGCGTTCAATCCGCGTGGGGCGCACCTGTTCTACAACCTGCCGCGGGGCATCTACGTGGGCGAGGATGCCGACCGGATCCTGCTCGACTTCTTTCTGGTGAATACCACCCTCGATGAAGAAGCTACCCAGGTGCGGCTCACGATCAACAAAACGTCGTTCACGCTGCCCAAGTGGAGCGCCTACACGCTCGAAGGCCTGCCAATGGGCCCCAACGCCATCAAGCTGGAGTTGATCGATGCCGAGGGCAAGCTCATCCCGGGGCCCTATAATTCGGTCGTCAAGAATATCGTGCTGCGGCCAGGCGCCTGATGCCGCGTGGGCCGTTGACCCGCGTCCAACGGGTGGGTTCAAGTCGGTAAATACGTAGCTCGCACGGCGGTTGGTGCTGTCTCGAAGACGGACGCGTGGGGTGGTCCGTTCAGCGGAATGAATTGCCCGCCGCGGACGGTTCGTTGCCTTTGCCGAAACCCCTTCGGCTACTGTCGGACTTTCAGCCACGCTCTCCGTTTGCCTGCGCCCCTTTCGTTTTTATCCCGGTACGCGGTGGCGGTGGGCCTCCTGTTGGGCATCTTGCTGACGGGCGGGCGGGCGGGCGCTCAGTTTCGCATTGGCTATCAGACGGCTACGACGGCTGATCAAGCAGTCCTGCGCCGGCTACGACCCAAAACGGTGGCGGCGGATTCGGCAGCGGCGCTGACCGCCGTGCGCGACCTGATCCTGGCCCTGCGCGCCGATGCCTACCTGACGGCTTCTGCGGATACCCTCCGTTGGCTGACCACCATCAGCGCCCCGCCCGTCCGGCGCGATTCCGTGGCCGTGCGCCTGCATCTGGGCCGGCGACTGCGCTGGGCTACCATTCGCGCCACCGACGACATCCCCGACGGCCTCCTGGCCCGCGCGGGCTTCCGCGAGCGCCTGTTGCGGGGCCAGCCGTTACGTCCGCCGGAACTGGCCCGGTTGCAGCAGCGCATTCTGGCCGAGGCTGAAGACCACGGCTACCCGTTCGCGCGCGTCACCCTCGACTCGGTGCGCTGGCTCGACGGCGACGCGCGCATCAGCGGGGTGCTGCGCCTGACGCGCGGCCCGCTGATTCTGCTCGACTCGATTCAGGTGCAGGGCGAGGCGCACGTCAGTCGGGGGTTTCTGAGTCGTTACCTGCAGCTCTACCCCGGCCAGCCGTACAGTCAGCAGAAGCTGGTGGCGGCCACACGGCTGCTCAAGCAACTGCCTTATTTGCAGACGGGTAACGCGCCACGCATTCAGTTTGCGCGCGACCGCGCCCGGATCACGTTCTTCCTGGCCGACCGCCGCGCCAACCAGTTCGACGGCATCGTGGGGGTGGTGCCCGTCAGCAGCCCGCTGCCGGGGCAAGCGCGCACCCAAATCACCGGCGAAGTGAACCTGGCCGTTCGCAATATCCGGGGCGGCGGCAAGAGCTTCACCCTGAACTGGCGTAAGGCCGATGCCCAGTCCACGGCTTTCGACGCGAGCTATAGCCATCCCGGCCTGCTCGGCTCGCCGCTGGAAGTCGGGGCTACGTTCAACCTGGTGCGGCAGGCCAACTCGTTCGTGACGACCCGCCCGCGCCTGGAATTCACTTACCCCACGGCGCGCTACGGGCGGGTCAGCTTTTTCACCGAATTCCGCACGTCGCGCCTGCTGGCCGATTCCACTTTCCGGCAGCTCACGGCGCTGCCCGCCAACCTCGACTCGCGCTTCACGTCCTACGGCCTGGCTTACGCCCTGAATCGGCTCGACGACCCTTTCTTCCCCCGCCAGGGGTGGTTGCTGACCGGCACTGCCGGGGCCGGCAACAAGGTCATCAGCCGCAATGCCGACGTGCCGGAGCGCCTCTACGCCCCGCTGCGGCTGCGTACGACCCAGTTTCAGGGCGCCCTGCGGGCCGAGCGTCACCTGCGGCTGGGCCGCAGCGCCACCCTCGTGGCCCGCGTCCGGAGCGAGGGTTTGTATAATGGCGACCGCCTGTTCGAGAACGACCTTTTCCGCCTCGGGGGCCTGCAATCGCTGCGCGGCTTCACGGAGTGGCAGTTTTTTGTGTCCACCTACGCCGTTGCCACCGCCGAATACCGCGTTTTCACCGGCGAGGATTCCTACGTCTTCCTGTTTGCCGACCAGGGTTACTACCGCCGCGACCGGGTGCAGAGCACGTCCCTCGCCCGCCCCCAGGACTGGCCCGCCGGCGCCGGCCTGGGCCTGACCTTCGGCACCGGCGCGGGCGTCTTCCAGTTCGTGTACGCCGTGGGCCGCGCCGCCAATCAGCCCGCCAGCCTCACCCGCGGCCGGATTCATTTCGGCATCACGGGGCGCTTTTAGAACCCCTGAATAGGCCGAAGCCTTGGGCGTCGCTGATTTTTCCCGCTGCTGCCTAGTGGGTTACGAGCGACGCCCCATCTTTTTGGGCTTATGGCTTGAACCTTGGGCCAGGCCGGGCGTATCTTTGCAGCACCAAGCGGCAATCGGCCGTTTGCGTAGAGTGCGGGGTGGAGCAGTTGGTAGCTCGTTGGGCTCATAACCCAAAGGTCACAGGTTCGAGTCCTGTCCCCGCTACGAAAAAGGCCGTTTCCTTATTGGAAACGGCCTTTTGTGTTTTATTTGGGACAGGTTATGGGACAAAAACGCCTGACTTCACCATTTTTTGCTACCCCAGCGGCCAGCGCGGCACCTACTCCGGCGGATGCTGGCCCGCGCCGTGCGACCCCGGTGGGCGTACCTTCGTGGCATATCCGGTGAGAATTGTAATTGCCAACTCAAACGTATCGGCTCCGGGGGCCGCTTCCGAAAGGGGGCGGACCCTTTTGCGTTCGGGCCGGAGCCGGGCCAACCGCGCCCGCACCGTCAGCTAGGGCAGCGCGGGCGGGTGCGGTAACGGCTCGGTGAGGTGCTGGCCGGCGGGCGTCCCTGACTATCCCCTGACGGGCCGCGCGCACCGTCAGCCAGGCGGCGCGGGGCTGGCCCGTGGGGAGCTAGCCGGCGGTGGTGCTGACCCGTGCCTGACGGGCCGCCGCAAGGGCCAGCAGCGGACACGGAACCGGCGCCGCTCCCCTCAGACCGCGCGCCCGGCGGGCCGTCAGGGGGCGGTAACAGAAATAAAACAGAAATAGAATCGGCCCGGCGGCCCGGCCCACGGCACCCGGCGGTGGGGTGCCGGAGCCGGTGCTGACCCACCCCTGACGGGCCGCCGGACAGGGGCCAGTAACAGACGGAAAACAGGCGGCACCGTGCCCGCGCCGGGGCTAGGTATCGGTGGGGCAGCCGGAGCAAAAACAGAAGGGAAACAGTAGGCGGGGCGCGCTGGCCGTTGGGCCGGAAACAGTAATGAAACAGTAATGAATCGGCCAGCCAACACCCGCCCACGGTGCCCGGCGATGGGGAGCCGGCGGGCGTTCCCGACTGGCCCGTGGGATAGCTGGCCGGGGTGATGCTGACCCGTGCCTGACGGGCTGCCGCACAGGCCAGTAGCGCGCGCGGAACCGGCGCCGCTCCCCTCGGCTGGCCGCACGTCCGGCGGGCCGTCAGCGGCTTCTCGGCGGTGCCCGCCGGGTAAGTGCTGGACGGTGGCTCAAATAAATAGCTTCGCCTGAAACGGTACGCCGTACTCTTGAAGCATCTTTTGTCGGAACTCGTACATAGAATCACAACGCTTCATTACTTCTATGGCCTCATCCCGGTATTGCACCAGCTTTTCCTTGCTTTCGGTCGGAAAGAACTGCGAATGCTTATACTGCCTAAATCCAGTGGTAAAAGACGGGTTTAGTGCCCGCAATGCTGGCAAAACGTCTTTTCCAAAGCGGTTATAAATAAGCTCGCACACCCATAAGCCAACTATTGCGGGCTTCGTGAAAGTAGTAGGGTCAAAGCTCAAACCCGATAAGCGAGACAACTCGGAGAAGAATGGAACATCATTCGGGAACAGCGCCACATACGGCTGTCTGTTCGCCGTAACGATGGAGTTTATTTCAGCAAGCGTGATTTTTACGCCGCTGTGCAACTCGAATACCTCTTGTTCTTTCCGCGTCTTGCGCTCGTGCGCTTCTGCGGCCAGTTCGTTGGCGCCTTTGATAAGCATCCCAGCCAGCACGGCTTGTTGCTCCTTTGACTCTTTGCGTATCTCAGGCTTACGCTTAGGTTCAGTAGCCGAAGCATCATTCTTAACCAGCGGCAAATTTTCGTCGTGTTCCTTCACGGGTGTCAAGGCTTGAAAAGTGGAAAAATTGTATTAGAAGTAAAAACGAGCTTTGAGAGGTTGTATCAACTGCTCCACGAGCTGTTCGCCTTCTGCTTCTAGAGGAACGCCGAACTCTTTGATACAATCACTTGCGTTAGGCGAGTGCATTCGTGCCAGTTTCCACGCCGACCGATTCTTCCCTAGCGCCCGCGCACATTGCGTGTACACGATGCTAAGGTGAACTTGATGCTGAGCCGCAAAGTCGGCGACATATTTGGCATCCTGTAAGTAGGGTGTAACAGCTTCAACCTTTTCAGAGGAGAAAAGATATTCTGCGGCAAATTCATTTGCTTCTTTTTCCCGCTCTTGTACCGACAACTGATTATTCTCGTCGTCAGTCACGTGATACTGATTGGCCTGGATTTCTTCCCAATCAAACAAGACGTGAAATAACTCGTGAAACAACGCAAACCACAGCGTAGGATAGAAACCCACGTAGTCCGTTAGGGCTATGCAAGGTTTGCCGTTGTGATTGAAGGTAGCCCCCCGAAGTTGTAAAGTTGGTAGCGAAGGTTGTAGTACAACCGTAATGCCGATTCGGTACAGCAACCGAATAACCTCAGGCAGCCCTTGTTCTACGTTGGTGGTGTACCACCGTAGCCGTGGAAACACGTTGATAAGCCCTTGTCGGTCGTAGCGATGGGGGTTGTCAATCTCCCGAAAGCAAGCTTGAGCAGCCGTAATCCAAGTGGCTCGCGTTAAGTCGTTTTTGGGTTCGTAAGGACCCACGCAAAAAGCAACATCAACTGAAGGTTTGCGATATTCTAAAATTGACTTTAGTCCTAATCGGGCAGTAAGTCGCCTCTCAATATGCTCGAAGTCAGTAATATTGTCAATTAGGCCAGCTTTTCGGAGGACTGCAAGGTCGAAATTCTCCTTAATAAACTCAACCCTCTGGGCCGAGATGGTTGCGGTGGGGAAGTTTTTCTCCACGGCTTCCAGATACAACATAACTATCCGCTCTCTCGAAACTTGGAGAAAGTTGGAGAGTTTGCCGAGAATAGTAACATCTATAATTTTTTGAGTGCCGTTAATGATGCCGGTAACAGCGCGGAGTTGTACGCCCAGAATGTTACAGGCGGCAGATGGAGAAATCCCCAGTGCCTGTATTTTTTGCTCAAAGACTCCACGGAGCGTCTGACGGTCTTCGGCAAACAGGCCGTTCAGCATAGCGTCTATGTCCCTGAACTTGTCTTCCATGCGTGTCTGTGCCAGAAAAAATGCAGCGTTGCAACAGCAAATGTACGCTTTTTCTGCGCTCAATGACGCTTTTGTAGGAAAAATATGCAGGAGTGCATCAAAAAATTTCAGCCGAATGTAGCTTGACGCCTGGCCGCTTGCACACTAGAGGGGGTTATGCACTGTTGCCGACCTTTAGGGAATGCGACTTATTGACTACCAAGTCAATGTTTTGTATAAATAATATAACTCTCTGGCCCCGTACCTGGCCCTGAATTATTCCCTCCTCCAAAAAGGGGGCTAGTTAAAAGCAGAGATTGGGCGAGAATCTTTCCACCTGTTTTATTTTTTGACCCGTGCGCAGGTTCCATTTTTTAGTTAGGCGCAAATCGTGTAGGTGCTTCGCTAGCAGGAGCAAATGCAATCGGCAGTAATAAACTGTGCGTGAGTACAGTGTCTCGGGGTTGCACGAGCCTCTTTTTTACTGAAAACCGTCACCTCTTCACCACCAAGTAACCATAAGCGGGCAACACCACCTCAGCCCCCACCGCGTAGGGGCTACCGTTCAGGGAATTAGTCCAGGTGGTACCAGCCAGCACGGCGGGCACGGTATAAGTAACGGCCCGATTGCGCACATTCACCAGTACCAGCGCCTGGTCCGAGCCGTCGGTTTTGGTGAAGGCGCAAACATCGGCCGTGCTGTAGGTGGTTGGAGTGCCGCGCCGCAGGGCGGGGCTGCCGGCGCGGGCCAGCAGGAGTTGCCGGTAGGCCCGCGTCACGTCGGGGTGCGCGTTCCAGGCCACTTTTACGGACGTGAAGGGGAAGGGAATGCGCGCCGTCATCCCGGCTTCCTGGCCGTTGTACACCATCGGGATGCCCTTGAAGAGCGACGTGAGGACGAAGGCCGACATGGCACCCGCCGCGCCGCCGAACAGCTCGGGCGGGGTACCGTCGGCGCCGTTCACGTCGTGGTTGGTCGTGTAGCGCACGACGTGCTGCCCATTAGTGGCACTGGTATACTCGCTGGCGTTGAACGCATTCAGGGTGGTTGCCGCGTCGCCGTTCCGGTACACGCGCTTGAGGCCATCGTAGAACCGGAAGCCAAAATTGTAGTCGAAGCCGGAGGTGTAGTTGGCGCTGCGGGTGCCTTCGGCCAGTAACAGCAGCCGGTGGGTGGTAATGCGGCGCAGCGTGTCGGTGGCTTGCCGCCAGAAATCGGTGGGCTGAAAATCGGCATAGTCGAAGCGAAAACCGTCGATGTTGGCCGTGAATACCCACGATTTCATTGCCGCGATCATCTCCTGGCGCATCGCGGCGTTGGCGAAGTTGAGTTGGGCCACGTCGTTGTAAGTGACCCCGTTATTGGATGGCGACACGATGGCGCCGGCCGCGTTCGTCCGGTACCAGTCCGGGTGGGCCGTCACCCAGGCATTGTCCCAACTGGTGTGGTTGGCCACCCA
>JANPLI010000026.1:0-9317 GCA_031426455.1 Hymenobacteraceae bacterium | reverse complement strand
TTTTACCGCACCAAAGGAGCCTTCAAGACCGCTGTCCTTGCCTTTTTCAACCGGCTCGACGAGTACGGACCCGAACTCGCGTCCCTACTAACCCGGAATTTTCACATTCTCGACGCGCAACCCGCTTCGTGACGGGTATAGGTGCCCACGTAAAGCTTCTCGCGGTCCAGAATGCCCGCCGTGTGAGTGGCCAGGTGCCGGATGGTGATCGGCGCGGCGCCCGGCCCTCCGTGCGGGTTGCGCACGGTCCAGCCGGGCAGCACGGTATTGACGTCGGTGTCGAGCGTAAAATAACCTAGCTCGACGCCTTTCAGCAGGCAAAGGCCGATCAGCGTTTTACTGACCGAACCGACTTCCTGGACCGTGCAGGGTGTAAAAGCCGCGCGGGCGGCGCGGTCGGCTAGGCCAAAGCCTGCCTCGTAGCGAATGCCCCCGGAACCGACGACGGCCACCGCAAAGCCCGGCAGCGCGGGCGAAGCGGCCAGCCGCCGAGGAGTCTGCTGCGTAACGGAGTCCGGGGCGGCGGCTGCCGGGTGGGCTTGCGCGCCGGCCGTGAGCGGCAACAGCAGCCATCCGGCAAAGGCTAGTGAAAAAAAACGCACCATAACAGAAAAAACGAGTGACGGAAGCGCCGCTCACCTCAACCGGAGCGGTTAGGGAGACCACTGGTTGCCCCCGCCCGGCGCGTCAAGCGCTGAGCCAGACGTGGTAGATGTGTTCTACCCGGTCGGGCCGGAAGCCGCAGCGCTCATAGAACGCGCAGGCGGGGGCATTATCCTGCTGCGTGACGACCTGTAGCTCTGGCAGGCCCCAGCAAACCGTCAGGTGGCGTGCGGCCAGTACGAGTTGCTGGCCCAGGCGGCGCCCGCGCGCGGCTTCATCCACGGCGAGCAGGCCGATATCGGCGCGTTGGCCCTTGACGCCGAGCGTGAGCAGGCCGAGCGGCGTGGTGGTGGGCTGGGTGGGGTCCAGGGCTGTCAGTACGGTGCTGGCCATTCCCTGCCCGAACGAGTTGCGCAACCAGCGCCGGTAGAGTTCCTCATAGACGTGGGGGGCAAAGCGGGGGTCGAGCCGGAAGCGGGAAAATTCCCCGCTCTGCAAGGCCAGCCGTTCCAGCGCCGGTGTGGGATCGGGCGCCACGGCCAGAGCGGTTACGTGGAGCGCCTCCAGGGGCACCGTGGCAGGCATTGCGTAGGTGATTTTTCGATCCACCAACGGCAGTCCCAGCATTTGGGCGGCGGCGGCGGTGCGGGTATCGGCGAGTTCGGCAAAGAGGTAAACCAGCTTGCCACCCTGCGTCCGGATGGCGTTCAGCAGCGCCGGCAAGGCATCGGCGGATAAATCGTGCGCGGCGAGGCGATAGGTCGGGAAGCCGAGAAACTCGCTGTCCCAGGGCAGGTAAAGCGGCCGGTTATAGTCCATTGCGAAAGCGGTCTTACGGATGGAGAGGGGCAGAGGGCGTGGAAATCGGCGGAAACGTCAGCGTATCGGTCAAGTAGATCGGGCGGTTTTTCGCTTGCTCGAAGGTGCGCCCCACGTATAGGCCCACCATTCCGAGGGTGGCGAGCAGCAGCCCACTCAGGAGCCAGATCGAAAAAATCAGACTGGTGTAGCCGGGTACGATGATGGCCCCCAGCGCGTAGCGTACCAACGTTAGGAAGGCAAAGCCCATCGCGCCCACGGCCAGCAACAGGCCAAGTTTGATAGTCAGGCGCAGGGGTTTGTCGGAGTAGGACAGGATGACGTCCAGGGCCAGGTGCAGCAGTCGACGCAGGTTGTACGAAGAAGTCCCTTCGGCCCGTTCGGTGTGGGTCACGTCCAGGGTGCCGACGTGGAAACCCACCCACCGCACCATCGTCGGGAAGTAGCGAATGCTTTCGCGCATCGCCAGCACGCCGCTTACCACCTTGCGGTGGTAGATACCGAAGTTGGCCACGGCGGGGTCCTGCTTCGTCTCGGTCAGGTAAGCGAATGTTGTATAGAAGGCGCTGGACCCGAGCCGCTTGAGCCACGTGTCCTGCCGGCTGACGCGCCGGGCCAGCACCACGTCGAACTGGTGTTGCTGGGCGTAAGCCAGCAGGCGCGGAATTTCTTCCGGCTGGTCCTGGAGGTCGCAGTCTATCACCACCATCCACTCGCCGCGCGCGTATTCCAGCCCGGCCGTGATGGCGCGGTGCTGGCCGAAATTGCGGCTCAGGCGCACCCCGCGCACGCGCGGGTCGGCGGCGGCGGCGGCAAGGATGCGGTCCCAGGAGTGGTCCGGCCCGCGGTCATCGACAAGGATGATTTCGAAGTCGGTTGTGATGGGCGTCACGCTGGCCTTGATGCGCTGCACCAGTTCATCCAGCATCGCCTCGGCGCGGTAAACGGGCGAGACAATGGAGAGGAAGGGCGCGGAAACGGGAGCAGCAGAAGCCAAAATAGGGGTCGGGAGATAAGGGGAGCGGACAGCAGAAGCAGTCAAGAAAAAGCCCCTCAGCGCAGCGCTGAAGGGCTTTGGAGGTGGGGTGGATCCTAGCGGATTCGAACCGCTGACCTGTTACATGCGAAGCAACCGCTCTAGCCAACTGAGCTAAGGACCCGGGTTTGACACTGCAAATTAACGCCCGCGCGCTGCCCGCCGCGAACCTGTTCCGCGCCGGGCTGCCGTAACTTGCCCCGTAATGCGGAATTTCTCTTTCTTGCGGGTGCTGGCCGTGGTGCTGGCCGCGCTGCCGGCCGCGCGCCCGGCGGTGGCCCAAACGGTGCCGCCCATCCAGATTGCCTTCCTGTGGCATATGCACCAGCCGGTGTACTGGCCCGGCGAGACGGTCAACCAGACCATCAACGCGAACCGCTACCCGTTTTCGGTGCAGCAGATTTTCGGCGATCGGACCGGGCCGTACACCAACTGGCCGAAGAACGCCCTGGCCAAGGGCGCGGGCCTGGCGCACTTTGGCGCGCAGGTCAGCTTCAGCGGCTCGCTGATCCAGAACCTCAACGACCTGGCGGCGGCCGGCCGTTTTCCGGCGAACTGGAAAACCCACTGGAACACGGCCCTGGCCGCCCGCACCAGTCGGGGTAACCCGCGCCTTGATCTGGTGGGCTTTGGTTACCACCACCCGCTGATGGCGCTGGTGAGCGACGACGACATCCGCCGCCAGCTTCAGCTTCACCGGCAGGCGCTGCAGCAAAACTTCCCCGGTCCGGCGTCGAAAGGGATTTTCCCGCCCGAGAACGCCTTCGCGCTGACCGAAATCCCCGCCCTGCGCGCCGAAGGGCTGGAGTGGGCGCTGGTGGATAATATCCATTTCGACCGCGCCTGCGCCGGCTATCCCTGGAATGCCGGCGGCAACCTGGCCGAGCCGAACCGCGCCGACCAGCGCAATCCTAACCCTCAGGACTGGGTGCAGCTCAACAACGTCTGGGCGCCTACCCGCAACTCCGGCGGCTGGGGCCGGCGCCCGCACTTCGTGGAGCAGATCGACCCCGCCACCGGCCAGCGCCAGCGGATCATCGCGGTGCCCGCCGACCGCTACCTCGGCAACGAAGACGGGCGCGGTGGCTTCGGGGCGCTGAACTACGACCTGGTAATGAGTCAGCTGGCGCCCTATAACACCGACCCCGCCCACCCCATTCTGGTGGTGCTGGCCCACGACGGCGACAACTACGGCGGCGGCTCCAGTGCCTACTACGACAACAACTTCCAGAGCTTCGTGAACTGGCTCCGCGCCAATCCCACGCGCTTCGAATGCACCACGGTGCAGGACTACCTGGACCGTTTTCCGCCCGATACCGCCGACGTCATTCACGTGGAAAGCGGCTCCTGGAGCGGCGCCGACAACGGCGACCCGGAATTCAAAAAGTGGAACGCCGACTACACCAACTGCCTGAGCTGGGACCGCAACTCGTGGGGCGTGGTGACGGCCGCCCAAAACGTGGTGCGCACCGCCGAGGCCGTGGCCGGCCCCGCCGCGCCCGCCGTGCAGCAGGCCTGGGCCAGCCTGCTCAACGCCCAGGCCAGCGATTACTGGTACTGGGACGGTTCGACCAACGGCATCTGGGATACCCACCCCACCCGCGCCGCCAACGCCGCCGTTGCCGCCGTGCGCCCGCTGCTGCCTGCCACCGCCCCGGACGCGGTGCCGCCCAGCGTCTGGGCGCCGCAGCGCGAGCCGTACAACCCTGGCACGACGGAGTTCAACCAGTTGCAGCCGAGTGACTTCACGGTCTGGACCTACGCCTACGACCTGCGCGGCCTGGCCCGCGTGGACCTGAAATTCCGCACCGACCTGGACGGCCAGAACCCCGCCGCCAGCACCGATAACGATACCTACGCCGGGGGCCCCGGCGTGACCTCCTGGACCACCCAGCCGATGACCCGCGCCCGCATCGGGTCGGCCACCACGCCGGGGCCGCTGGTGAAAGCCGCCCAATACAGCGCCCCGGTGCGCGGCCTGGGCAATGTGCTGGTCGATTACTACGTCGAAGCCCAGGATTCCAGCGGCAACGTGGTTCGCAGCCCCATTCAGCACGTGTGGGTGGGGCCAGCCAACGCCCGCCCGCACCAGTGGCCCGACTGCGACCTGCGCGGCGGCACCACGCCCGGCCCCACCACCTGCACCGGCCCCGAAACCCTGACCTGGACGCCGCTGAACCCCACCGTGGCCGACACCCTGACCCTCACGCTGACCAATGCCGCCCAGCCCGCCAACCTGCACTGGGGCGTGAACGCCTGGGCGCGGCCCGACAACGCCCTCTGGCCCGCCGGCACGAGCCTGTTCAACGGCGCCGGCCCGTCTGTCGAAACCCCCTTTACTGCCGCGCCGCCCTGCCGCCAGACGCTGCGCGTGGGGCCGTTCAACCGGCCGCAGCAGGCCGTGCGGCAGCTCGATTTCGTGCTGCACTACGCCAACGACACCTGGAACAACAACGGCGGCCAGGACTGGCATATCCCGCTCCGGGCCGCGCCTACGGGCCTGTTGTCGGCCGAAACGGCCGCTGCTTTTGCGCTCTGGCCCAACCCCGCTACCAGCACCGTGACCGTGCGCCGCGCCGACGCCCCCACGGCCACCGTTTTCGTGCTGCGCGACGTGCTGGGCCGCCCCGTCCGGTCGTTCCCGCTGCCCGCCGGCACCGCCGAAACCGTGCTGCATCTGGCCGGGCTGGCGCCGGGCCTCTACATGGCCGAAGCCGCCGGTACGCGGCGGCGGCTGGTGGTGGAGTAGGAGGGAAGGGACGGCGGATTTGCTACAAAATAGGGTGCCCCCCCAGTGAGTTTTGTAGCAAATGATTTGCTACAAAATGAGGTGCCCCCTCTGGGAGTTTTGTAACAAGCTTGAGGGAGCCGAATGGGGGCTTCGGCTTGGCGGGGCGAAGTTTGTGGGCGCCCAAATCAGCAGGGTTAAGCCAACCAACTTGCTACCTGCTGTTCGATAGCTTTGAGCCATCCATTTTCATCCACAGCCTGATCTCCGGCTGCCAATAGCTTGTTCAACAAGTGATGCAATTGAGCGGGCTGATTAAACCCCGCTTGCCGACCACGCGCCACTAGCTGACGGAAATAAGCTAGCGGCATTGGCACGATGGTCGTTTTGCCACCGTGCGCGGCGACGTGAATCTTGTTTAAGCTGTAGAAGTAGCCCAGCGTAGCGGCACTAATGGTAGGCGCCAAAAACAGGCAATAAACCGGCACACCAGCCGGAGCGGCCGCGCGCGCTTTGCCTAAATGCCGGGCGACCGATTCGCCTTCCATTTCAAATTGTCGCTGCCCTCCAGAAAGAGTGACCTCGACCAGCAACTGAAAGCTGCCATAGTCAGCTGTCAGGTCAGGTTGGTTGCCGGCTGCCGTGTGAAGCGGAATCCCGTCCAGATCAACCGCATAATTTCCCTGGATGCGTACCGCATAATTCATCATCGTCAGTGCTCGCCACACATTGTATTCTAGCCACAAGGGGGCATCCGGTACTTTCGCACGGGCCAAGAGCCGCTCAAACAAGGCGTCCACCTCGTCATATTGCTGGTAATGTTTCAACTGTTGCGCCACCGTGGCCGTCTGTGCTGCTTGGTGCCGTTGCTCTTCCTGCCGTACCAGTTGCCGTATCGCTGGAAGTGAAGCAGTAGGAAGAGCCTCAGCGTTTAACGTTTGTAGGCGAGCCAGCAGATAAGTTTTATCATCTGATAATAACCGCAGTGAATCAGGGTCGAACAAGTATGCCTCGTAGTCCGCAGCTTTTTGCCACGTCACTGGATCGCGAGGCACATTCGTGAGAATATAATCTACCTCTGCCTGCCGTTGTGCAGATACAACTAAATGAAAAGTGTTGGGGTCAACAGTTACAAGTTGGGTTGCTCGTAAGTAACGGATAAAGGCATCTGCGTAGTCAGTGCCATTGCGTTGCTTCTTGGCAATAAACTCTTCCGCAGTTTCGGTGCGCCCCTGTCGTGTGCCAAATTTACCGGCTGATATTTCGTTCTGATAAATACGCTGCGTCACGCGATCAGCATAGGCTTGTACGAAAGCTTTACGTCCAGTCTTTAGCTTTTTTCTACTCCTTCTAAAATCGAGGAGGTCTTTTACCGTCTTATCGTAATCGACTACATTCGTCAGAGGTAGGAAGAAAATCTCAATCTCTGTTTTTGTTAGAGGGCCTACATCCCTAACCAATCGTAACAATTCTAAGTAGGGTCGAATCGAAAACCGACCAAGATCATTTTTGGGTGCAGTGTGATAAGGCGAAGGAAGTTGAAATTTCAGTAGTTGCCGCGTAAATGTATCGGGACGACTTTCAATGTCAGTCAGCAGCAACTGACCAGCGGTGGTTAGCCCGATACTGGATTGAAGCTTGACAAATCCTAACGCCTTCGGCGCACGTGTAATACGGTCGCGCGCCGCAAAATCAAGATTTTGGGTAGGTCGACTATCCTCGTAAAAATCACTCACTACCAATTCCTCGAAAAACTTCCTTTGGGTATCTGGAGTCCAGGGGCGCCCCTTAAAGCGGCGTGTGAGTAGCTCAATCTCTGGAATGATCTTCTCTAATGTGCGCGGAGAAGTGAAGCCAAAAAGGGAACGCGTTTTCGCTAGGCTAGCCACGTCGTAAGAGGTCTAAAATGGTTTGGTCAGTGGAAGGCACAAACCCCATTTGTAAAGGGTCTTGACCAGTTGTTTGAACACTTTTCAGACGATCCTCTACAAGGGTTATAGAAGCTGGTGAAATATCACAACCGATGAAGTGGCAACCATGTCGCAAGCAAGCTACCCCAGCAGCGCCGCTTCCCATAAAAGGATCACATACTCTATAACCTGGCTCGGCACTGCCAATCAACATCAATTCAAATAGTTCTGTGGGTTTCTGAGTTGGATAAGTTGCTCTGGTCAATCGATTGAGCCGCCATACATCAGGAATACTGCGCGAATTAAGGGGCTTTTTACCTTTACTCGCGAATAAAATAAATTCGTGGCGGCGACGAAAATAATGTCCTAATCCGATGTGCATTTTGTCCCAACACAAAATATTCTTTACGTCGAAAACCTCTCGTATTAATGGCCCTAGCGACAGTAGAGAGTAAGAATCGAACATCAAGTAAATGTGCCGATTGGGTTTGAGCGCCCGGTAGCATTCACGCAGAAAAGCAGTGTAGTTTTCCGGGGTATCGTGAAATTCTTCAAACCATTTGCCGTCCTCGCCTTTTTCTTTATATGTGCCGATAATTTTGCCTTTGCCTAGTTTGAGTTTTTGATTCATTCCAGAATAAGCCGGGTCTGTAATGATTAAGTCCAAGCTGTTGTCTGGTTGCTGACTTAAGAAGGTAATGGCGTCTTGGAGATGTATCTCGTAAGTGCCACCAGAGACACACGGCGTTGGTGTGCTGCTTTTTTTAACTGTTCGCGGTAGTTTGGCAGTCGGCTCGGTAATACGGGGCGAGTCAGTAAACGGCAGCTCTAAGATGCCATTGTATGAAGACTTAACCTCATTAACGGAGTCAAGTGGGGTAGTAGTCGGAATGTGTAATTCAGCCATAAAACAGGTATAATACTTGCCCGCACAGCAAGCGAGCTAACTGGCCAAAGGTAAAGCCTAAGCCGGATGAGGACCGCAGCGCGAGCGCTAGGCCTGACTTTTAATTTAACGAAGAAAATCCAGTGCACCAACCGCATCGCGCTGGCCGATGGGCAGTTCGACCGCCTCGTGTACCAGCTCTACGCCCTGACGCCGGCCGAAATCGCGGTGGTAGAAGCCGCCGGTTAAACAAAAGAAGGCAGCCCCCCTGGCCGAGGGCTGCCTTCGACTCCAGCACCCGGTTTCATAGTAGCCGCCGAAGCGGCTAGCTGGAGGAGTTACCGGGTATATGGTGGCAAAGCTACTTCCCCCCACCCAAAAAAACGCCCCCGACCAACCGGCCGGAGGCGTTTTGCTTTTTACTTCGACTCAACCCGAACCTTAATTGCCGGCCCGGATGGCATCCAGGCGGTCGGATACCTGGGTGATGAAGGTTTCGGTTTCGCCGAGCTGGGCTTGGGCCTGGGCCACTTCCAGGGCGCGCTTGAGCTGTTCGACCGCGCTGAGGGTGCGGTTGTCGGCGAGTTCGTCGCGGCGGTCGGTGGCGCGGCGCAGGGCGGTTTGCTGGGTGCGGAGTTCGGCGGCGTCTTCCACCGGGTCGAGGCCCGCGATGAGGGTGGTGTGCATCGTCACCTTCCGGTTGGCGGTGGCCAGCTTTTTGGCGCGCTCTTCGGCCGAATCAGCGGCATCGTCGGCCGAGAACTGTTGGTTGTACAGTTTGTGGTCGAGGTCGCGCTTTTCGTCGTTGCCGTAGTCGAGGGCGGCTTGGGCCTCCTGTTCGGTCAACAGTTTTTCAACTTGGAACCCGGGCATAGATTAAGGGAGTGAGGGAATGTTGGTCCTCGCCGCAAAAGTATTACACGGTTTCGTTTTCTGCTAACGCTCAGCCGGATTTGTGGCCCACCTCCCCTGCGCTGCCCAGCCACGCGGCCAGGGCGGCGGCTTCGGTTTCGAGCAGCCACAGCCGCAGGGTGGCGTGGGCGAGGGCGGCGGGGTCGGTGGCCGAACCGGGGCCGGTGGCGATCGCGATTTCGAGTTGCAGCGCCGCCACGAACCGCGCGGTGCGGGGGGCGTCGTCGTCGGCGGGGTCGGGGGTTTCGAGCGCCGCTACAGCGGCCCGTTGGCGGGCCAGGATGGCGGCGCGGGCGTGGCGGGCGCTCAGGTCGGCGCGCAGATTGGCCGCCGTCTGGGTGGCCTGCCGGTGCGCGCGGCGCAGGGTGCGGGCGGTGGGCGCGGGCGCCAGCGCGGCGGGCGGCGGGGCGGCCACGGGCGCCA
>JANPLI010000025.1:0-21613 GCA_031426455.1 Hymenobacteraceae bacterium | reverse complement strand
GATTCCACGTCGGGGTTGTTGCGCCCGATGACGCCATAAATCCGCGCTTCGAGCAGGTTGGTGAGCGAATCGGTGACGGCAATGTCCGTCCCGACGGGCATCCGCAGGTAAGTATAAATGAACTTGGGATTGCCGGAGGGGAAAAACTCGACTTTCGGCGAGCGAATGCCCACCGCCACGATGCTCAGAATGAACAGCACCACCATCCCGCCCAGAACCGCCGCCTGGCGCCACCAAGGCCCCGTGACCCAACGCACCACCCCGGCGTAGCCGTGCTGGAACGCCGGCAGCGCGCGCGTCTGAAACCAGGCAATGCCCCGGCTGAATACGTAGTGGTTGAGCAGCACCAGCACGGCCAGCGTGAGCAGCAGATTGCCAAAGAACGCCGACCCCAGCAGATGGGCCGAAAGGCCGAGGACGATGATGATTGCGATGCCGATCCACATCCGGCGCGACGGGTGCGTGCTCGGGGCTTGCTGGTGGTCTTCCCGCTCCATAAAGCTCACCGCAAACACCGGGTTGATGATGAACGCGACGACCAGCGACGAGAGCAGCGTGACGATAAGCGTGATCGGGAGGTAGAACATAAACTTCCCAATGATGCCCGGCCAGAACGCCAGCGGAATGAACGGCGCCACCGTGGTGAGCGTCCCCGCCAAGACCGGAATGAACACTTCGCCGGCCGCGAACTTGGCCGCTTTCGGGGTGCTGTATTCCGGGTGGTCATGCAGAATGCGGTGGGTGTTTTCGATGACCACGATGGCGTCATCGACCACGATGCCCAGCGCGAGCAGGAACGAGAACAGCACGATCATATTGAGCGAAAAGCCCAACAGCGGCATAAACAGAAAGGCCAGAAACATCGAAATCGGCACCGACAGGCCCACGAAAAGGGCGTTGGTGGTACCCATAAAGAACATCAGGATGACCGTCACCAGAATAAACCCAATGACGATGGTATTGATCAGGTCGTGCAGCGTAACGCGGGTGTCGTTCGACTGGTCGCCGGTCAGCGTCACGTCGAGTTGCTTGGGCAGCGAAGTGGCTTTGGCCTCGGCGAGCAGCGCGTTGATTTTATCCGACGCATCGATCAGGTTTTCGCCGGCGCGCTTGATCACGTTGAGCGTGATGGCGGGCTTGCCGTTGAGGCGCGCGTAGGATTCGCGGTCCTTGAAACCATCCTGTACGGTGGCCACGTCGCCGAGGCGCACCGGCGAGCCGTTACCGTTGGTGATGAAGATGTTGGCAATGTCGGCGGCCTGCGCGTACTGGCCCGCCACGCGCACGGCGCGCTTCTGCTGGCCCACCGTCACGGAGCCACCCGAGATGTTGAGGTTTTCGCGCTGAATGGCCGCCGACACATCGTCGAAGCTCAGATTAGCCGCTTGCAACTTGTAGAGATCAACATCGACGTTGACCTGCTGCTCCAATGCGCCCACAATATCGACGCGCGTGATTTCGGGCAGCGATTCGATTTTATCCTGAATCTGGTCGGCGAATTTTTTCAGCTCCACCAGCGGCAGGTTACCGCTCAGGTTCACGTACATAATCGGCATTTCCGAGAACGACACTTCCTTCACGTTGGGCGGCGCGGGCAGGTCATTTGGCAGGTCGGCGCGGGCTTTATCCACGGCATCCTTTACCAATTGCTTCGCCACGTCCACCTTCACGTTGGCGTTGAATTCCACGTCGATGATGGCGTAATCCTGGTTCGAGGACGAGGAGATCTTCTTGACGCCGTTGAGCGACTTCAACTCCTTCTCGATCACGCGCGTCACGATGTTTTCCATATCCGCCGGCGCGATGCCCGGATAGATCGTGCTCACGATGATGCGCGGAATGACGATATCCGGGAAGTTCTCCTTCTGGAGCTTCACGTACGTGAACAGCCCCGCGACCGTGAGAATCAGCGTAAGGATGTAAATGCTGGTCTTGTTGTCGATGGACCAGCTGGTCGGCTTGAATTCTTTTTCTACTTCTTGCATCGGAGTAAGGAAAGTGATGCGTTGGAAATTTCTCGCAGTGTTTCGCGAAATCCAGCGCGGAGTTTCGCGGAGTTCTTTGCGAAACTCCGCGCTGAACTCGGCGAAACCCTGCGAGAAACCGTGTTAGGAAGGGGTATTAGCCGGCGCAACCGTCTGCCCTTCGTTGAGTGCCTGATACCCACCCACAATTACCTGTTCGCCAGCTTGTAACCCACTCGTCACCTCCACGCGCCCGCCGTAGGTGGCGCCGGTTTTGATGATTTGCTTGCGGGCCTTGCCGCCGTCAACCAGGAACACGAAGGTGTCCTTTTCGTCCTTCTGCACCACGTCCACGGGCAGTGTCAGGGCACCTTTACGCTGATAGTCCTGGATGCGGGCCACGGCCACCATATTGGGCCGCAACTGCTGGGCGCGGGCGCCATCTTTCAGGCGCAGTTCCACGGTGAAGGTGCGTGAGCCGGCATTGATCGACTGCCCAACGACGCGCACCGTGGCGGGCACCTCTTCGTCGGCCAGGTCAGGAATTTTCACCAGCGCCGCATCGCCGGCTTTGAGCTTCGACGCGTAGGCTTCCGACACATCGGCCAGCACTTTACCGCCCTGTCCGCCCACCAGCCGCGCGATCGGCGCACCGGGGGCCGTCATTTCGCCCAGTTTGGGCAACACTTCATCGATGATGCCGCTGAACGGTGCGCGCACCGTGTACAGCTCGCGCTGCTGCTGCTGCGTGGTCAGCGAGTTGCGTAACGCGTCGTAGTTGTTTTTGGCTTGCAGATACTGAATCTCGGTGCCGATCTGCTGCTTCCACAGTCGGTCCTGCTTTTCGTACACGATGCGCGTCAGGTCGAGGCGCGTTTTCAGCTCCGCGATGGCCGCGTCCAGAATGGCCGCGTCCACGGTGGCCAGCACCTGGCCTTTGTTCACGCGGTCGCCCCGCTGCACGGTGAGCGAAGTCAGCGTTCCGGCGGCCCGCGCGGCAACGGTCGCGTTCTGGTCGAAATCTACCTGGCCCTGCACTTCCAGGTACGAGGTGAAGGTTTCCGGCGCCAGGGTCTGCACCGTCACGGGCACGGCTTTCTGCGCGGCGGGTACGGCAGTAGCGGCCACCGGAGTACCTTCTGAAGCCACGGCGGCGGCTTTTTCATCTTTTTTGGCGCCGCCGCACGCTGCGGTCAGCAAGAGGGCGGCAAGGGCGAGAGCGGGGGTGTTGAGGCGGGTCATTTTTAATTACGAATTACGAATTAATAATTACTAGTTTTGAAGTACGGATTATGACTGATAAGAGCTTACGAATCGACCGGCTAAGATCCAATTCGTAATTCCGTAATTCGTAATTCGTAATTACTTCTTAAGGGTACCTTGGGCTTTCTCGAAATCGACTTTGGCGATGAGCGCGTCGTAGAGCGAGGAGTAGTAGTTGGTTTGCGCCGAGCGCAGGTCGGTTTCAGCGGTGATCACTTCCAGGTTTGAGCCGACGCCCTCCTGGAATTTGATTTTCGAGACCCGCGCCACGTCAGTGGCCAGGTCGAGGTTGGCTTTCTGACTCCTGACCACGTCCAGCGAGTTCTCCAGCGACGTCCGGCTTTGCGCCTGTTGCAGATCGATGCTCTGCTGAAGCGTCGTGAAGCCGTAGTTCACCGCCTGGGCAGTCAGCTTGGCCTGCTGAAGGCTGTAGTGCTTCTCAAGGCCATCGAAGATCGGGATTTGCAGTTGCAGGCCCACGTTGGCGAAGCCAAACCAGTTCTGGTTCGCAAAGCCTGCCGACGAGCGCGAGTCGGCGCCACGGAATTGAAACAGGCCTTTCGCGGTCGGGTCTGACCCCACGAAACCGTAGCCGCCCGTGGCCACCAGCCGCGGCAGGTAGCCCGCGCGCTTGTTGCGGATGTCGAGGTTGGCAAGGTCGCGCTGCGTTTCCAGCACCGAATACTCCACCCGGTCGCCGTAGTTGAAGCTGCCGGTTTGGGCGGGCAACTGGGTCGATTCCACGAGCGCGGCGTCGAGCTGGTCCGTCAGTTCGACTGCCTGCTGTTGGTCGAGGCCCATCTGAAACTTCAGCAGCGCGACGGTCAGATCGACCAAACGCTGCGTTTTTTGCTGCTCCACTTTCAGGTTCGTGAGCTGCACCTGGAGGCGGTCCACGTCGAGCTTTTCCACAAAGCCTTCCTTGTAGATGGCGTTCGTCTGGCGGAAAATCGTGTCCAGCCGCGAAACGTTGCGGCCGAGCAGCTCGAACCGCTCGCGGTTCACCAGCACGCCGTAGTAGGCTTTCTGGACGGCTTCCACCACGTCGATCTCGCTCTGCTGACTCTGTTTGGAGGCCAACTGTTCGTACACTTTAGCCGCTTTCAGGCCGATCAGGTACGAGCCGTCGAAGAGCAGTTGCGAGGCTTGTATGCCCGCGTTGCCCTGCCATTGCAGCCCGAAGGCGATGGCCTGCGGACCGGCGGCCACTCTTTCGCCATAAGCCGGCGCCAGCTTCACGGTCTGGCCAGCCTGCACCTGCGCGAGTTGGCCGGGCGTCAGGTTAGCGCCTTCCAGCGGGCCGTTCGGGCCGCTAAACGCCCCGAAATCGACCAGCGATTTCTGTAGCTTGATATTGTCGGTCACGCCGGCCGAGGCATTGATCTGCGGCAATCCGATAGAACGGATCTGACCGATGCGGGCCGTAGCAATTTGTTCATTCAGCCGCTGGGCCTGCAGGGTACTTTTATTTTTGAGCGCGTACTGCACGGCCTGGTTCAGGCTCAGGCGCAGCGGACCGGCGGTAGCTACCGTTTGCCCGGCCGAGGGGGTCTGCGCCTGCACGGGCAATGCTACGGTGGCGCCCAGCGCGGTCAGCCATACCGCCACGGAAGCCGGGCGAAAGAAACGATTCAGCATAACACGAAAAAAAGAGGAGGCGGACAAGGAGGTTGGTAAGGGCGCCCCGGCACCGTCGCTGACGCACCTGGCGCGGATTTATTGTGAGGTACTATTGATGCTCGGCTATAGCTGGCAGCCCCAAATAATGATGCAGCAGGCGCAAACCTGCGGCCGTCACCACGGAGCGCAAAAACAGTTCATCGGTGGCCTGCATCACGCGTTCCATTGGAAATTGGCGCGGCGGAAACAGCTCGGCGTCCATAATCACGTCGATTTTGCCGAGTTGCAGGCGGGCCGCAATCGCCACATCGACTTCCGGCCGGTACAGGCCTTCCGCAATGCCACGGCGCAGGTTGCGCTCGATCTGGCTCAGGATAAACTGAAACTTGTGGGCTTTCCACTGGTCGTAAGCCCCAGCGTGGTACTTCTTCATTTCCAGGAAGATGCCCGGGTGCACATCGGCGTGTTCCTGCTTGGTCCACTTCATCATCAGCACGATTTCGTGAACGGCATTTTCCGCCGAAGTCGCCATTTGATCACAACTGCCCTGCGCATCGAGCAAGTGGCTGCTGACCACGGCCTGCACGAGTTGATCCTTGGTTTCGAACCACTTATACAATGTTTTCTTGGAGATACCGAGCGCTGCCACGATGTCATCCATCGAGACGCTCTTGATGCCCCGGCGCATAAAAAGCTGCTGCGCGCCGAGCAGAATCCGGTCGCGCGCTTCGGGGCGTTCAACCGGCAGGGAAGAAGAAGGAAGAGGAAGGTTCGTGTCCATTGAAGCGATTTCGATGCAAAACTCCGGAAACTTTCGCAAGGTTGCAAGTTTCCGGCGTGTTTTTCTTCTCTTTATTTTCCGAGGACCGCGTTGGACACAAAAAAACCCGCTTCCCTGAGCGGGAAACGGGTTTTTGCTGATTGTTGGATGGTCGGCCAAGCTGGCACGAGTTCCGGCCGCGTGCTAAACGCGGGTCCGTGCGTCGTCAGGCAACACTTGCTGGTACCACGCCGCCAGCCGCGTACTCCGTCAGATACGCATACTTCGCCGTCAGCGCGCCATTCTCGGCGATGGTAGCCCGACCGATGACGGCATCGGGGTCGTTGTCGCCCAATAAAAATGGGAACACGTTGTCGATCAGTTGCCGGCCGAACTCCCGCGAGGAGTTGCGGGGTAGTTCGCAGGGCAGGTTATCGACCGCCATCAGACTGATGCTGCCCGCACGGCCCGTGTAGGCGGGCAGTTCCTGACCGGTGCGCGGATCCACGTCGTACACCGGCTCGGCGATGGTCGAGGCGCGCGTGGTGAGCGGCACCGAGCCATTGATATCGCACGACACATCGGCGATGGTATTGATCCGGAACCAGGGCTGGGCGGCGTCTTCCGAAGTGAAGAGGCGCGGCGCCTGAGGGTCCCAGTAGATGCAATTGATTAGCAGGTCGGCCATTTTGGCGAAGCGCCAGAAGGTGCTGACGTACTCCGTCGGGTTCGCGAAAAAATGCGGCTCGTGCCAGGGTCGCTGTGGATCACGGTGTTCGTGGTAGTCGCCCGAATCGAGAAAGGCATACACCGGCTCAGCGAATTCGTGGTACAGAAAATCGTAGGCGCTGACCCGGCGAATGCCCGCGTGGTCGAGCAGTTCGGCGGCGCCCTTGCCCACCCGACCGGTGCCCGTGACGGCAATCTTGGCGGCGCCCAGTTTGCCGGGCAGCTTATAGAACTCCTCGATCAGCTCGTCCAGATCGTGGCAGAGATGGGCGGGCTTTAGCTCGTAAAGGCCGTGCTTCCGGCCGTAGGTCAGCAGGCCGTTGTAGGCGCCTACGATACCGGCGTAGTGCCCAAAGGCCACCACGCGGATATTGCGGGCATTGGTCAGGGTTTCGTAGTCGATCAGGCGGATGCCCTGGTCCAGGACGGCGCGCAGCAGCTTAGCATTATAAGGCTGCTGCTTGATGGTGTGCGAGAAGAAAAGGTACGTCTTGCCAGGCAGCAGATCGGCCAGCGGCACCTCCTTAACACCGAGCAGGATATCGCAGTTGGCTACGGAATCGACCACTTCCACGCCCAGATCGCGGTATTCCTGATCGGTGAAGGCGCGCGTCGGGGAGCTTTGAACCAACACCCGCACGTGCGGCCAGGTGGTCATTGTTTCGGCGCATTTTTTTGGCGTCAACGCCACCCGGAAATCCGGCGGCACCTTGCCTTCCCGAATCACGCCCAGCGTAAGTGATTGCATTGGAAAGAGTAAAAAAGGTTTGGCTTGTAAGGCGCCTCAAAGGTAAGCCGGAGGCTTACCGCTACGCGGCACTGATTGACTGAGCGACTGATTGGCTGAGTGACGGAGCCCGGATATTCATAATCACTCAGTCACTCAGTCCCACTCCGTCACTCAGTCAAAAGAGTCACTCAGTCCTTACTCCGGGCCAGGCGGGCGAATTGCTTTTGCCGGCTTTTTTCGGCCCGCACGGCGCGCTTTTGCGCCGTGACCCGACGTACGGCATCTTTGGCCAGGGCGCGGCGCGTGGCTTTGGCTGCCAGCGCCGCGCGACGCGCTTTTTCGGCCGGACTAAGGGCCGTGCGGGCGCGAAGGGCGGCGCGTTCGGCGGCTTCGCGCCGTTGCCGGACGGCGATGGTTTCGTCGTGCAGAATCCCGCGGATATTGTGTTGGCGCGCCTTCTCCGCCGCCGAATCCTGCGCGTTGTGCAGCACACGCGGCGCTACCGGGTAACGCACCCGCTGGTAACCGACCACCACGGAATCGCTGGGCATCAGGGTCGAATCGCCGTGCGTATCGATTAGGCGACGCTGGGCCACGGCGGGCAGCACCGCGTACAGGCCGAAAGTCAGGGCAAGGAGCAGGCGCTTCATCGGGCCAAGTTCGGCAGGAAAAAGCGGGAATTTTGTTTTCGCCCCTTTCGCCCTCCCTTTCCTTCAGCGCCGGCACCGCGCGGCCGGGTGGCTTCTACAGCTTTTTGCCTTCCTTCCTGAACTGCTTCAACTGATTGGCTCTTGCTTTGGCGGCCTTTTTCCGCGCCTCCTGCGCGCGGGGCGCATCCTTCCGGAGTGCCTTGCGGACCGTCTTTGCGTCGGCCGCTTCCGTACGCGCCTTTTCGGCCGGGCTGGGGGCCGTGCGGGCACGTGCCTCTGCTTCGACGGTTTGCTGCTTGATCAGGCCGTCGTCGCGGCGCAACTGCTCCCGGTTCCGGATACGCTCTCGTTCGGCGGCAGAATCAGCGGCCGTCAGCAGCCGGCGCGGGGCGGGTGCCGGAGCGATTACCCGCTCGTAGCCGACGACCGTGGAATCACCGCGGCCCGCCGGTGGCGCCTGTTGGGCATAAGCGGCGGAGGCTGTCAATAAGCAGGTGCCAACAGCAAGGAGCAGCGACTTCATCAGGAAAGGTGCAGGAAAGGTGAGAGGCGGCGCAACAGCCACCGGCACACCATACGCAGCATCACGACAAACGGCGCACAATCGGCGGCTTACCCACCGCTTGCGCGCCGTTTACCGTCGGCAGGACCGGCAGCTACTCAGAAGCCCACGATCAGGTTCAGGCCCAGTTGTCCGCTCCGAAATGTCTGGCTGCCGAGGCCATCTACGGTGCCGCTGCGCGACGCCGACTCAAACTCCGCTTCCAGGCCTAGACTGAACCCGTGCATGGGCCGCGTGTAGCCCAAGCCGGCCATTACCGACGTGCCCAGCGCATATTGATGCCGGTAGGCGTCCGCCTCCTGATTGAACCGTTTGGTGGTAAGTTGGCCGAAGCCCAAGCTAGCCCGCCCGTACAGTCCCTGGCCAAACGTCCGGCTCAGGCCATAATATTTGGCGGCCACGGCGAGGTTGTAGTAGTTGAAAATATACTCGTCGCCGAAATCGCCTTTGACCGGGGCGCCGAACGAACCGGAGATGCGCGAGCCGATGCCCAGCCCGCGCCAGGCTTCCGGCGCCACGTAAAAGCCCGCCAGGATATTGTTGCCCGTGCCGGGCTTGGCGCTGCCTCCCAGGGCGCTTGTCAGCTTGGCGCGGGTATCGCCGAAATACAGCGTCTTATTCATACCCAGCCCGATTTCGGCATAAACGGGCAGCTTCGTGGCGGAGGGCGTCTGGGCGTGCGCGGTGGCCCCCAGCAAGGTGAGCGCGGCGGTGATCAGTAGAAATTTCATCCGTTTTGGGGAAGCCGTTGTAGTGGTTGCAGCTTCGATACAAAGGTCCCCGTGGCCCAAGCGCGAAAACGATGACTTCGGTTAAGAAAACCGGTTTTGCGCCGCCTGATGCGCTATTGCCGGCCCCGAATCCGGCTCAGGCTTTCCGGCTTGATGCCCAGATACGACGCCAGCAGCCGCTGCGACACCCGTTGCACCAACTGGGGCCGATTGCGCACGAGCTGCTCATAGCGCTCCTGCGGCGTCAGGTTCAACAGCCCGGCCCCGCGCGCCCGGCTACCCCGGTAGGCCTGCTCGGCCATCAAGCGGCCAAAACGTTCGAACACCGGCCGCTCTTCGTAGAGGCGATAAAGGTCTGAGCGGGGCAAGAGCCACACCTGACTGGCTTCCAGGGCTTCGATGCACTGCCGGGCGGGTGCCTGGTCCAGAAAGCTGTCGTAGTCGGTGTACCATTCGCGCTCGAAGAAAAACTGGCCCGTGTATTCCTCGCCCTGCACATTGTAGAAGTAGCGCAACCCACCGGTTTCGATGTACGCCACGGTCCGGCATACGTCGCCCTCCGTCAATAGTAGTTCCCGTTTACGGAGCCGACGCGGCTGCAAAACATCCCGCAGGGCCAGATAATCGGCTTCCGTCAGCGGCATCATCGCGCGGAGCTGCGGATACAGTACTTCGTCGAGGAAACGGATGGAACGCGTGGTGGACATCAACTGACTTCCTTTGTTCTGATCTGACAATCATCCGTTTGCTACTCCGTCAGCACGGCCAGCCCGACGTACACCGCCGCCAGCATTCCGGCCAGCCAGCCCACGGCCGTCAGCAGCCACGTCAGGTAGTAGGTGCGGCGGGCAGGGTCGCGGGCCAGCAGCGTCAGCGTCAGTAACGCACCGACCACGAGCGCGGCCACTATCCCGACGGTCAGCACGCCGCCCGCACTCAGCAGCGCCGCGCCCAGAGAAGCATCGGCGCCTGTCCGGCCCACGGTGCGCAGGCGCGCCAGAGCAAAGCGACCCAGCGTCCAGGTCAGGGCGCCGCCCAGCAGGCCCGACAGTAAAGCAGCTATAACAGCGCGGGAACTCAACATCCGCCCGAAGGTACCTGTTTGGATGCTGGTTGATGGTTTTTGGTTGCTGGTTTTTGGTTTCTGGTTAGAGTGTCATTAATCAGCAATAAGAAACGAGCAACAAGAAACCAACAACCAGCCCGCCCTGCCCTCCGCCGTACCTTTGTTTATCCGTTGGCCGCGCTCTTACTGGCCTCCATTCAACCTTCATTTTTATGGTGCTTCAGCCCGCCATTGCCGACCGTTTCCAGGACCGCCATAATGGCCCCGACGCCGCCCAGACCGCCCGGATGCTGCGCACCATCGGCGTCGATTCCGTGGAGGAATTGATCACCCAGACCGTGCCCCCGGCCATTCGGCTGTCCCGGCCGCTGAACCTGCCCGCGCCGCTCACGGAGCGCGCGTTTCTGCGCGAATTCAAGGCGATGATGCGCCAGAACGTGGTGGCGCGCTCGTTCATCGGCCTCGGCTATCACGACACCGTGCTGCCGACCGTGATTCAGCGCAATATCTTCGAGAATCCGGGCTGGTACACGGCCTACACGCCATATCAGGCGGAAATTGCCCAGGGCCGCCTCGAAGCATTGATCAATTACCAGACGATGGTGATCGACCTGACGGGCCTGGAAATCGCCAATGCTTCGTTGCTCGATGAGGCCACCGCCGCCGCCGAAGCGATGACGATGTTCTTCGGTCAGCGCAAGCGGAAGACGGCGATGCGCTACTTCGTGGCCGATGGCGTGCTGCCCCAAACCCTGGACCTGCTCCGTACCCGCGCCACGCCGCTGGATATTGAACTGCTGACTGGCCCGGCGGTGGAGTTCACCTTCGACGACACCGTTTTCGGCGCGCTCCTCTCCTACCCCGCCGCCGACGGCGCGGTGGTCGATTTCCGGGCTGTGATTGAAAAAGCCCACGCGGTAGGCGCCTTCGTGACGATGGCCACCGACCTGCTCGCCCTCACGCTGCTGACGCCGCCCGGCGAGCTGGGCGCCGACTGCGCCATCGGCTCGTCGCAACGTTTCGGGGTGCCGATGGGCTTTGGTGGCCCCCACGCGGGGTTCTTCGCCACCAAAGACCAGTTCAAGCGCGTCATTCCCGGCCGCCTGATCGGCGCTTCGCTCGACGCCACCGGCCAGCCCGCCTACCGGATGGCGTTGCAGACGCGCGAACAGCACATCCGCCGCGAAAAAGCGACCTCCAATATCTGCACCGCGCAGGTGCTGCTGTCGGTCATCGCGGGGATGTACGCCGTGTACCACGGCCCGCAGCGCCTGCGGCAGATTGCCGTGAACGTGGCCGCGCACACCCGCCGCACGGCCGATGGCCTGACCGCGCTGGGCTATCAGCAGCACAACGAAGCGTATTTCGACACGCTGAAAATCAGCCTCGAAAGCCGGGAGCAGCAAGCGGCCATTCGGCAGGAAGCCGAAGCCGTTGGCCTCAACTTCCGCTATTATCAGGAGGAAAACCAGCCGCTGGTAGGCATCAGCTTCCACGAGAACACGGACGAGCAGGACGTAACGGATATTCTTGGGGTGTTCGCCAAAGTAGCCGGGAAGGCGTCGAATTACGAATTACGAATTACGAATTACGAGGCGGCTATCCCCGTCAGCCTTGAACGCACGTCTTCGTACCTCACGCACCCGGTCTTCAACCAGCACCACTCCGAACACGAGTTGCTGCGGTATATGAAGCAGCTCGAAAACAAGGACATTTCGCTGGCCCACTCGATGATTCCGCTCGGCTCGTGCACGATGAAGCTGAACGCCACCACCGAGATGCTGCCCGTGACGTGGCCCGAAGTCGGCGGGCTGCACCCGTTCGCGCCGGCCTCGCAAACCAAAGGCTATCAGGAGCTTTTCCGGAACCTCGAAACCTGGCTGTGCGAAGTGACGGGCTTCGCAGCGGTTTCGCTGCAACCTAACTCCGGCGCCCAGGGCGAGTACGCGGGCCTGCTGGCCATTCGCGGCTACCACCAGGGGCGCGGCGACCACCACCGCGACGTGGCCCTGATTCCGACCTCCGCTCACGGCACTAACCCAGCCTCGGCCGTGATGGCCGGGATGCGCGTCGTGCTGGTGAAGTGCGACGAGCGCGGCAATATCGACGTGGCCGACCTGCAGGCCCGCGCCACCGAACACGCCGATAAGCTGGCCTGCCTGATGGTGACGTACCCTTCGACGCACGGCGTGTACGAGGAGGCGATTCAGGAAATCTGCCAGACCATCCACCAGCACGGTGGCCGGGTTTATATGGACGGCGCGAATATGAACGCCCAGGTCGGGCTGACTTCGCCGGCTGCCATCGGCGCCGATGTTTGCCACCTGAACCTGCACAAAACCTTCTGCATCCCGCACGGCGGCGGCGGGCCGGGCGTCGGGCCGATTGGCGTCGTGGCCGATCTGGCGCCGTACCTGCCGGGGCACGCCGTCGTGGACAATGGCCAGGGCGCCGGCCACAACACCCTCGGCGCGGGCCACAGCGCCGTGAGCGCGGCCCCGTGGGGTTCGGCCTCGATCCTGCCCATTTCCTACGCCTACATCCGGATGATGGGCGCCGACGGGCTGAAAGCGGCCACTGAAACCGCCATTCTGAACGCCAACTACATCAAGGCGCGCCTCGAAAGTCACTACCCGGTGCTGTACACGGGCGCCAACGGCCGCTGCGCCCACGAAATGATTCTGGATTGCCGCGACTTCAAGCGGTTCGGCATCGAAGTCGAAGACATCGCCAAGCGCCTGATGGACTACGGTTTCCACGCCCCCACGGTGTCGTTCCCCGTGGCCGGAACGCTGATGGTGGAGCCCACGGAGTCGGAGCCGCTGGAAGAGATCGACCGCTTCTGCGAGGCGATGATTCTGATCCGGCAGGAAATCCAGGCCGTGGAAGATGGCCGCGCCGATGCGAAGGATAACGTGCTGAAAAACGCCCCCCACACCGCGCCCGTGGTGATGGCCGACGACTGGCACCGCCCCTACACCCGGCAGCAGGCCGGCTACCCCGCCGAGTGGGTGCGAAAGGCCAAAATCTGGCCCACCGTCTCGCGCATCGACTCGGCCTACGGCGACCGCAACCTCGTCTGCTCCTGCCTGCCCATCGAGAGCTACGGCGAAAGCACCATCGAAGCGATGGCGGCGGTGGGCGAGTAGGCGCGTGGCAGGAGCCGGGCGCCACCCTGCCTGACGACACCTGATTGATTCCCAAGCGACAGCCGCCCGGACTCCCCGTCCGGGCGGCTGTCGCTTGATGGGGTACCGAAACCATCTTCTCCGTTTCCACGCAACCATACCGTCGTACCGGGCGTAAAGCGGGCCGTCCTGGGTAATTAATCCAGGACATTCCTTCCCCCT
Organism: Hymenobacteraceae bacterium; assembly: GCA_031426455.1. Taxonomy (GTDB): domain Bacteria; phylum Bacteroidota; class Bacteroidia; order Cytophagales; family Hymenobacteraceae; genus JANNMJ01. The sequence continues at coordinate 8,188 of JANPLI010000025.1, read as the reverse complement.
CCACATTTTCAAATTTCAATAATGAGCGGTTTCGATAATATGCCCCCTTACGGCGACAACACCGGTTCGACCGGTTCTTCGGCTGGCCAAGCCTGGAACACCAATTCTGCCACCGGCACCGGCAGCCACGATTCGCACACGCGGTCGGCTGGCTCGTCGGGGATGACGACCGGAATGTTCCGCGACCGGGCGTCGGCGGAGAAAGCCTACGACTCGCTGCATCAGCGCGGCTACTCGAAGGACGACGTGAACCTGATGATGTCGGACGATACGCGCAAAGCGCATTTCGGCGACGGCACCGTGGACACCGACCTCGGTGACAAAGCAATGGAAGGCGCGGGCGTGGGTTCGGCCATCGGCGGTACGGTAGGCGCCATTGTGGCCGCCATCGCCGCTATCGGCACGAGCGTGGCTTTGCCCGGGTTGGGCCTGATCATCGCCGGTCCGATTGCTGCCTCGCTGGTGGGCGCTGGCGCTGGTGGCCTGACGGGCGGCCTAGTGGGCGCGCTGGTCGGCTCCGGCATTCCGGAAGAACGCGCCACTGTTTATGAGCAGGGCCTGAAAGAAGGCGGAATGGTGCTGGGCGTCAAGCCCCGCAACGACGAAGACGCCAAGTACTTCGAAGAAGAATTCCGCCGCCATAATGGCGAACACGTGTATCGCTAGGCGATCCCGGTTAGCGCCGAAAGCAAATGCCCGCTGGACTTTGGTCCGGCGGGCATTTTGCGTAAATAGCCGGTTACAGATGGATTCAGCATTCGAGTAGCGAAAAATCAAGGGCGGGACGGTACCTTGGCCCCCGGATCGAGCGCCCGGCTGGTCCTCTTTTGCTGTATCCGCCGATGCTTTTTCTGCCGTTCGATGCTTCAACGCCCCTGGAAACCAAAATTGCTGCCGTGGCGGCTATCGCCAACCAACTACCCGGCGTGGTGATCATCAATCATATGCCAGCCGGGAATCCTGCTTATATGTCGCCGCGCGGCGAGGCCCTGTTACGCGTCCCGCTGGCCGAAATGCTGAAAATGGACGGCCCGACTTATATCGAGCGGTTCTTCAACCCCGCCGATGCCGCCGACTACCGGCCGCTGATTATGGAAATGCTCGAACGCAACGAGCCGAATGCGATGGTGACGCATTTTCAGCAGGTGCGCGCCAGCGCAGCCGACCCGTGGAGCTGGTACTCCACGTCGTCAACGGTTTTTCACCGCGATAGCGATGGCCACCCTACGCATCTGCTTTCATTCGCCGTGCCCATCGACGCCGCCCGCCACGTGACGGCGAAAGTGCGCCGCCTACTGGAGGAAAAAACCTTCCGGCAGCAATTCGCGCCCACCTTCGCCCTGCTGACCCTGCGGGAGCGCGATGTACTGCGCCTGCTGGCTCAGGGAAACCGCACCCAGCAAGTAGCGGATACCCTGTTGATTTCGGTGCAAACGGCCGAAACCCACCGGCGCAACCTCCGCAAAAAACTTGGCTCGGAGACAGCCTTTCACCTGGGCCAGTTCGCGCGGGCCTTTGACCTGGTTTGACGCCGGGTTTCCCCGGTCAGCACCCGGCGCCGCCCATTCCATTTGCCCGCCCCCCGGCGACGGCCTCCCGTTCAGTATTTATTTTCACGCAATTAATCATTTTTAGTTACTAAACTAATAATCAGCAAAATAATAAAAAGACAAAAGGCGCGGCGTACCTACTTTTAGGTATTGCGAATGCGTGTTGGATGCGCCCACCTTTGTGGCAGTCTAATGCTTGCTGCCTTACCTACTGAAGACAAATGCCAGATAGGTCTTGCTGACCCTGCTGGCGGGCTGGTTACTTATGGCCATCAAGTCTTTATGTATACTCAGCCAAATAAAATTGATGGCGCTGTCTAATGCCATTGATTTTGAATAAAACTCGACTACGGGCGCCTGGTCCCACTTTTTCTTTTTTCATACCTAGCCAGCAGCTGCTAACAGCAGCCGGACTGGTCATTTTTCTTTAAAGTCCAATGAAGCACTTTTTCCCTCCAGGGTTTTTGGCTATCGGCCGATGGCTATTGACCCTATCACTGGCTTTGGGTACCTTATCCGTTGCTCGTGCCCAGTCGCCCGCTATCGTGGCCAGTTACAGCGGCGATCCGATCAATACGTTCGGATTTCCACCGAACTGCTACACGCCGCCAGCGTTTCCGGCAGGGGCCTACTCGTTCACGATCACCGATAACTCGCCGCGCGCGAGCCTGACCGTGGCGGCTACGTTCAGCTCGCCGCACCCGTCGCACCCAGGCGGGCCGGTTGCTGGTGCCTGGGTGGGCACCAGCAACGTGTACCGCATCACCACGGCCCAACTGCGCGCGGCCGGAATGGAGTTCGAAACCCTCGGCACCGTGGAACTGACGGTGACCGACCCCAACGGCAATACCAGCTTCTGGAGCGAGGAATACGTGGGGGTGGGCGTACCGGTAGTGGCCACCTTCACGTCGCAATTGGGCACGGGCGGCACCCTTGACCTGGCCGCGCAGCTTGGCGGCACCGTTGACCCCAATACCGTTTTCTGGCAAACCCTGGGCGACGGCACCTTCGACGACCAACAGTCGGCAACCCCGATTTACACCCCTGGCCCCAACGATCTGGCCACCGGCAGCGTGGACCTGGTGTTGCAGGCGCAGCCGGTGCCTTCATCGGAGTACTACCGCTGTATGGCCGAAACCGTCCGCAACGTCAGCTTAGGTGGCGCGGGGCCGGCTCCGGTACTGAGCGGCTTTAGCCCAGCCAGCGCTAATGTGGGCGGGGTAGTCGTCGTGACGGGCACCAATCTGCAATTCATTACCACCTTCACCTACTCGTGGTTGGGAGCTACCGCGCCCTTCACCGTCAATGCCGCCGGGACGCAGCTTTCCTTCACCGTGACCCGCGCCATGCAGGTCGAGAACGCACAGTCGGGTTTCTCGCCCACATTCTATGACGCAAGCGGCAACTCCTATTTTCTGCCGACCGCGCTGACGATTCTGGACCGGCCACCCGTCATCACCTACGCATACACGGGCGACCCGCTGACGGATCAGAACTGCTACGCACCCTCGTATTTTCCGGTTGGTACGCACAGTTTCACCATCATCGACCCGGATGCGCCCACCAGCCAGTTAACCATCACGGCCGATTTTACGGAAACGGGCCCCAACAACGGCTCGAACCCGACCAGTATGCCAGTAACCGGAACACTGACTGGCAATGTTCTGACTATCAGCAATCAGGCGCTCTTCAACGCGGGTTTCTACGATGGAAAGATCGGTTCGCTGCGCGTTCTGGTCGACGACCCGCCAATCATGTGGGGGCCCATGGAATACATCGTCAACGACCTGACCCGCCCGGTTCAACTGGAAGTAGACGCCGGCACCGACCAATGGATTCAGGCCAGCGACCCGGCCTTCCTGAACGCGCAAACCTGGGCCCCCGCGCAGGACGTGTACTTTGATTGGCAGGGTGGCGACGGCGTTTTCTCCGATCCGAGTAGCCCTTTCACCAGCTACACCCCTGGTCCAAATGATCTGGCGCAGGGTTATGTAGACCTGTACTGCCAGCTGTATGGCTTGCCCGGTGCGCCGAAGCTTTACTGCTCAGGGTTCGACGTGGTGCGTATCAATGTCATACCACCCGCGCCGACGATTATCGGCTTTACGCCGACCAGCGGCCCGGTGGGAACCAACGTGGATATCACGGGAACCGACTTCACCGGCGTCTCCGGGGTGTGGTTCAACAACACGTTCGCGACCAGTTACACGGTTAACTCGGCCTCACAAATCACGGCTAGCGTGCCGGCCGGAGCTACCAGCGGCCCCATCAGCGTAGCGACGGCCGGCGGTTCGGCAACCAGCACGGCCAACTTCACGGTGACCACCGGCAACAGCGCCCCCACGGCCCTAGCGTTGAGCAGCACCAGCGTGGCCGAAAACACCGGCGCCAACGCCGTAGTCGGCACCCTGAGCAGCACCGACCCCAACGCGGGCAACACGTTCACCTACACCCTGGTGACGGGCACCGGCAGCACCGACAATGCGCTGGTCAATATCAGCGGCAACAGCCTGCGCATCACCGCCTCGCCGAACTTCGAGGCCAAGGCCAGCTACGCCGTGCGCATCCGCACCACCGACCAGGGCGGCCTAACCTTCGAGCGCGCCTTTACCATCGCCATCACCAACGTGAACGAGGCGCCCGCCATCAGCGCCCAGACGCGCAGCATCGCCGAGAACAGCGTTCTGAACACGAACGTGGGCGCGGCCATCGTCGCCACCGACCCTGACGCCGGCACCACGCTCACGTATTCGATTCTGAGCGGCAATACCGGCGGGGCCTTCAGCTTCGGTACCGGCGGGCAACTGCGGGTGGCCACGCCCGCCGCGCTGGACTTCGAAACCACGCCCACTTTTACCCTCACCGTGCGCGTCTCGGACGGCACCCTAGCGGCACAGAATACCGTCACCGTCAGCCTGACCGACGTGGCCGAGACGCCCACCATTAGTAGCTTCACGCCCACCAGCGGCCCGACGGGCACGAGCGTCACCGTAACGGGCACGAACCTGAACGGCGCCACTGCCGCGCGGGTGAACGGCACGGCCGGCACCATCACCGGCACCCCGACCGCCACGAACCTGATCTTCACGGTAGGCGCGGGCAGCACCACCGGCGCGGTTTCCGTAACCGGGCCCGGCGGCACGGCCACCGGCAATACCTTTACCGTGACGACACCCAACCAGGCCCCCACCGGCCTGGGTCTCTCGCCGCAGAGCATCGCCGAGAACACGGCCAGCGGCACGGCCGTGGGCAACCTGAGTACCACGGACCCCAACGCGGGCAACACGTTTACTTACACGCTGGTGAGCGGCACGGGCAGTACCCACAACGCGCAGTTCAGCATCGTGAGCGGGCAGTTGCGCACGGCGGCAGTGTTCGACTACGAAACTACCCCGAGCCGGTCGGTCCGCATCCGGACTACCGACCAGGGCGGGCTGACTTTCGAGCAGGCGTTTACGATTACGATTACCAACGTGAATGAGGCGCCGGCCATCAGCGCCCAGACGCGCAGCATTGCCGAGAACAGCGCCAATGGCACAGCCGTGGGCGCGGCGCTCTCCGCAACCGACCCCGACGCGGGCACCACGCTGGCGTACAGCATCATCGGCGGCAATACGGGCGGGGTATTCAGCTTCGGCACGAACGGGCAGTTGCAGGTAGCTAACGTGGCGGCGCTCGATTTCGAGACCACGCCCACCTTTACCCTCACCGTGCGCGTGAGTGACGGCTCGTTAACGGCCAGCAACACCGTGACCGTGAATCTGAGCAATGTGGTGGAAGGCCCCGGCGCCCCCACCATCAGCGGCTTCACGCCCACTTCCGGGCCGGTCGGCACGGTCGTCACGATCAGCGGCACGAACCTGAGCAATGCCACGGCCGTGCGCTTCAACGGCACCGCCGCCACGACGTCCATCACCGGCAACTCGGCCACCGGCCTGACGGTGACGGTGCCTGCCGGCGCCACCACGGGCACGATCAGCGTGACGACGGCTGGGGGCACTGCCACCAGCACCGCCACCTTCACGGTGACGACGGCGCCCGCGGGCCTGACGTTCTACCCCACCAGCGGCGCGCCCGGCTCGGTCGTGCTCGTGTCGGGCAGTGGTTTCACGGCCGCTTCCGACGCCCGCTTCAACGGCGCCTCGGCCACCGGCACGAACTACCAGTCGGCCACTGTCCTGACGGCCACCGTGCCCAATGGCGCTACTTCCGGCCCGCTTTCGGTCCGCACCGGCGGCGCCACGCTCACCGGCAGCGCCTTCACGGTGCTGGCTGGCCCGGCGCCGCGCCTGACGCAGTTCACCCCGCTCCGCGCCCCCGTGGGCGTGGTGCTGACGCTCTACGGTGCCAACTTCACCGGCGTCACGGCCGTGCGCTTCGGTACGCTGAATGCCCCCGGCTTCACGGTCGTTTCCGCTTCGCAGATCACCGTGCCGGTACCGGCCGGTGCCCAAAGCGGCGTGCGCATTCACGTGCTGACGTCCGGCGGCGGAATGGCCCAATCGGCGCGCGCGTTCACGCTGATTCCGCCGCCGACGCTCTCGGCGATGTTCCCGACCTACGGCACGGCCCAGGCGCTCGTTCAGCTCACGGGGACGAACCTGACCAACACCACCAGCGTCAGCTTTAACGGCACCGACGCCACGGCCTACACCGTGAACTCGGCTACCAGCATCACGGCCACAATTCCGATTGGCGCCACCAGCGGGCTAATCAGCGTCACGACGGTGGCGGGCACGGCGACCACGCCGGGCAGCTTGACGGTGAACACCACGCCCGCCGCACCGAGCATTACCGGCTTCACGCCCGCTTCCGGGCTGGTGGGCGCCGCCGTGACGGTGCTGGGCACGAGCCTGAACGGCGCTACGCAAGTACGCTTCGGGACCACGGCGACAACCATTAGCGGCACCCCTACAGCCAGTACGCTGAGTACGAACGTACCGGCGGGTGCCACAACGGCGCCGGTCTGGGTGCTGACGCCTGGCGGACTGGCGAAGTCGGCGACCAACTTCACGGTGGCTGCGCCAGCGGCTACGGTACCCGCACCGGTTATTACGGCGCTGCTACCCACCTTCGGCACCCCCGGCGCGAAGGTGCTGCTGACGGGTACAAATCTGACGGGGGCGTCGGCCGTGGTCTTCACGGGCGGGGCCATTGCGACGTACACCGTGAACTCGGCCACCGGCATCACGGCCACTGTGCCGGCTGGTGCCACCACCGGCCCGATCAGCGTCGTGACGGCGGGCGGGGCCACGGCCTCGCCGATGAGCTTCACCCTGACCGCGCCCACGCCCCCCACGCTGGTCAGCTTCTCGCCGATCAGCGGGCCAGTTGGGCAGGTGGTGACCGTGACGGGCACCGGCTTCAGCGGCGCCACCGGCGTCCTATTGAACCGCGCCAGCGCACCGTTCAGCAACGGAACGGCTACGTCGTTGACGTTCACGGTGCCCGCGGGGGCGACTACGGGCCTGGTGGGGGTGATTGGCGCAGGCGGGCTGATGCTCTCCACGACGTCATTCACGGTCATTCCGCCGCCGACGATCACGGCCTTCACGCCCACTACCGGCTCGGTCGGCTCGCAGGTCGTGCTGACGGGCACAAACCTGACCGGCGCCACCAGCGTCCGCTTCGGCGGCGTGAACGCGCCGACGTTTGTGGTGAATTCGGCCACCACGATCACCGTCACGGTGCCGGTGGGCGCCGCGACGGGCGTGCTGGGCGTGACCACGGCGGGCGGCTCGGCCACCAGCACGGGCACCTTCACGGTAACGGCACCAGCCGCGCCGACCATCAGCGGCTTCACGCCCGCCAGCGGCGTGCTGGGCACCTGGGTGACGGTGACGGGCACCAACTTCAGCGGCACTACGCAGGTGCGCTTCAACGGCACGGTGGCCGAAAGCTTCGTGGTGCTGAGCGCCACCAGCATCGCAGCGCCCGTGCCCGACAAGGCTACGACTGGCCCGATCACGGTGCGCAACGCGGGCGGCGAGGCCGTCAGCAGCAACCCGTTCACGGTGACGACGGCGCCCGACATCGACGCCTTCACCCCCGTGCGCGGTCCGGTGGGCACCGTGCTGACGCTGAGCGGCGAGGGCTTCACGGGCGCCACCAGCCTGACGGTGGGCGGCACGGCAGCCATCACGTTCACGGCCATTTCCGACAAAAAGATGACCGCCACGGTACCCACGGGCGCGCTCTCGGGCCAGCTCCGCGTCACGACGCCCGTCGCCACGGGCGTTTCGGCCCAAAGCTTCACGGTGACGGGAATGCGCGTCGATTCGGCCCACGTCACGGCAGCGAACGCCGCGCGGCTGGGGCTGTACCCGAACCCGGCTTCGGGCACCGTGACGGTGTACCTGCAGGACTGGCAAACCGGCGGAGCCATTCCGACCGTGGAGCTGATCGACGCGCTGGGGCGGTGCGTCCGGCGAGTGGTTTTCCCCGCCACGGTGGACGCCACGACCGCGCCCATTACGCTGCTCGGCGTCCCGACGGGGGTTTATATCGTCCGGTGTGGGCCGCTGGCCCAGCGCCTGGTGGTCGAGTAAGGCCTTCGGGTCATCTCGCTGCAGCAACGCCCGCCCGGAAGTCATTCCGGGCGGGCGTTTTGGTTGGCCGACCGCCCAAGCGAAGGGGTA
>JANPLI010000024.1:0-22118 GCA_031426455.1 Hymenobacteraceae bacterium | reverse complement strand
GAACCTGCTTGACGACCTGCTCGAAGGCCGCCGGGTGGTTCATTGCCAGGTCGGCCAGCACTTTGCGGTCCAGCGTCAGGCCCGACTTGTGGATCGCGCCCATCAACTGCGAGTACGACAGGCCGTGGATACGGGCCGCCGCGTTGATGCGCTGAATCCAGAGCGCGCGGAAATCGCGCTTCTTTTGCTTCCGGTCACGGTAAGCATAGTTGAGGCCTTTCTCGACAGCGTTTTTCGCTACTGTCCAGACATTTTTACGGGCACCGAAGTAGCCCTTGGCCATTTTGAGAATTTTCTTCCGGCGGTGGCGCGCAGCCACCGCGTTTACGGAACGCGGCATTTTAACAAAGGATTGTGGCCCTGACGAGGCGACGACGCGCTACGGTGGTCGTGCTTGGGCGCCCGGGGCCGGTGGAGAATTAGTTTTTAGTTCTTGGTTTTTAGTTTTTGGTCTTTGTAGTAATCGTTTCGTTGATCAATCACAAACCAAAAACTATTTAACCAAAAACTAGATCGCCAGCATCTGGCGGACGCGGCGCAGGTCCTGCTCGGCTACCAGCCCGCTGTGGGTCAGGCCGCGCTTCTGCTTGGTGGTTTTTTTGGTCAGGATGTGGCTTTTATAAGCGTGTTTACGCTTAATCTTGCCCGTACCCGTCACCAGGAAGCGCTTTTTGGCGCCCGACTTGGTTTTGTTCTTCGGCATTGAGGTGGAAAACGGCTAAAACGGAAAACGGCAACAACAACGGGGCGGCGCACTGATTTTTGAGGTCAACTACGCCGAAATAAATCTTCGGATTCAGGAAGCGGCTACTCTGCTTGAGCGGCTGGCTCGGCCGGTGCCTCCTGAGTGGGGGTTTCGGCCTTTGCTTCCGGTGCCGGCTTGGGCTTTGCTTCGGCTTTGGCCTCTCCGGCGGGCTTTGGCGCGGCGGCAGCCTTAACTGCTACTTTCGGAGCCAGAAACAGGAACATCCGTTTGCCTTCGAGCTTGGGCAACTGCTCTACTTTGGCCAGGTCTTCGAGGGCCTGAGCAAATTTCAGCAGCAGGATTTCGCCCCGCTCTTTGAAGACGATGGAACGCCCTACAAAGTGGACGTAAGCCTTGATCTTGGCGCCCTCTTTCAGGAATTCGCGGGCGTGCTTGAGCTTAAACTCGTAGTCGTGGTCGTCGGTGTTGGGGCCGAAACGGATTTCCTTCACCACCACTTTCGTGGTCTTGGCTTTCAGCTCGCGGGTCTTTTTCTTCTGCTCGTACTTGAACTTGGAGTAGTCAATAACGCGGCAGACGGGCGGCACCGCCGTCGGCGAAATCTCCACCAGGTCAAGCTGTTGCTCCTGCGCCATTCGCCGGGCCTGCTCAATCGGGTAGATCCCCTGCGGGATGTTTTCGCCGACCAGACGCACTTCGCGCGCCTGGATTTTGTGGTTGATCTTGAACGGCTCTTCCACCTGGGCGCGTGGAACGTACCGACGATTCTGTGCTATTGGAGTAAAGCTTTAAGGGTGTGAGGCAGGGGTTTCAGTCCGCAAAGGTCGGCTTTAGCTTAGCAGTTATGCAAGTTGACGGCCTTACCGTACGTTTCGCGCCTGGTAGAGGTTAGTCGCAAACGTCGAATCGAGGCGTTGCAACAGGATTTTTTGCTGGTTCCAGAAAGCGACGCGCGCCTCGCGGGGTAATTGCAGCGTGTCCGGTTCCCGATAAGTATGCATCCAGTCCATCATCGCGTCGTCGGCCGCCTGAAGCGCGGTCAGGCACCCGTTGATCTGCTGCCGCCGGGCATCGGGCGTGGTGGGAAGCAGGAGGGCCCGCAAGCGGGTCCGTTCGCGGTAAACCGGCCCCATTTGCAGCATCAAGGTATCGTGGGCGGCCAGGACGGCGGTCCGTAGCTGGGTCTCAGGGTTTGAGATGGAATTTTTGGCCAGGGGCGCCGCTCGCTTATCGGTAGGTGGTCCCGATGGGCAGGCCGTCATTGCCAACAGCAGCATTAGCAGGATCAAGGCAAGGCTTTGCCGGTGCAGCGGCTGGACTGGTGGGTGAGGCACGAATCGTAGTAAAGTGGAGTGGTGCGGGCAAAAATACCGCCCCCCGGCCCGCCCGCCGGAGGCGTCAAATTCTTTTTTTTGCGTACCCATCTGGCGCGGTATGAATTTTCCGCTTACCTTTGTAGAGGTCAGCACTGGCTGACTTGTCCCGTTATTTTTTTCCGATGAACCTCTACGTAGGTAACCTATCCTTTCGGATGGACGAGCAGGCGCTCCGCGAGCTGTTCGAAGTATTTGGCGAAGTAAGCTCGGCTTCTGTCGCCCAGGATCGCGAATCGGGCCGCTCACGCGGCTTTGGTTTCGTGGAAATGGCTGACGATGCGGCTGCCCGTCAGTCGATTGAGCAGCTCAATGGCCGCGAGGTACAGGGCCGTGCCCTGACCGTAAACGAGGCCCGTCCGCGCGAAGAGCGCCCGCGTCGCGACTTCGGTGGCGGCGGTGGTGGTGGCGGTTACAGCGGCGGCGGTAGCCGTGGCGGTAACGGCGGCGGCGGCGGTGGTTACAGCGGCGGCGGCGGTGGAAACCGTGGCGGCGGCGGTGGCTACAGCGGCGGTGGCGGCGGTGGCCGTTACTAAGCATCCCCACTCAAGCTCCCAGGATCTGGTTGCTGATTTGTGAATAAAAGCCCGTTCGGCCTCGTGCCGAACGGGCTTTTTGCTTTCAGGGCAAACGCCCGAAGGCGCTTTGGTAAGAGGTCGACCAGAAATTACCCAGAAGTTGACTTTTTGATTGATTATTAGTGGATTGGCTTGGTGACGGATTGCTTTACTACTTGGCACACCTGCTGGCTAGCTTTTCTGGCAAATTTCCCGCAAAGACGCGAAGGCGCAAAGAAGAATAAAGAGGAAAGGGGCTTTCTTTTCTATTCGGACGTTTGTTCTGAGGACGCCAAGATGCGATAGGGCAAACGCTCGAAGCGCAGCAGCGGAATCGTTTTCGGATGTGCTGAAAGGAAGTAGCGGAACGTGGATGAACGCAGATTGAAAGATGCGAATCGCAAATCCGCCAAAATCCGCGTTATCTGCGTTCCAACGAGCCGCAAAAGGGTGCACCGAAGTCAAGGCAGGTAATTTTTTGGGTCGTGCGTTTGCCCTGTTTTGATCTGGTGAAGGTTCCGCAGGTGATCATTTGGACGGACTTTGCTTTGACAAGGCCAGGGGAAGAATTGGCCCCAACACTAACGCCGCCCGGCCCGTAAGGAGGTAACTGCAATCTTTTGTTGCGTTTTCTTCTTTGTCGATGTCGTTTTTATTTCGTCGTTTCGTCGCGGCTGCCGGTTTGCTGGGGCTGCCGTTGGTGGCTGCTGCCCAGTCGGCGCCACCGGTAGTAGATGCTAAGCCCACGCCCGTTAAACCCGTGCGCGCTGGCCTGACCGATTCCGTTTACGCGCGCCATTACCGCCAGCAGCGGCATCTGCTCGATGCCATTACGCGCAACCAGCCGCTGTCGTGGATTGCGGCGGGCGGGGAGTTTGCGCGACGGCATCAAACGGCTGCCAATGCGCCCGAAACGAAGCCAGACTATGTGTTCTCGGCTTATCTGAACACAATGTTCGTCGTCGTTTCGCAGCCGCGCTTTGCTTTTACCGTCGAGCCGGCGTTTGGTCTGCGGATGCGGCGCGAGGGTGGGGGTAAGGGGTCATTTCCGATCCGTACACCCTCGTACCACGCGGTGGGGGCCTTGTATATCAGTACCCGAATGAAAATCACGCCCGCGCCTCCCGATACCGCCGCCACCCGTGCCAACTGCCCGCCGCCTTTGGAGGTGGACCAATTGCGCTACCAGTTTCTGCGCCTCAATTTTCGTCATCATTCCAACGGCCAGGAGGGTGCCGCCTTCATGGCTGGTCCGAACGGGCGGCAGCCGAACCAGCTCAACGGCAATTTTGCCAACAATGCCGTGGAGGCTGCTTACGTGATCGGTGCCCGTACCCAGGGCGGCGCCTGGAGCGTGGCTCCCTACGGTTCCTACGGCCTGCCCAGCTCCGCCGATCCCACCCAGCAAGGGCGCTATCTTTTTCACCGGGTCGGCATCCGCCTAACGCGTGAGGAATTCAGCACTTGGCGTCGGGTATTGGGCAAGTCGGCTCAGGTGGCTGATGTTACCAATGCGACTAATGCCCAGTTGGCGCGGCGCAACAAGTCGCGTTTCTATACGGAGGTGAACGTCAGCCTCGGCCTGAGCCGCCTCGATTCCCTCACTATCCAGGAGCGCCGCTTCGAGCGGCGGCGCCTCAATGCGGAAGCCACGGCCGTCTATATCCCGCGTTTTATGAGCCAGACGGGCCTTTTCGTCACGGTGGGTTATTATGGCGAAGACCCATACAATATTTGGTACCTTCACCGCTACCCGTTCGTGCGGGCGGGCATCGCCACAGCGGGGTTCCGTAACGTGACGCAGCTTTTTCGGTAAATGCTTGGGTGAATTTGGCCTGCATCCGCGGGCGGGTGCCGGAAAAAGTAACGCCGGGAGCAGGGCAATGCCTGCTCCCGGCGCGACAAATCGGGCGGGAAAATGTGCGGGGGAATTCGCTCAGCCCCCAGCGTCGGAACTAGAGCCGGAACGTGAGTACCGGCGGCGCGGTGTGCGTAGCGACGTTTTCGGCGATGTGCGGGTGCAGGTACCGGCTGACGCCCGTGTAACCGTGCGTGGGCAGCAGCACCAGGTCGGCATTGGTTTGCTCCGCAAAATGGCTGATGCCCGTGCGCTCACTGGCATCGACCAGCAGGTCTATAGCGGCGTGTTGCAAGTGGTGGCGGTCGATGAAGGCCTGCATCCGGTCGGCAGCGTCTGTGCCCTTTTTGCCGTGGATAACGTGCAGCAGGTGAAGCCGCGCGTCCGGAAACAGCGCCTGTACCTGGTGGATCATCGGCACTGCCTGGTCGGTTTCCGCCGAGAAGTCGGATGGAAAGACGATGTTTTTGACCTCAAAATCGCCTTGCTGGCGCTTGACGGTCAGCACGGGGCAGGGCGCCGTCCGGATCAGCCGCTCGGTGTTCGAACCCATCAGGAAATGGTCCAGCGCGGTGTGCCCTTGCGCGCCGATCACTACCAGATCAATCTGCCGGCTGGTGATGACTTCCAAAATGGCCGGGATGACGCGGTTGGTGGCGACCATATCGTGAACCGGTACCCCGGCGGCCGTACGGTGCGCTTCCGTGATCAGGTCGTGCATCCGGTGTTTGGTGACCTGGAGCAGCTTCATCACAAAGAGGCGCTCCATTCCCTCACCGCCGCTGGCGTGCGCCTCGTCGCCGTCCACGGGGCCGCCAAAGGTGCTGAAACTGGCGCCCTCGGGCAAGTCAACAACGTGCAGCAGCGTAACGGAGCCTCCGGTGCGTTGCGCAATGCGCAGCGCGACCCCAAAGGCGTGGTGGGATTCTGCGGAAAAATCGGTCGGAACCAGTAGGTTCTGCATTGGAAAAAGCCGGTAAAAAAGTGGGAGGAGTTTTGCCGGGTTAAAAATAAGGTCGGCTTTGCCTTTATGCTCCCGCTTGGCCAGTACTTTTCCTCTATTTTTTCTGAAACCGGTCTCTCCTTACCCAGCCGGGCTGGTTGCGGCCAAGTAGCTTTCGCCATCCACTACGGGTTCCAGAGCGGCATACTCTTCATCCGTAAACAGCCGCGAACGAATCAGAAACCGCACCCCCAGCGGGATTTCGAGCGAAAACGATGCGCCGCGCCCCTTCACCACGTCCACGGTCAGTTGGGTGTGTTTCCAGTACTCGAACTGCGAGGCGCTCATGAAGAAGTCGCAGCCGTGAATGGCGCCCAGCCAGACATCGTTGGCGCCGACCCGGAATTCGCCCTTTTGAAAACACATCGGCGAGGAGCCGTCGCAGCAACCACCGCTCTGATGAAACATCAAAGGGCCGTGCTCGTCGCGGAGCAGATCAATCGTGGCCTCAGCGGCGGTGGTGACGAGAGCGCGCATTTTGAATTACGAATTACGAATTACAAATTACGAATTACGAATTACAACCCTTGTAATTCGTAATTCGTAATTCGTAATTAACTAAAAGAATCCTAGTTTTTGCTTGCTGTAGTTCACCAGCATATTCTTGTGCTGGCGGTAGTGGGAGAGCATCATCTTGTGGTTTTCGCGGCCGAAACCGGACGCCTTGTAGCCGCCGAAGGGCGCGCCGGCGGGGTAGTCATGGTAGCAATTCACCCATACGCGGCCGGCCTGAATGGCGCGCGGCACCTGATACAGCTCGTGGGCATCGCGGCTCCAGACGCCCGCGCCGAGGCCGTAGAGGGTGTCGTTGGCGATCTCGATGGCCTCTTCGGTTGTCTTGAAAGTCGTGACGCTCAGCACCGGGCCGAAGATTTCTTCCTGGAAGATGCGCATCTTGTTGTGGCCCCGGAAGACCGTAGGCTTGATGTAGTAGCCCGTGCCCAGCGCGCCGTCTTCCTGGGAGTAGGCTTCGCCGCCCGTCAACACTTCGGCGCCTTCGGCCTTCCCGATTTCCAGGTAGCTCAGGATTTTTTCGTATTGGTCGTTGCTCGCCTGCGCGCCCATCATCGTGGTCATATCCATCGGGTTGCCGAGCTTGACGGCCTCCACGCGCTCGATGACGCGCCGGATGAATTCGTCGTAGATGTCCTCGTGGACGAGCATCCGGGACGGGCAGGTGCAGATTTCGCCCTGGTTCAGGCAGAACATCACGGCGCCTTCGATGGCCTTGTCGAGGAAGTCGTCGTCGGCATCCAGTACGCTTTTGAAGAAGATGTTTGGCGATTTGCCGCCCAACTCCATCGTCACGGGGATGATGTTTTCCGAGGCGTATTGCAGAATCAGGCGGCCCGTGGTAGTTTCGCCCGTGAACGACGCCTTCTGAATGCGCGGCGAGGAGGCCAGCGGCTTGCCGGCTTCCAGCCCGAAGCCGTTTACGATGTTCACCACGCCGGGCGGAATCAGGTGGCCGATCAGTTCCATCAGAATCAGGATCGAGGCGGGCGTCTGTTCGGCGGGCTTCATCACCACGCAGCAACCGGCGGCCAGGGCGGGCGCCAGCTTCCAGGTGGCCATCAGCAGCGGGAAATTCCAGGGGATGATCTGGCCCACCACGCCCAGCGGCTCGTGGACGACGAGCGAGAGCGTATCCTGATTCAGCTCCGACGCCGATCCTTCCTCGGCCCGAATCACGCCCGCGAAGTATCGGAAATGGTCGATCACGAGGGGCAGGTCGGCGTAGGTCGTTTCCCGGATCGCTTTGCCATTTTCGATGCATTCCACCGCCGCCAGATAGGGCAGGTTGGCTTCGATCACATCGGCGATTTTATTGAGCATAATGCTCCGCGTCGTGGCCGAAGTATGCTTCCAGGTCTTGAAGGCTTCGTGCGCGGCGTCGAGCGCCAGGTCGATATCTTCTTTCGTCGAGCGGGCCACTTTCGTGAACACCTGCCCGTCGATGGGGGAGGGGTTCTCAAAATATTGCCCCTTGACGGGCGGCGTAAACTTGCCGCCGATATAATTGTCGTAATGAGGTTTGAAGCTGGGGCGGGCTACCAGCGTAGCGGACACGGCCGGTTCGGCCACGACGGAATCAAGGACTTCTGCCATTGGATTTAAAACGAAGGAAAGTGGAAAAAAAGCTAGCTTTGGCGGCGGTGAACTGGCGCCGTCGTTTGCTGGGTACAAAGCTTCCTTTTTCCTTTCCGGCCACGTTGCACGAACGGCGCAACCGATTGCAGGATCGGCGCGGGTGTCCGTCTTGATTCCGTATCGGCCCCTTTCGTCGCCCGCTGTTTCCTTCCTTATTTATGCAACAGATGTCCGGCACCCGCCTTCAGTACATCGCCCCGACGCCCGAAGCGGCGTTGCAGACGCTCGTCGAAAACCGCCGCCTGACAACGTACGATGGCTTCGCGCTGAGCTTTTTCGAGACGCACGTCCGCGCCGAGCAGGTGCCGCTCACCTTCCCCAATTTCGTGCTGACGGCGATGCTGCGCGGGCGCAAGGTGATGCATCTGCCGGGCGCCGCGCCGTTTGAGTACCTACCTGGCGAGGCCGTACTGCTACCCGCCCACCGGCCGATGTATATCGACTTCCCGGACGCCCGGCCCGGCAACCCCACGCAGTGCTTGGCCTTGGAAATCAGCGCCGAAAAAGTCGATGGCCTGCTCGAACGCCTTCACGAGAAAGCGCCCCGGCTCGACGGGCCGTCAGGCGGCGGCATTTCCTGGACCTTCGACCCCGCCGATTGCCACGTGCCCAACTCGCCGGCGCTGGCAGCGTCGCTGGACCGGCTGCTGACCGCCACCCGCGAAAACGGCCCTTCGCAAGGCGTGTTGGCTGATCTGGCCGTGAGCGAGATCGTCGTGCGGCTGCTCCAGACCCAGGCCCGGCGCATCCTGCTGGCGCCCGCGCCGCTGGCCGTGGCCGCGCACAGCAGCCGCCTGCGGCAGGTGGTGGAATACGTCCGGGCCAACCTCCACCGCGACCTGCCTACCGACGAGCTGGCCCGCCTGGCCTGCCTGAGCCGGGCGCAGTTTTTCCGGGCCTTCCGTCAGGAGTTGGGCCTGTCGCCGGTCGCCTTCATCCTGCGCGAGCGGGTAGCCCGCGCCTGCCGGCTGCTGCTCGGCGGCAACTCTTACCTCACGGACGTAGCCTACCGCTGCGGTTTTTCCAGCCTGAGCTACTTCACCCGCACCTTCAAAACGCTGATGGGCGTCAGCCCCGGCGCGTGGTTGCGGGGTGGCGGTGCCAGTCCGGAAAGCGCCAGCATCTTGAGTTGACGGCTGCCGCCGGAAACGACACTATTTTTTTGATGAATCCCCGCCCAATGCCCTTCGATATCGCCCGCAACATCCAGCACTTTCAGCAAAAGCTGGCCGGCACCGACTGCCGCCTCGTGGTAGTTTCCAAAACCCACCCCGCGCACCTGGTGCAACAGGCTTACGACGGCGGCGCCCGGCTTTTCGGCGAAAACCGGGCGCAGGAGATGGCCGAAAAAGCCGCCGCGCTGCCCCCGGATATCGAGTGGCACCTGATCGGGCAGTTGCAGACCAATAAGGTCAAATACATTGCGCCCTTCGTGCACACGGTGCAGTCCGTGGACAGCCTGCGGCTGCTGCTGACGCTGGAACGCCACGCCGCGCAACACAACCGCGTGATTCAGGGGCTGCTGCAATTCCACATCGCTGCCGAAGAAACCAAGACCGGCCTGAGTTGGGAGCAGGCGGTGGAAATCCTGGAAAGTCCGGAATACGCCGCGCTCCAACACGTGCGCCTGACGGGCGTGATGGGCGTGGCTACCAACACCCCGGACGCCGCGCAGGTCCGGGAAGAGTTCGAGCAGCTTCACGCGTATTTCCTGGAGCTGAAAGCGGCTTATTTTCCGGAAGATGACCAGTTTGCCGAAATTTCGATGGGGATGAGCCAGGACTGGGAACTGGCCGTCGGCGCCGGCTCGACGCTGGTGCGTGTGGGTTCGGCCATCTTCGGCGCGCGGTCGTATCAGTAGGCGGTTATTCCAATAGGCGGGCGGCGGCGGCGGCGGCACTCAGGCGCCCGGCCAGCACGGCGGCTTCCAGTTCGGGCAGGGCCGAGGCAATGGCGGGCCGGGCGTAAAAGGCCGTTTCCAGCTCCTGCCGCACCAGTTCGCGCAGGGCCGTCAGGCGTTGCTGCCGGCGGTTCTGCTCGAAACCGCCGCCGGTTTGCTGGTGCGCGAGGTAGTCCGCCACGGTCGCCCAGAGCGCCCCGATGCCGTCGTTTTCGGTGGCCGAACACGTGAGTACGGGTGGTAGCCAGCCGGTTTCCGGCGGGCGCAGCAGGTGCAGCGCATTCTTGACTTCGCGGGCGGCGCGGCGGGCGCGCGGCGCGTTCGGCCCGTCGGCTTTGGTGACGGCCAGCACGTCGGCCATTTCCATAATGCCCTTTTTGATGCCCTGGAGCTCGTCGCCGGCGCCGGCCAGCAGCAGTAGCACGAAGCAATCGGTGAGGCTGCGGACGGCCGTTTCGCTTTGGCCCACGCCAACCGTTTCCACCAGCACGGTGTCGAAACCGGCGGCTTCCACCAGCGTGATGACATCGCGGGTGCGGAAGGCCACGCCGCCGAGCGCCGTGCCTGCCGGCGATGGGCGCACGAACGCGGCAGGTTGCACACTAAGCCAGGGCATCCGGGTTTTGTCGCCGAGGATGGAGCCGCCCGTCCGGGCTGACGATGGATCGACGGCCAGCACGGCCACGCGCCGGTTCAGGTCTTCGATCAGGTGGCGGCCGAGGCGTTCGATTAGGGTGCTTTTGCCCACGCCGGGAACGCCCGTCAGGCCCACGCGGGCGGTGGGCGTGGGCAGCGGGGGCAGTGCGGCCAGGACTTCGGCAGCCAGGGCGCGGTCGGCCGGGCGGGTGCTTTCCACCAGCGTGATCGCCCGGCCGAGGGCGACGCGGTCGCCGGCGCCCACGCGGGCAGCGTATTCGGCGGCAGACCAGGTGGGGCGGGGCATTGGGTAGGTTTCTGGTTTCGCGGGCCGAAGGTGCCGCGGCGCAGTGCGCGGTAATTAAGGAGGGCAAAGATGCGGCGGCGCCCCTCGTGTAGCGGCTTCCGGGCAAGCCAGCCGGAAGGTTCGGCACGCGGCGCGCGGGTAGCAACTTGGCGCACCGCCGAAAGCTATCTTACTTTCGGGGGCCGGTTCGGCTTGCCGGCAGGTTGTCGCTCACTTTTTTCAGCTGAATCTTGCCGGTTCGGCCCCTCTTTTCAGATGCAGAAAAACTTACCTTTTCGGCTGTCGGCCTGGGCGCGGGCAGCGAGTTCCGTATTGGTGCTGGCAGGCTTGCCGGGCGCAGTACTGGCTCAGAATGAGCTGAGTAACTTCACAGCCACGGGCCGGGGCGGCGTCGTGAACACCTTTGCGACGGAGTACCAGGCGATCGGCATCAACCCCGCAAACCTAGGTATTGCTACAGGGGCCAAAGTAGCCTTCACGCTGGGCGAAGTAGGGGTGGGGCTGACCTCGCGCACGGCTTCGCGGACGTATTTCAACAAGCTGCTCTACGATACCGACCAACGGTTTCTGGCGCGTGATGCGGGCGGTATTCAGGAGCGCCGCGACCTGGCGGCGGCCTTTACCGGCGAAGGCGCGGCGTCGCTGGCGGCCGACGTGACGCCGTTCGCCATTTCTTTCTACTCGCCGAGCTTCGGCGGGCTGGCCCTCAACACCCGCTACCGGATGGTGGGGCAGATGGATTTGAGCAAGAACGCCGCGCAGTTGCTTTTTATGGGCAACGACGCCGATATCATCCAGAACACGCCGGTTACGCAATTGCCGCTGGTGTCGGAGGCACTGAAAGGCACCCGGATTCAGCTTCAGGCGGTGCAGGAGTTCAATCTGGCTTACGGCCGGACCATCGTGGAGGGGCCGGAGTTCACGCTCTACGGCGGCATCGGCATCAAATATCTGCGCGGCATCGGTATTCTCGATCTGACCACCGACGGCGGTAAGCTTTCGGCTTACGGGGCACTATCGCCGGTTTTTGATGCCAGCTACCCGACTTATATCAGGCAGAACCCGGCGTTCAACTTTAAGTCGAGCGATGGCGCTTCGGCGGCTTTTCCCGGCGTGGGCAGCGGCACAGGGCTGGATGTTGGCGTCAGTGCGCAAGTGGCGAAGAAGCTGCGGCTGGCGTTGTCGGTGGTGGATATCGGAACGATGACCTGGAAGGCCAATCTGCTCGAAATCCGAGATCAGCGCTTGCAGCAATTCGGTGATTTCACAGATGGCTCCTTCTACGACGGCCCCACCAACTACAACCTCTGGAAGGCCCTCAAGCCCTTCAATATCTCCGGCGACTCGGTGCGCTCGCCGCTGCGCTACAAAGTGGGGGGGGAGCGTAAAGTCAAGCTGCCGATGAAGCTGCGCGCCGGCGCGGGCTACGTGATCAGCGACCGGCTGGAAGTGGGCTTCGATTACCTGCTGCCGTTTGACTCGAAAGTGGCCGGCGCCTTCCGTAGCGGGCTGTTCGGCGCCGGGCTGGACTACAAGCCGCTCTGGTGGCTGAAACTTTCCACGGGCGTCAATGGCGGCGGCGGGTTCGGTTTCGGCCTACCGGTGGGCCTTTCCTTCTCCACCAAGAGCTACGAGGCTGGTTTTGGCACCCGCAGCGTACTGGGCCTTTTCGGCGAAAAGAATCCGTACATCTCGTTCGCTACGGGCTTTTTGCGGTTTAAGATCGGTACTCCCAATAATCGGCAGTAAGCCGGCATTTTCAATGCTTCAGCCCGCTACCTGTGCGCACCTGACGGCCCTGACGGAAGTCAACGTTTCCGACGACTACGTATGCGACGCGTGCGTGGAAATCGGGGCCACCTGGGTGCATCTGCGCACCTGCCAGCAATGTGGCCGCACGCATTGCTGCGATGCCTCGCCCAACCGCCACGCCACCAAGCATTATCAGGCGACGCAACACCCCGTCGTGGCTTCCGCCGAACCCGGCGAGCGCTGGGTCTGGTGTTACGTGGACGAGAAGTTTGCCGAGTACTGAGCGGGCTGGTGGTCCGACCCGGTTACTCCACCCGCACGGCATCGCCCAGCCGCAGCCAGCCGCCCTGCACGATGCGGGCCGTGAGGCCGCCGTGGCCGCGCATCGCGTTGTAGCCGCCGGGACCAAGTTCCTGCTCCATCCGCGAACACGGGTGGCACTCGCCGGTGATTTCCAGCACCACGTCGGAGCCGAGCCGGATGCGGCGATTCTTGAGCGCCAGCAGGTTCAGCCCGCCGACGACCAGGTTGCGGCGCAGCCGACCCGGAGCCACGGGCGCTGCCAGTCCCAGAAAGCCCGCCACGGCGGCCAGGTGTTCGGCCTGAATCAGGGTGATCTGCCGTTTGCCGCCAGGCTTGATGGAGGCGTGGTCGCCGGTCAGGCGCGCATCGGTCAGCGCCTCTACGGTATCGAGGGCCACCATCGGTTCGCGCCGCAGCGGGCGGATGCCGATCCAGTCGAGGTGCCCCGTTTGCGGCAGGGTGCTGAGTAGCTGGGCAATGGTGGATTTGTCGTCGCCGGAAAAGGGGAAGGGCATTTTTGAGTGGCGAGTAGCGAGTAGCGAGAGGCGAGTGGCGAGGGGCGAGTGGCGAGGGGCGAGCTTCAAGCGGCAAGCCAATCCGCTGATAAGCAAGCAAAAAAGAAGGGTGGTGGTATAAAGGCGGGTGATCGGTTTTGTCATTGCGAGGAGGAACGACAAAGCAATCTCCTCTCGCATCGGCCGCTCTGATGGAGATTGCTTCGTGCCTCGCCATGACAAACCGCCCCGGTTCAGACCACCACTAAAAGAAGATCAAAGACTGCCCCCAGCCGGGTTTTCTACTGCTTTAGACGGCTGTCGGAAAGCGGTTTACGTTCTTGTAGTAGATGTACACTGACGGCTCCTGGCCCATTGCCGTGGCCCACTGCTGGCAATAGGGCGCCATCCAGATCGAATCGCCTTTTTTGACCGGGTACCATTGCCCGTCGAGCATATAAATGGCCTGGCCTTGCAGATAGAGCAGGCCGTGTTCCATAATGTGGGTTTCGACCATCGGCAGGTGCCCGCCCCGGTCGTAGGTGAAGATGTTGACGGCCATATCGAAGGCGGGCACGTTGGGCAGCAGCTCCTGAATGTGCAGGGCCGGGTCGTTCATATACGAATCGGGGTAGGCCGCGTCTTTGCGGTCGCCCCACACGATGCCGGGCGTTTCGTGGCCGGCCAGCGGCTCGTACACCTTGTGGAAGGTCAGGATTTGGGTGCCGGCTGCGGGCTGGGCAAAAGCGTATGCCTGCCCGATGGGTACGTACACGAACTGGCCTTCCGTCAGGGGCTTGGTTTCGGCGGCGACGGTGGCCTGGCAGCTTCCCTTCACCACGTAGAAAAAGATCTGCGCCGCCTGCGTCCGGCCCGTGAGTTGGCCGTCGGCCGTGAGCGTGACCAGCGTTTGGCAAAGCCGGGCGCCCATCTGCTCGTTGATGATGACGTTGACGGTGGCGCCGGTCCAGCCGGGCACGTTGGAGTTGATATAGCCGTCGGGGCTAATGATGGCGTGGTTGGCTTTGACCACGGAGCGGGTCAGGGCAGAGATTTCCTGGTTGATCATTCGGTAAAAAGCGGGCGCCGCGCGAACCGTCCGCGCGGCGCCCACGAAGGTCAGGAATTTGCGGTAAGCGCGCCGGGGTGGCGGTTCGGAACGAACCGGATAAAGGGCCGAAAGCGTCGTCGCCCTTTACCGGGAGGGCTGATGGAACCCGCCGCCGTCGCATTTCCCGGGAAGACGCCAAGCCGCGACGTAGCGGGAAGCGGGGTGGGGCGGGGCTAAAACGACGCAACCGCTTGCCGGGGGCGGCAAGCGGTTGCGTCGTTTTGGTATTTTTCCGGGAAAATGGCCGGGCCAGGGGCTGGCGGAGATAGGGGGTAGATGGCGGGAAGGTGTAGGCTTGGCCTAGGGTAGGGGGCCGAAGCCGGTTTTAGACGATTCCGGGGGGGGGCTTGGTGCGGTTTCGGACCTGGGGTACGGTGTTACGCTGGAAGGGTAGCCCGTGTAGGGCCGGGCGCACCTGCGTGAGGGTGGTGAGCGAAGCCTGGCAGTTGTCGGGAAGGAGACCGGGCAGCGCGATGTCCGGGCGCCCGCCTCGGTTCGAGCACGACTCGTGGGCCCTCGAAGAGGCCCCCGTTCAGGTGCCATCCTTTCTGGTGGGCGGGCCCGGTTCCCCGGCCCATCGGCCCACTACCGGGGAATCTGTACGCGGCGCTGCTGCTGCGCGTGGGCGCTGAAATACCCCAGCGCCCCGCCGGAAAAATTGGAGGTCGGGTTGGCGGGCGACGCGCTGGCCAGGCCCACTTGCAGCAGCATATTGAGGGTGCGAAAGTATTCGTAGACGCCGGCATCGATGTGCTGCATCTCCACGCGCACGCTGTCGCCGGGCAGCAGGGCGTCTTCGGCGGGCGAAGGACCCTGCACGTTGAGGGGCACGCTGTTGGGTTGACCGTCGGTGAGCTGGTCGCTTTGCACGAAGATGCCCTGCGTCAGGCGCCCGTTGCGGTAGAGCCGGAACACGTAGTAATTGGGCGTCCCGGCGGGGTCCTGGTACTCCGGCAGCAGTTCCAGTTCATCGCCGAAGCCCGAGGGGCGGACCTGTAGCCCGGTGAGGGGCACGGCTGGCAGCAGCGCGGCGGTGGCGGCGTAGGTCCGGCCCTCGACCTCGATGCGAAGCGTGTACTGGCGGCCCACCTGGCCGCGCAGGGTGCGCCCGCGGTACTGGCCGGCGGCGGCCGTTTCGCGCAGGGTATCGAGCCCCCCGGCGTTGTCGCGCAGCGTGATGAAGGCGCCGCTGACGGCCGGAAACGAGCTGGCCGCCGTGTACGCGACGCTGCGAATCAGGCGCACGGTGGCGGGCTGGCCGTCGTCGGTCAGTTGCCCCTCCATGGTGAGGCGTGGCGCGGCGTCCTGCAAGTCCAGGTCGATGACCGTCTGGCACGCCGCCGTGGAGAGAAGGAGCCCGGCAGCGGCCACCAGGCGACGGATGATGGCGTGATTCATAGAGAAACAATGGCGAAAGGGGCGGCACGGGACGCGGCTTGCTCCGGGGGCTAGAAGTTGAAATTGTAGGTCGCCGAGGGTACGAACCGGAACAGGGCCGTGCTCACAGCCTGCGTGCGAGTGGGGTCGTCGGGGACGGTTTCGAAGGTGATGAGGAAGGGGTTTTGGCGCCCCAGGGCGTTGTAGACGGAGAAGTTCCAGCTGCCGTGGAAGCGGCGGCCCGCGGGCCGGGGTTTTTCGTAGGTGGCGCCCACGTCGAGGCGGCGGTAAGCGGGCAGGCGGTCGGCATTACGGGGGCCGTACACGCTCACGGTCTGGCCCGCTACGAACGTCTTGCCCACGGGGTAGGTGACGGCGTTGCCGGTGCTGGCCACGAACGTGCCCGACAGGCTCCAGCGGGGCGTGAGCTGGTACACGGCCACCACCGACAGCTCGTGCGGCCGGTCCTGCCGGGCGTTGAACCAGGCCCCCGCGTTGAGGTCCGCGAATTGCCGTTCCGACTTGCTCAGCGTGTAGCCCACCCAGCCCGTGAGGCGCCCGGTGTCCTTGCGCAGCAGCAGTTCCAGGCCGTAGGCGCGGCCCCGGCCGTAGAGCAGGGTGCGCTCCACGTCCTGGCCCACCAGTAGCTGCGAGCCGTCGCGGTAGTCGATTTGGTGCTGCAGCCATTTGTAGTACCCTTCAGCCGAGAACGAATACGCACGCTGCGCGCCCAGTGTCCGGAAGTAGCCGGCCGAGAGCTGGTCGGCCAGTTCGGGCCGCACGTTGCGGGAGGTGGGCACGTACAAGTCGGTGGGCGAGGATGCCAGCGAGTTGCTGAGCAGGTGCAGGTTCTGCACGTTGCGGGCGTAGCCGGCCTTCAGGGTGGTGGTGGGCGCGAGCTGGTAGCTGGCGGCCAGGCGGGGCTCCGGGTTCAGGTAGGTGGCCACGGCCTGCCCCCGGGCGTAGGTTTGGCTGCTCAGTTGGTTGCCGGCCGCGTCGTAGGTGGCGTAAGTGCCGGGGCCGAGCAGGCGGAAGCCCGTCGCGCGCAGGCCCAGCGTGAAATCGAGCCGGTCGGTGGCTGCCCACTCGTGCGAGACGTAGGCGGCCGTTTCGAGCGCATCCGCCGGGCGGGCGGCCGTGGCATTGACCGGCGCGGCCGCCGCCGCTGTCACGTAGCCGGGCGTGAGTACGTAGTGCGCGGCGCTCAGCCCGGCCCGCAGCCGCAGCCCGGCGCGGGGCGTCCAGTCTACATCGTGTTTGAGCTGCCAGCTCCGGATTTTCGAGTTGATATTAAAGTCCTGTTCGTTGGCTTGCACGGTCAACCGCAAATCATACTTGCTGTGCACCAGGGCGGTGTGCGAGGTCAGGCGGTCGGAAAACGTGTGGCTGAGCCGCAGGGTACCCGCCCGGTTGCCGTAGCGCTGCCCGAAGATGGGCAGCACCAGCGCGTCGCGGCCCTGATAGCCCGAAAACGTGAGCCGGCTGCGCGCACCCAGCGCATAGCTGGCCTTGGCGTTGAGGTCGTAGAAGTACAGGGTTATGTTGCGGGCCGTCTCGTCGGGGGCGAGCCGCAGCAGCGCATCGGCGTAGGTGCGGCGGGCGGCCAGCAGAAACGAGCCTTTGCCCGACGCTACCGGCCCTTCCAGCGCCAGGCGCGAGGCGATGAGCCCGACGCCGCCGCTGCCGCGCAGCAGCTGCCGGTCGCCGTCGCGGGTTTGCACGTCCACCACCGACGAGAGGCGCCCGCCGTACTGCGCCGGCATCCCGCCCTTGAAAATGGCGAGGTCGCGCAGGGCATCGGCGTTGAAGGCCGAGAAGAAGCCCAGCAGGTGCGAGGGGTTGTAAACCACGGCCTCGTCGAGCAGCACCAGGTTCTGGTCGAGGTTGCCGCCGCGCACCGAAAAGCCCGTGGTGCCCTCGCCGGCCGTTTTCACGCCCGGCAGCAGGGTCAGGGTTTTAAGGATATCCTTTTCGCCCAGCAGCACCGGTACTCGGGTAATCTGCCGCATATCCAGCGTTTCCACCCCGGCTTGCGCCTTACTGATGTCGGCATCGCGGGGGCGGGCCGTCACCACGACTTCGCTCAGGCTGGCTTCGGTGCGAACCAAGCGGAAAACCACGCGCTGGTTGCGCGTCAGCACGACCCGGCGCGAGGCGGTTCCGTAGCCCAAAAAGCTGGCTTCCAGGGTGTAGGTGCCCGTCGGTAGCCGCAGGGCAAACGTGCCGTCGGCTTCCGCGCCCGTGCCCACGCCCGGTTGTTCCAGCACCCGCACGGTGGCTCCTGGTAGGTTTTCGCCCGAGGCCTCGTCCTGCACCGTGCCGCTCACCGTCACCGGGGCCTGCGCGCGCACCAGCAGCGTTGGCCCGCCGGTTAGCAGCAGCAGCAGCGCCCCCGTTCTCCAAGCGTGCCCCTGGCCACGCCGCCGGGCGCGGGCCCGGGCACCCGGCAGCCTGAGCCAGGCGGTAACATACAGCCCGTAACGGGTTAGGCAATGCGGCATGGCGAAATCATAAAGCAAGGGGTAGTGATGAAGACATCGATCACTTCCAGCCCAGTGGCCGGGGTAGCGGCCGCGTCACGTCCGGGCAAACCAGGGCGGGGCAGAAGATGTTGAAAAACAAACCGCAGCAGAACGTCATCAAAGCCCACGGCATCCGGGTGGTTGGGGCGGGAAGCAGTTGGGCGAGAAGCTAGGGTGCCGCAGGGCGCTGTTCTGGCTGAGCGGCTAAGCGGTGTTCTATCAGGGCCAGCAGGTCGGCCAGCGAATCGGTGAGCTGCACCCCGGCCGCCCCCGTGATGTCGATGCCGAAAATCATTTGCAGCTCGAACTGCAGCAGGTGCAGGTCCACCGCCGACAGTTCCAGCTCCGCCAGCGTGGTGGCAAGCGGCGGTCCCGGCGGGCAGGCCCAAAAGTCGCGGTAGAGTACGTCAAATACCAGGCGTTGCACCGGGCTCATCGCGGCCAGCTGGTTAAAATTCGAGGATGAAGCCAATGGTGGGCGTCGTAATCGGGTCGTCGTTGGTGAGCAGCAGCGGGATGCCGTTTGCGCCGTCCGGCCGGATGGGCTGCCCGTCGGTGGTGGCGAAATCGGAGTTGTCGGGCAGGCGCTGGAAGGCGTAGCTTGGCACGGCCGGGTTGCGGAGCACGAAGGCGTTCTGCACGTCGAAAAACAGGTCGAGCGAGTAGCGTTTCCAGTTGATGCGTTTGTCGAGGCGGAAGTCGAACTGCTGAAAGGTGCCCAGGCGCCGGGTGTTGAGCTGGTTGAAATCGAACACGCCGCGGCCGGTGGCCAGGTAGCTGGCCCGCGAGGCGGCCAGGTCGAGGGGCGTGTAGGGCGAGCCGCCACCGGCCCGGTACTTGAGCCCCATCTCCCAGCCCCGTTTGAACTTGCGCCCGAGCAGGGCCGAGACGAGGTAGCGCGAGTCCCAGGCTGAGGGCACGTACGCGCCGCTGCGCCCCGAGAATTCCGAGCGGAAGCCGGTGAGCGAGAGGACGGCGAAGATGTTCCGGGTCAGTTTCTGCTGAAAGAAGAACTCCAGGCCGTAGGCCCGGCCCCGGCCGGTGCTGGTGACGGCCTCGTTGCCGAGGGCCGCAAAGTCGCCACCCAGGTTGGCCAGGCTCAGCCCGTCGCGCACGCTGATCGGGTAGTACCGGTAGCGTTTATAAAAACCTTCCAGCGTGAAGCGCGTGGCCGGGGCCGGCAGCCACTCCAGGCCCGTCACGTAGTGGTCGGTGCGGATGTAGCGGTTGCCCTGGTTGACCAGGCGGCCGGCCTCGTCGCGGAAACCCAGCACGGGGTTCGTCGGGAGCTTGTAGTAGCGTCCCACCGACGCGTTGACGTTCACGGTGGGCAGCAGGGCATAACTGGCCGACACCCGCGGCGAGAGCGTACGGGCCAGGTTGCGGCCGTCGTCGGTGAGCGAGTTGCCGTCCGTGCGCAGCCCCGCCGAGAGGGTGAGCCGGTCGGCGTCCAGAAAGGAGCGGGTGACCTGGCCGAAGGCGCCGAAGCGGAGAAAGTCCACGGCGGTCTGAAAGCGCACGTCCACATCCGGCGACACCTGCTGCCCCTGGGCGTTGAAGACGGCCCGGCGCAGGCGGTTGAAGAAGCGGTTGTCG
Organism: Hymenobacteraceae bacterium; assembly: GCA_031426455.1. Lineage (GTDB taxonomy): Bacteria > Bacteroidota > Bacteroidia > Cytophagales > Hymenobacteraceae > JANNMJ01. The sequence goes on along the minus strand of JANPLI010000024.1, from coordinate 2,472 downwards.
TACTGCGTGTACTGCCCCATCACGCCGTAGCTGTACTGCCATTTGCCGGCCGTGCCGTTCACGTCGGCCCGCAGCTTGTTCTCCACCTCGCCGGAGCGGGTGAGCAGAATGCGCCGGCTCTCGTCGCCGGGGTTTTCGGGTGGAAACTGGTCGAGGCGGTTTTCCAGCTCGGTGCGGCTCAGGGCCACGTTCAGGTAACCTTTGCTAATCAGCCGGCGCAGGTTCGCGCCCACCGTGTAGTTCCACTGGTCGGAGGTCGGACTGTCGCGTAGCTGCTGCTCGGTTTCGGGCGTGGCCTTGCGCGGGATGCCCAGCCGGAACTTGTCGATGGCGCCCAGGCCGAGCGTGGTGAGCGTGGTTTTGGCCCCCAGCCGGGTGGTGGTTTTGAACTGAAAGTCCCAATAGGAGGGCCGGATGGGCAGGTCGATGGCCTCGAACAAAACCTGCAAATACGAGCGCCGGGCCGAGGCCAGGAACGTGGTGCCGCCCACCCGGCTGCTGTCCGGGCGGCGGCCCAGCGGGCCTTCCAGCGTGAGGGCCACCTCGGTGGCCGAGGTGCGCAGGTTGCCCTGGAGGCGCTCAGGGTTGCCGTCGCGTTGCCGAAACTGGAGCACCGACGACAGCGCGTTGTCGTAGCGGGCGTTGAAGGCCGACGTGCTCAGCGTTACGTCCTCCAGGAAGCTTACGTTGAGCATTCCCTGCGGCCCGCCCGAGGAGCCCTGGGTCTGGAAGTGGTTGATGACGGGCACTTCGATGCCGTCGAGGTAATACACGTTTTCGTTGGGCGCGCCACCCCGGATGACGATGTCGTTGCGGAACGCCGCCGTGCCGCCCGTGCCGCCGCCGCCCACGCCGGGCAGCGTCTGCACCACCTTCGAGACGTCGAAGTTGCCGCCGGGGTTCGAGCGAATTTCCTCGGTGTTGATGCACTGCACGCTCAGGGGTGTTTCGGGGGTGGCCACGCGGGTGGCGCGGTTGGCCACCACCTGCACCTCGTTCAGCTGCTGCGTACTGGCCACCAGCTCCAGGTCGATGATGTTGGCGTTGCCACTGTTTACCAGTACGTTGGCCCGCAGTAGCGGCTCGTAGCCGACGAAGGTGACCCGTAGGTTGTAGCTACCCGTGGGTACTCCGGCCAGGCGGTAGCGCCCGGTGCCGTCGGTGGCCGTGCCCAGCGTGCTGCCTTCCAGCACCACCGTCACGCCGGGCAGCAGTTCCTGGGTGGCCCGGTCGCGCACCAGGCCGGTGATGGTGCCCGTGTTTTGGGCGTGGACGAAGAATGCTGGCAGCAGGGCCAGCCAGGTCAGCAAGTAACGCAGTCGCATCGGATAAGGGGGGAACAATTGGGGCCTTTGATCGGGCCGGTAAGCGGGCCAGCAGGCTGGGCTTGTCAGGAATCTGTCGGGAGTCGGGCAGCTGCTGAACGGGGTCTGCGGATGGCTACCCTAAGCCCTCCTCGCTGAGGTAGTGCGTATGGGTCAGCTCCTCGCTGGCTTTCCACAACCGTTTCGCCACCTGTTGGTCTTTGGAAGCGGCATCAGAATCCACCGCGGTCGGGTGGCCGCGCATTTCCTGAAAACCATCCAGCCCAATGAACGCCCCGCCCCGGATGCCGGGCGCCAGCGCCGCGTAGAGGATGGACCGGGCGCCCAGCGAAGCGGGTTGCAGAAAGAGGTTACCCAGGGGCCTGATCAGCGCCGGGAAATACTGGTCCAGGTTCGTTTTGCACAGCCCCGGATGCGCCGCCACCGACAAGGTGCGGGAACCCGCGGCGGCCAACCGGCGGTGCAGCTCGTAGGCGAACACCAGGCCCGCCCGCTTGCTTTGCCCGTAGGCTCTGTACGGGCGGTAGTGGTGGTGGGCTTGCAAGTCAGCAAAGTCGATCTCCGCCCATTTGTACGACAGACTGCTGACCGTGATCACCCGGGAGCCGGCAGTGCCGGTTAGCAGCGGCAGCAACAACCCGGTCAGGGCAAAATGGCCGAGGTAGTTGGTAGCCAGTTGCTGCTCGAAGCCGTCTTCGGTCACTGCATACGGCGACATCATAATACCGGCGTTGTTGATGAGCAGGTCCAGCCGCCCGAATTGGCGGCGGAACTGGGCGGCGAATTCCCGGACGTCGCGCAGGCTGCTCACGTCCAGTTGCAGGCAGTGCAACCGGGCGGGCGGGTACGCCGCTACGATCTGGGCTTTGGCGGCTTCGGCCTTTAGCAGATTCCGGCAGGCCAGCACCACTACGAGGTCCTTTTTAGCCAGTTCCAGGGCCGTCTGGTAGCCCAATCCGTTGTTCGCCCCCGTCACGATGGCCACTTTTCCCGGCTGAGACGGTTCCTGCTCCAGGCTCCATTTATTGCTCATCGGGTTGCCGGTTAAAAAACCGTGAAGAGCTTGATGGCGGCCGGTGTCGAGGAGGGCGTGTGATCAATGACCGCCGACTCAAATTTTGGCTTGCCGAAGGGCCGGTAGTTGTTT
>JANPLI010000023.1:0-29521 GCA_031426455.1 Hymenobacteraceae bacterium | reverse complement strand
GGCTTCGAGTTCGGCTTCGCGGCCGGACAGGACATTGAAAAGCGCTTTCCGGTTCAGCTTCACCGGGCGCGGCCGATCGGCAGGGCGCAGGAGGTAATAGATAATGTCCAGCTTTTCTGTGGCCGTACGCGAACCGACGTTGAGCGCCGCATTATAGGCAGCAGCTTCGGTGCGTACCGTGTAGCGGGCCAGCAGTTGCACCCCGGTGGCGGTAGGCGCCGTCAGCTCCTCAAAAAAAGCGTGGCTGAAGCCATTGGCATCAAGCGCCACTGCCCGGAAATGGGTGACCGCGCGATCAGCCGAGCTTGGGGCGGGCGCCCCCACTACGGCTGCCTGGCTCAGCAAAAAACCCTTCACCGGGCCGGGCTGGTAAACGCGCGGCTCGGTGGGCGGCTGATAATAATCCTGTGGCGTAGTAGGCAGGGCCGAAGCCTGTAATTCGTCGGTAGCAGGGTCATAGCGCAGGCGCAGCGTGGTGGAAGTGGTGCCGTCAGCAAACTGCACCACGCCGGGCTGCCAGTCGGGCAGCGGCAGGCCGTTCACGGTGCGGTTGCGGTTATTCAGCTCCTGAAACGAAATCGGGCGGTAAGCACCGCCGGTGGCGCGCATTGCTGACAAGTCATTTAGATCATATACGTTCACGCCGGATTGGGCCAGGACCAGTAACGGACTACTAGCTAGGCCCAGCGTCAGCAGAAAACGGAAACGAAGCGGGATATTCATCGGAGGCAAGTGGATGATTAGGTGTCAGTATAAAGGGTCAAGATACAACCTCCCGCAACGCCACCACCACTTCAGGCCACGCCGTGGGCCGAGCCAGAAAGGCCGCTACCTGCTCGGCGGCGACCTCAGTGGTCAAAAGCTCATGCCAGGTGTGGCGGTCGCGGAAAGTCTGCACTTCGCTGAACTGGGCGGCATCGGCGGCGCGAATCTGCGTCTGCATTTCGGTGTCGATCACGCCCGGCGAGAGGGCGTGGAGGCGGATATACCCGTTACCCAGCAACTGCTGCTCGTGCGCGGCGGTGCGGGTCAGCATCTCCAGGGCCGCTTTGGATGCGCAGTAGGCCGCCCAACCGTCTATCGGACGGCGGGCGGCGCCGGACGAGATATTTAGCACCGCGAGCGGTAGGCTGCGCCCGGCGTAAGCTTCCAGAAAGGCGTTCAGCAGCCGCGCCGGGGCCAGCACATTGACGGCGAATACCCGCGCGAATGTGTCCGGCGCCTGCTGGCCCAGGTAGCTGATCTCGCCCAATACGGCGGCGTTATTGACGAGCGTGAGGCTGGTGGCATCCGGGAACGGCCGAATGAGCTGATCAAGCGCGTTTTCCAGAGCCGAATGGTCGGCCAAATCAAGCGCGTGATGCTGGTAGCGCGGGTGCGTGATAGTGGCGCGGCGGGAAATCCCTACGACGACGTTTTCCGGGGAAGTTGCCAGCAGGTGTTCGGCCAACGCGCGACCCAAACCCTGGGAGGTGCCGGTGATGAGGTAGTAGTGCATCGCTGAGTGGGACTGAGTGTACTGAAAGACTGAGTGACTGATTTTTCGACGCCCTTGTGGCGTTCATTCGGCTCCGCGTCTCTGCGCAACCCTTTGCGTATCTGCGGGAAAATCAATCATTCGGCCTACGACCTCATTTGAAGACCACGGTTTTGTTGCCGTTCCGCAGCACCCGATGTTCGATGTGGTACTTGACGGCACGGGCCAGGACGACGTTCTCGATGTCGCGGCCTACCAGCACGAAGTCTTCCGGCGTCAGCGTATGATCGACACGCTCGATCTCCTGCTCGATGATCGGGCCTTCGTCCAACTGGTCGGTGACGTAGTGCGCCGTGGCCCCAATCAGCTTCACGCCCCGCTGAAACGCCTGGTGGTACGGCTTGGCACCTTTGAACGAAGGCAGAAACGAGTGGTGGATATTGATGATGCGCCCCGCCAGCCGCGCGCAGATTTCCGGCGACAGCACCTGCATATACCGCGCAAGCACCACCAGATCGATCTGTTGCTCTTCGACCAGCTCCAGCAGCCGGGCTTCCTGCCGGGCTTTGGTGGCGGCCGTCACGGGTAGGTGGTGGAACGGAATGTCGTGCCAGGCGGCCAACTGGTAGAACTCGCGGTGGTTCGAGACGATGGCCGGAATATCCATCGCCAGCGAACCGGCGCGGTAGCGGTAGAGCAGGTCGTTGAGGCAGTGGCCCAGGTGCGAAACCAAAATCAACACGCGCGGGCGGCGGGTGGCATCGTGCAGTTCGAACTGCATCCGAAACCCCTCCCCTACTTCGGCGGCGAAGGCGGTGCGCAGGGCGTCGCGCGTCAGTAGGCCGTCAGCGGGCAGTTCGAAGGCCAGGCGCTGGAAGAAAGTGGCCGTGGTGCGGTCGCTGAACTGGGCGCTGGACGTGATGTCGCAGCCGCGCGCGGCCAGAAACCCGGACACCGCCGCCACGATGCCGGTGGTGTCGGGGCAGGCAATGGTCAGCACGCAGGCACCAGCGGAAATGGGCGCGGAAACGGGGGGGAGCGTCGTCGGGGTCGTCGTCATTACCGCAAAGAACGGGGATGGGCAGCCGTAGCGCGCCTTTCAGGTCGCCGCGGTGCCGCCGAAAGCGGCGCCCTGAAGGTCGCGCTACGTTCCGCCGGGATCAGGTCAGCGTCGGCAGCGATTCGAGCCAGCTCAACCATGCCCCGAATCGGGGGCAGGCGGCACGCAGCCGGGCCAGGCCGATTTCCGCCAGCAGGGTGGGGCCGTCGGTCGTTTTTCCGTAGCCGCCATACAGTTGCAGAATGCGCTTGGAGGGCGCGGTTTGCGGGCTATCGTTGATATCTTCCGGGGTCGCAAACTGGTTGCGGATGTGCTGAAAACAACCGGCTGGCAGAGTCGCATCCAGCCCCAACATCGTCTCCATCAGGTCCGGGTCGGTGAAAAGCAACGCCTCGAACTCGTACTGTTGGATGTAGGGCCGAAAGCGCCGGTGCTTCAGGTCGGCGGCAAACGCCTGCTCCAGATAAGCCACGCGCTGAGGTGCCGGCAGCGCGGTGGCCTCGGTATAGCCCGGAAAGTCGGGGCGCAATCCGTAGAGGTCCAGTAAGGTGGTGTGCCAGCCATCGGGCTGCTCGCGGAGCCACTGGTCGATGTCGGCCCGCAGCTTGCCGTAGGTTGTGTAGCCACCACGCTGCTCCCTGCTGGTGCGGATGGCGCGCACTTGCGGAATGATGCCCTGCTGCACGAGGTGCGGCGTCAGCACCTTAGCCGCAAAAGCTTCCTCGCTCTGCCCCTCAACGGTCAGCAACAGCTTGATCATTGGTCAAGGGCGGCCACCGTTGAACACATTCTTCTCCCAAAGCTCGCCCAGCGAATAGCGGGTCAGCCATTCTTTTAGGGGGGCTTCTTCCAGACGCCGGAAAGTGGAAGCTCCCGCTTCCCGGTCCACGACGATGACATCTTCGGGGGCGAAGGCGCTCAACAAAGCCGCCGATTGGGTAGAAACAAGCACGGTGGTGCGCTCCGCGGCCTTTTGCAGCAACTCCCCCAAAATCACGACGGCGGCCGGGTGCAACCCCAATTCCGGCTCGTCCAGCAGCAGGACGCTGGGCAGCGCCGGCTGCAACAGCAGCGCGGCCAGGCACACGAACCGCAGCGAACCATCGGAAAAGTCGGCGGCCGTGAAGCGGAAATCGGGCGTGTTGCGCTCGCGCCATTCGAGCTGAATCGTGTCCGGGTTCAGTGGATTGGGCCGCAGCTCGAAGCCGCCAAAGTCGGGCAGCACCTGCCGGATGGTGCGCTCGATGCGGGCAAAGTGCGCCGCGTGGCGCTCCTGCAACAGATACAGAAAGGCGGCCAGGTTACCGGCGTCTTCGAACAGAAAAGCGTTGTCGTTGAGGCGGGCGTTTTTTTTGACGGCGGCGTTGGGGCTGACGTCGTGGAAGTGGTAGATGCGCCACTCTTTCATAACACGTAAAATGGACTGGCTAAGGCTGTCCATTTCCCGCTTTTGCAGTTCGGTTTCAGCTCCTCCAAAACTAATTGGCCGGTCGTAGGGGCCTTCATCCCCATCGAATTGAATAAACCCGACTTCACCCCAGATGAATAGCTGATCAGCTTCTGTAGGCTGCAAGACGATTCGGTAGGCATTAGGCGGAAAGTCAAAATGAAGTCGTAGCTGCTTCGTCCGCCGACTCCCGTAATGCAAAAGCCGCTCGGCCCCGCCACGGAGACCCACATACCGCTGCAACCGCTCCTCAATAATCTCGCGCGTGAAGCGAAACACCTCGATCAAGTTCGACTTCCCCGCGCCGTTCGCGCCAATCAGCACGTTGAGCGGGCGCAGCTCCATATCCAGCACCGCGATGGACTTGAAGCCTTCCACCCGCAGGCGGCGCAGCGGCGGGGCGGTGTCGGGTGATGGGGTAGCGTTCACGCGGTAAAGATGCGGCCCAGCAGCCAACGCGCCGACCGGTGGTCGGCGCCACCACGCAAAACCGCCGCCCCTGGCACGAAGCCCGGAGCGGCGGTTTATCTACCGAACGGTGACCCCTACGGGGTCGCCAGGGGAGATTATTACGGGCATTCTACCGAACGGTGACCCCTACGGGGCCGCGTACACGGACAACGAAACCGCTTTAAATCAGCGTCATCAGCGGCCTCAGCCCCTTCAGCGGTTAGTGCCGGAACAGCATCTCCCGGTACTTCACCAAAGGCCAGTCTTCGTCATCGACCATCAGCTCGAGCTTATCGACGGCGTAGCGGATGGGCTCGAAGTACGCCTTCACGTCGTCGCAGTAGGCGATGGCCCGGGCGCGGATGTCTTCGGTGTTATTGGCCACTTTGCGGGCGTCCACCATCATCTCGACCTGCTGCTGGATCGTGTGGAGGTGGCGCGAAATCGTGCGAATCGTTTCCACGGTGGGGGCGGCTTCGGCGTCGAGGCCCAGCTCGCGCAGCCCTTTCACGTTCTGGATCAGCTTGTTCTGGTACTTGATGCCGGTCGGCACGATGTGGTTCAGGGCCAGGTCGCCGAGGACACGGCCTTCGATCTGAATCTTCTTGACGTATTCTTCGAGCAGAATCTCGTGGCGGGCGTGCAGCTCGACGTGCGTATAGATGCCCAGGCGCTGGAACAGCGCGTCGGCGTCTTCGCGCACCATCGCGTCGAGCGCCTGCAGGGTAGTGCGCACGTTGCTCAGGCCGCGCGCTTCGGCTTCGGCCTCCCACTCGGCCGAGTAGCCGTTGCCCTCGAAGCGGATGGTTTTCGACTCGATCACGTAGCGCCGCAGCACGTCCACGATGGCCACTTCCTTCTTCTTGCCGCCGGTTTCGATGGCCGCATCGACTTCCGTGTAGAAGTCGCGGAGCTGGTCGGCCACGATGGCGTTCAGCACGGTCATCGCGGTGGCGCAGTTGGCGCTGGACCCGACGGCCCGGAACTCGAACTTGTTGCCGGTGAAGGCGAACGGCGAGGTCCGGTTGCGGTCGGTGTTGTCGAGCAGGATGGCCGGCACCTTGTCGATGCCGAGCTTAAGATATAGGTTGTCGCCTTTGTCAATGGGCAGCTTGGCGGTGCGCTCCAGCTCGTTCAGCACGGCGTCGAGCGACGAGCCGACGAAAACCGACATAATCGCCGGCGGGGCTTCGTTGGCGCCCAAACGGTGATCGTTGCTGGCACTCGCGATGGACGCCCGCAGCAGGTCGGCGTACCGATGCACGGCCTTGATGGTGGTGATGAAGAAGGTCAGAAACTGGAGGTTCTCCTTCGGCTTGCGACCCGGCGCGAACAGGTTCACGCCGGTGTCGGTGCTCATCGCCCAGTTGTTGTGCTTGCCGGAGCCGTTCACGCCCGCAAACGGCTTCTCGTGAAGCAGCACCTTGAAGTTGTGCTTCGCGGCGGTGCGCTCCATCACGTCCATCAGGAGCTGGTTATGATCGACGGCCAGGTTGGCGTCCTCAAACGTCGGGGCGCACTCGAACTGGTTCGGGGCCACCTCGTTGTGGCGCGTCCGGAGCGGAATGCCGAGCTTGAGGGAGGCCGTCTCGAAGTCCACCATAAAGGCGTGAACGCGGCTCGGAATCGAGGCGAAGTAATGGTCTTCGAGCTGCTGTCCCTTCGCCGGCGCGTGGCCGAAGAGGGTGCGACCGGTCATCACGAGGTCGGGGCGGGCATCGTAGAGCGCCTTATCGACCAGGAAATATTCCTGCTCGATGCCGAGCGTGGTGTTCACGCGGGTCACGTCCTTGTCGAACAATTGGCAGACTGGCAGCGCGGCCTTTTCCAGCACCGCCAGCGACTTCAGCAGCGGCGCCTTGTTGTCCAAGGCCTCGCCGGTGTAGGCCACGAAGATCGTAGGGATGCAGAGCGTGCGGGTGCCTTCGGTTTCGTAGATGAACGCCGGGCTGGAAGGATCCCAGGCCGTGTAGCCGCGCGCCTCGAAGGTGTTGCGGATGCCACCGTTCGGGAAGCTCGACGCGTCCGGCTCCTGCTGCACGAGGGCCGAGCCTTTGAAGGTTTCGAGCGCCTTGCCGTCGCGGCCGAGGTCGAAGAACGAGTCGTGCTTTTCGGCCGTCGAGCCGGTCAGGGGCTGAAACCAGTGCGTGTAGTGGGTGGCGCCGCGCGCAATGGCCCACTGCTGCATCGCGGCGGCCACGGCGTCGGCGAGGGGGCGGTCGATGCCCGTACCAGCCTTGATAGCGGCCTGGGCACGCTTGAAATATTCCGATGATAGGGTGGCGCGCATTGCGTCCAGCCCAAACACGTTCTGCCCGTAGAACTCGGAAATCTTCCGGCCGTCGGTTTCCGGAGCGACGGTTCGGCGGTGATCTACCAGCTCAAGTGCCTTGAAGCGAAGAATGGCCATTGATAGGGAAGGCAGTAAAGGGACCTGCCGATGGGTAAAAAAAAGTGATTTTGGCGAAACCCCTAGCAGATTTCGTGGCAAAGGTAGAAAAAAATGCCGCGAAAATCGGCTACCCCCTTCCCTAATACAGGCTCCTTATTCAAAAACGCCCCACATCAGGCTCAAGCCCCCAATAATAAGTAAGCCGCCACGCGGAGCTGCCCTTGGTTCATTTTTACTTACTGACACGCCACGCTCCGCCCAACGGCACGAACGCCGTCAGGCTGGGCGCCCTGCCGCGCGTACCCGCTCGCGCAGGGTCCGGTACTTGCCTGCCTGTGCCGGAAACCGTTGGATCAGCTCTTCCAGTACCCGCAAAGCGGCGTCCGTCTGGCCCTGTTGGAGGTAAATATTCGCCTCGTTCTCGTAGGCCAGCGCGTAGGTAGGGTCGAGCTGCCGAGCACGGCGTGTGAGGGTGAGGGCTTCGGCAAAATCGCCGGCCAATAGCCGCAGATAGCCCAAGTTCACGAGCGCCCGCTGATGCCAGGGCTGGAGCTGAAGCAGCGCGCGGTAGGCCGTTTCGGCGGCGGCGGGCTGGTGCTGATCGGCCAGATTCGTGGCCAGGGCGTAGCGAAAGTCGGCGTTGGCGGGGGCCAGGGCCACGGCGCGTTCCAGCCACGGCGCCGCTGGCTGCCCCTGATGTAACCGCAATTGGCTGACATAAAACGCCGTGTAGGGGTTCGCCACCTGCGCGGGCATCAGGCTGGCGGGCAGCGCGGCAGCTTCCGGATTCTGGGCCAGGTAAGCGTATTTCGCCCGCGCATCCAGCGCCAACGCAGCGGCCTGCTGCCGGACGGCCGTTAGGTACGCCGGATTTGCCTCCGTTTGCTCGAAGTACAGCATCGCCGCCAGGACGCGGGCGCGGTCGTCGGGGGCGGCATCGGCGGAAGCCGTGAACGAGCGCAGCACCACCAACTGGCTCTTGAGAGGCGCTGATTTAGGCGCGGCTGATTCCGTCAGGCGCTTGCGAATCAGGTGGTCGCGCGAGGAGACGTGCGGAATATCGGTGGTGCCGGCGCGGGCCATATGGCAGCGCACGCAGTCGTCGTTGACGCTGGCCCGGACGTTGGCCGAGGCATCACACGCCTGCGCCGTTTGCTCCCGATGGCAGTTTTGGCACTGCGCATTGTACACCATCATCGGCTGCGGCCCCAGCGGCTTGTGCGGATCGTGGCAGGTGGTGCAGGTCAGGCGATTGGCCGATTGGATGAAGCAAGCACTCTGCTGCAACCGCTCGGCGTGCGAGGCGAAACCGAACTGCGCGGAGGCGTCGCCAGCCTGGGCAGGGATAAAAACGTCGGCATAGTCGGCCAAGCGCTGCCCGGGGCGAAAATCGACCAGCTTACGGCCCTCCTTTTCCACCGTCACGCCTTCCAGATGGCACTGACGGCACACATCGAGCTGCGCCGAAACCGGTAAGTGGCGGGGGTTGACGATGGTGGGGTCTTTGGTTGCTCGTGGTTCGTTGTTCGTTGTTCGTTGCTGATGGTTCGGTGCTGGAGTGGTCTTGCCATCAACCAACAACGACCAACGAACGACGTGTTTTTCCCCGGGGCCGTGGCAACTTTCGCAGCTCATTCCGTTGCCCAGGCTTGTGAAGCGGTTCACAGAGTTGGGCACGAACACGTTCTGGGAGTTGTGGCAGTTCAGGCACTGCTGCCCCGTAGGGCGACTGAAGCCCGAGTTGTGGCCGTCTTCGTAGCCGGGGCTAAGGTCCCAGATGCGCTTGGCCGAATACCACGTAATCGGTGCCTCGTAGTGGTAGCCGTTGCGGGCCAGCACGTAGGAGCGCGTCTGATTGCCGGAACCGATCACGTAATCGGCTTTTTCGGCGCGGTAGTGCGTCGTGTCGCGGCCGGAAGCGCCGCCAAGCTGCCATTCGGCAATGTAGAGATCTGGCCCGCGCCACTCGGCGCGGTAGTACCGCTGGCTGGCCCGGTCGAAGACCACCGAACGCGGCCCGCCCACTTCCTCTGGCCCCTCGCCGCGCACCGGCCGACCGAACGCCTGGCCCTTGCCTGTCTGCCGATAATCGGCGTAAATGGCCGCGTGGCAGCTTCGGCAGGCTTCAGTGCCCACGTAGCGCACGTCGGGCGCCTGGTTGGCGAAGGCGTAGCGGGGGGCAGCAGCGGGTACGGCCGCGCCGGGCACGGCCGTTTTCGGCGAATCGGCAGGCTGGCAGAACGTGAGCAGCCCCACCGTACCCGCGTAGAGCAGCGCCGTGAATGCCAGCAGCGGGTGGCGCCAGGAGTGCCGGGCGGCAGACAGCTTTCTCATCTGCCCGAAAATACGCCTTCCAGCCCGTTGGTTCACCGACCTGGATGCTAAAGGCCGTCCTTGCGGATAGTCGTCACGGCGCCCTGCGCGGTCGAAAGGATCAGCACTTCAGCCCAGTTCACGCGGGCCGGACGGGTGACCATAAAACCAATCAGTTCGGCAATATCCTGCGCCTGCAACGGCTCGTATCCTGCGTAAGCACCGGCCGCGCGGTCCTCGTCGCCCTTATAGCGCACCGAGGCAAACTCCGTTTCCACCATTCCCGGCGCCACTTCGCTCACCCGGATGCCACGCCCCAGCAGGTCGAGGCGCATCCCCTGGGTCAGCATCGCCACGGCAGCCTTCGAGGCGCAATACACCGTGCCGTTAGCGTAAGCCTGATGCCCGGCAATGGACCCCAGGTTGATGATTTGCGCCCCCGCGTCGGTGGGCATCAGGGGCAGCACGGCGCGCGTCACGTAGAGCAGGCCTTTGACGTTCCCGTCGAGCATCGCGTCCCAGTCGGCCACGTCCCCGTCCTGCACCGGGGCCAGGCCGTGAGCATTACCGGCGTTGTTGAGCAGCACGTCCACGTGGCGCCAGTCAGCGGGTAAGCTGGTGATGGCGGCTTCCACGGCCGCGCGGTCGCGCACATCGAAGCTCAGCAGGTGCGTCGGCGTGGGGGCCAGTTCGGCTTGCAGCGTCAGGAGGCGGTCGGTCCGCCGTCCGGTCAGAATCAGCCGGAAACCGAGGCGGGCCAGCTCACGGGCCGTCGCCAGGCCAATGCCGGAAGTGGCACCAGTGATGAGCGCCGTGCGGAAGGAAGTGGTCATTTACCCGTCGAAATGGAAAATCAGGGTCACGGTATGCGACCGGAACCGCCCCAGGGCGGCGTTGAAATCGGTATTGGCCCCCGTATTCAGGTTGCGCAGCCCGTGCGAAAAACGCAGTTCCGGGGCGAATTTGAAGAGCGGATAAAAGAGGTCTGCTCCCACGCCGTATTCCAGGCTCAGATCATTAGTACCTACTTCCAATTGCCCCGGCAGCCGGTCTTTGGAAGTGCCACCGACCGAAAACGACTGCCGTACGCCCGCCACCAGATACATCCGCACATTGCGCCGCCGGTTACTAGAATACTTGATCAATACCGGCAGGCTGATAATGGTCGATCCGAGCTGCTGCGCAGTATCAGCCAGCGCCCCTGCCCCACCACTACGGTTCACTTCGTGCGTCCCGAACGTCACCGACTGCTGCAGCCGCAGCGCCAGATAGTGCGGCATCAACCGGATTTCCTCCGTGAAACCCGCTGAAAACCCTACGCGCGGCTTCGTCAGGTAGCGCGGTGTTGGGTTAGCCGCGTAAGCTGGCGAATACTCCGGCACGTAACGCCCCATATTGACGCCCAGAAAAAACCCGGGGTGAAACCGCCGACTATCGTACTCGGGCAGGTTTTTAACCCGAATCTTGGAGCCGGACGAGATATTCCGTTCCGTTTGGGCGAAAGCGACCGTCCCACTCCCCACTACCAGCAGGCTGATCAAGCCAGCGGCGAATCTGCGCGTCCCCTTCCTCACTTGCCGCCGGTATAAAGGGAGCTGATACCAAACGTCAGCGGCTGCCAGCGCGGCGTCGTGAAACCTACTTTGCGCATCACGTCCAGAAAAGCCTCGCCATCCGGAAACGCCTGTACCGAGGCCGGCAGGTACGTGTAAGCCGACTGATCCTTCGAAATCAACTTACCGAACACCGGCAGGATATTCTTGAAGTAAAAGTTGTAGAGCTGCTTCATCGGCGTGGCGCGGGGCTTTGAAAACTCCAGCACCACCACTTTGCCACCGGGTTTCAACACCCGGTGCATCTCGGCCAGCCCGCGCTCCAGGTTCTCGAAATTGCGAACGCCGAATGAGGCCGTAATGGCATCGAACGAGTTGTCGGCAAACTGCAGCGCTTCCGAATCGCCCAGTTGTAGCTCGATACGGTCGGTCAGGCGCTTTTCCACCAGTTTTTGCCGGCCCACAGCCAGCATTCCTTCCGAAATATCCACCCCCGTGACGTGTTCCGGCTGCGCCCGCAGGGCGGCAATGGCCAGGTCGCCGGTGCCGGTCGCAATGTCCAGAATCCGCTTGGGCTGGGCACTCATCAATTCGTCCACCGCGCGGCGGCGCCAATAAAGGTCGATGCCGCCGCTCAGGAAATGATTCAAAAAATCATACTTACCAGCAATGGCGTCGAACATCTGCGCCACCTGGGCTTTCTTCGGGTCGGTACGGTCGCGATACGGTACTACGGACATTGAAAGGACGGGCTATGGTAGCCCCGAAACGGCGGTTACGGGCGCAAAATTGCTCCGCCAGCCGCGTTCTTCAACCCGGCGAAGGGGCATCCGGTTGCGCTACCACCGCAGTTAAATGACAAAAAGCGGAATGAACCAGTAATAAAAAACCGGCCTGACGAGTGTCAGGCCGGTTTTTTACTAAAAGCAGACTACGCGTGAGGCGTAATTGCCGTCAGCTTATTTTTTCTGCCGACCCGCTGCACCCGGCTTGATCCGGCCGCTGGCCTTGTCGGAACCGGCTTTGCCGCCAGTGCCTGTGTCTTTGCCCAACTTGAGGTCTTTCAACGTCTGGCCAGGCTTCAGAATCACGCGGAATTCGTTGCGGCGGTTAAGCTGCATATTCTCTTCCGTGTCGTTCGGGGCGGCCGGACGACGCTCGCCGTAGGAGATCGTCACCAGGCGCTTCGCAGCTACACCGTGGTCGGTGAGGTACTTGTAGGCCGCCACTGCGCGGTTCTTGCCAAGGACCATATTGTACTCATCCGTATTACGCTTGTCGCAATTGCCTTCGATAGCGATATTGATGAGCGGGTAATTTTTGAGTACTTTCGCAATGCGGTCCAGTTCCGTAATTGACTCCGGCCGCAGGTCGTACTGATCGGTCGTGAAGTAAATCTTCTGAAACGTCGTCGAGGTATCAGTAGCCGACAGCTTGGCCCGGATCCGCGCCGAATCCACGTAAGTCACGTAAAAATTCTTGACGATGGAATTCGCCGAATCCTGCGTCACGACGGGCACCTCGAACTGCTCACTCGTGATGAGCTGGCCATCTTTGGAGATGTTCACTTGGTAATTACGGCCTGATAGCAGGTTTACCGAGTAGGTACCGGAGTCCGGCTTGGTCACATCGCGGAAAGAGATCACTTTCTTATCAGCACCCTGCGAGTTGAACACCAGTTCGGCACCGGGTACGGCGGCCGAATCGATCAGGGCAAACACCCGGCCCTTCACCTGCACGTTCTTGATGAAGTTGATCGTGTAGATATCCTTCTCTCCGTAGCCACCACTGCGGTACGACGACAGGTAGGCGTACGAACCATCCGGCGAGAGGCGGTAGTAGGTATCATCGTCCGGCGTGTTGATGGGTGAGCCCATATTCGTCGGCTTGCCCCAACGGCGGGCAGCAGCATCCCACTCCGAGCGGAAGATATCATAGCCGCCCATCGTATCGTGGCCACGCGAGGAGAAGTACAGCGTCTTGCCGTCACGCGACAGGAACGGAGAATCTTCGTCGAACGGCGTGTTGACGTTTGGTCCGATGCTCTGCGGCACGCCCCAGTCGCCGGTAGCGCTCCGAGTCGAGTAATAGATGTCGAGCGTGTTGTTCTCCGAGAATTCCGACGTTGAGAAATACAGCGTCAGCCCATCCGGCGTGATGAAGGCATCCGACTGGAAGCGCTTCGTGTTGATATTCTTGTTGAGCTTCTTAGGCTGCGTCCAGTCGCCGTTTTCCTTCTGCGAGAAGAAAATATCGCCGTCCTCGTCCTGCCGGTACATCAGCATTTTGGTGTCGTTGTCATACACCTGGATCGAGGCATCGTGGCCTTTACCATTCAGCACACCGCTCAGCGAACGCGGAGTATCCCAGGTATTTTCGTCGATCCGCTTGGACTCGAAAATATCCTCGTAGTATTCACCGTCCGTAGCCGTACCCTTTTTCTTGGAGTCGGCCCCGGTCACATTCGAACCGCGCGACGTGTACAGGAGCAGTTTGTCATCCGAAGAAATAACGGGCGAGTGCTCGGAAGCAATCGTATTGATAATCGGCCCCAGATTCTTAACGAAGATGTTCTTCTGGTTATTGAACTGGAACTTGGCATTCTTGGAATGCTGAATTCGCAGGGCTACCTCTTCGCGGCGCGGGTCATTTTTCTTTTTCAACGAGGCGACGTACGACTGATAGTGCGTAATGGCGTCGTCAAAATTAAAATTGATGTGATCCACACGCCCCAGCCAATATTCCACATCTTTCGACACTTTCGGCTTCAGCCGCTGCGCCTTGTAGATATAATCGCTGGCTTTCTCTTTGTCAAAAGACATATAAGAGATGCCGCATTGAAACAGGGCCTGAGCGTTATCTGGCTCTTTAGCAAGCACCTGCTCGTAGAACGGGATCGAAGCGCGGTAGCTTTCATTATCGAACAGCTTGTTGGCGGTTTTCAGCGCCTTGCGCGTACTCTGCGCCCAGGAGGGGGCCATACTGGCACCGGCAAGGGCCAGTATCAGCGAGGCTTTAACTAATCGGGTGACTCGGAAGTCCATTGTGAAGGGGTTAGGGTACGATCGGGGGAAAGTCGAAAGAAACGGTAACGTGAAAGGGCAGCGGTACCAACCTGGCACGGCTTCATTACCGACCGATGGGCAAAGTAACCGCTTCTGGGGCAATTGTGCACGCAACCACATACTGCAAACCGCCGCATTGGTTGCAACTCGCCTATGGCTACGCTGACCAGAGCGAAGCGGAATGCGGGGGCAATAATAGGCACGGCCGACCAAAGAAAGCAAATACTGAGCGTGTTCCGACCAATAAAAACCGGCCGAGACGCACGAAAAATTGCTTAGAATGCGCCTCGATTATGATGCAAAGTCAAAAAGAATCGGTCAGTTTTCCAACACCTTCAGCTCGGTACGCCGGTTCTGCTGACGCCCTTCTTCGGTATCGTTGCTCGCAATCGGAGCCCGCATTCCGTAGCCAACGGCTTTGAGGCGGGTATTTGCTACGCCAAGTTTATTTAGGTACCGCGCAACAGCGCGGGCACGTTGCTCCGAAAGCTTCTGGTTGTATGCTGCTCCCCCCCGACTGTCCGTATGCCCCCCAATTTCAAGCCGCAAGGCCGGATTCCGCCGCAGCAACTCATAAAGCCGCGCCAGTTCTGGTTGCGAACGACGGCTGATAATGGACTTGTTATTTTCGAACGAAATTTTGTTCAACACCATCGTCTTACCCGTCTCCAGCCGCGTCAGCGGAATATCGGCCAAATTGGCTTCAGCGGCCAAATTACTTGCCACATCTATATTCCTTGTGTAAAACATGTAATCAGATGTTTGTATTTCAAGCGCATACGACGACCCATCGCTGGGTAGCAAAATGCGGAAGCTTCCCGTAGCCGGGTCGGTTTTAGCTGCCGCTACTGCCAGGCGCGTCGCGCGGTTGATAACACTGACTTCGGTAAGCACCGGCTGCCTGGAGTTGCCATCGAGCACACGACCGGAAAGGGCAAAACGCACACCAGCCGCATCGCTGCTGGTTACACCGGCCGAAGTAATCGTGCCTTGATTCCTCGTTGGATTCACCGGCGGATTCCCCGCTTCCAGCATTGCCGTGGGCGCGGGCCGCTGATCATCCGTCTCTGGCGGCAGCGGCTTGCCAAAGCGAACCGCGTACAAGTCTTTACCCCCAACGCCGGGGCGGTTGGACGCAAAATATCCTTCCTGTTCATTAGCGTCCAGGGTCAGATCGGTTTCGTCGAAAGGCGTATTGATACCAGGCCCCAGATTAATAGGGTCCGTCCAGATGGCCCCATCGATATAAGAGCGAAACAAATCGAAGCCGCCGATGGAATTATGCCCCCGCGAGGCGAAGTAGAGGGTCGAGTTTTCAGCGTTGATGAAGGGCGCATCCTCATCGTGCGCCGTATTGATGGATGGCCCCAAATTGAAAGCCGGGCTCCACGAGCCATCGGGCTGACGCATCGTCACGTACAGGTCCAGGCCCCCAAAGCCTTCCGGGCGGTCGCTGGCAAAAAACGCGAAACGCCCATTGGGAGATAAGCAGAACGATGGCTCGTAATAGGGTGAATTGACCGGCTTGCCTACCGGCGTTGGTGCCGACCACGTTCCGTTGGTGCCGCGTTTGGCGATGAAAATATCGCCGCCGTTCACGTCGCGGTAGAGATAAAGATTACGGCCATCACCGGAGAGGGAAAGGGGCGCTTCGTGGAGGGCGGTGTTCAGGCGCCCTACTTCGTGCGGTTCGGCCCACTTGCCGTCGTCGTCCTGAAGGGCGTAAAAAATATTTTCGTGGGGCAGCGGTTTATCCGGCTCTGGCACTTTTTTACCCCGCCGCGCGGCGAAGAGCAGCATTCGGCCATTTTCATTTACAACGGGCGCGTACTCAGCTTGAGCCGTATTAACGGCTCCGCCCAACGGCGTCACCTCAATAGGTTGAAACCGCTCAGTTTTCATTGCCAGCGCGGCCTGGCATTCGGTCACGCCTTTGCGGCAAAGCAGAATCAGTTCCGAGGCACTGAACCGATGGCTAGCATCGAGGGAACGGATATCCGGGCCATCTTCTTCGGACAAATCGTCCATCGACGGCGTATTTCGCAGGCCCCGCATTGCCGCTTCGTAGGTGGCACTGGCTTCGGCGTACTGCCCAACTAAATGCTGTGTCCGGGCTAGCCGGTAACCCAACTGCGGGTTAAACTGCGGATTCTGTTCCTGCACACGGGCAAACAGCGCCCGAGCCGTTTCTAACTGTTGCCGCTGCTGTAATAAAAGCGAAGCATAGGCAAAACTGACCGCCGGTTGGTCCGGCTGCTGTGCGTGCAGTGCCTGATAAATGGCTAAAGCTTCCACTGACCGTCCCCGGCGTTCCAGGCGGGCAGCCGTCCGTAAGGTTCCCTTAGTTACTGGTACCTGCTGGGCAATGCCTACCCTGTTCCAGGAGGCCACCACAATGCAAACCAAGGCCAGGGACCGCTTACAGGGCACACGCATACGAAATGCTTTCAAAAAAGACAGAAACTGCCATCAGGCAGAAAAAGAGGCAAAGCTGGCCAAACCGGCGGGGCATTGTATCCCGATGGACGGCATAAGGTAAGCGAACGGGGAAAGTTACGCGAAATACGCCCCGCGCCAACAGCAGCCGCCATTCGGATGCCTGCCGGAGTAGACTAACGGAAACAGGCACCGAGCGGATATCGAGCAACTATCTGACCGTTAGTAGTCGTGCTGGCAGGTGGTTTGATTTACCTAACGTTCGGCGCGCAACATACGGCTAAGGGCGTAAGTTTGCTGACTTGCCGGGGAAAGAATTGTACTTTTTGAAGACCTATTGATGATTATCCAGAGTGCCCGTTTTCTGACCAGTAGTGTGCAGGTAGCCGCCTGTCCGCCGCCTTCCCTGCCGGAATACGCATTTATTGGCCGTTCGAATGTGGGTAAATCGTCGTTGATCAATAACCTAACAGGCTTCGGTAAGCTCGCCAAAATATCCAGCACCCCCGGTAAAACGCAGCTTATCAACCACTTCATCATCAACGAGCGGTGGTACCTGGTCGATCTGCCGGGCTATGGCTTTGCCAAAGTGAGCCAACGCGACCGGGCCAAATGGCAACTGATGGTACGCGCCTACCTGCGGCGGCGCGAAAACCTCCAGTGCGTCTGCGCCCTGATCGATGCGCGGCTGCCGCCCCAACGGGTGGACCTGGAATTTGTGCAATGGCTCGGCGAAAATGAAGTGCCGCTCGTACTGGTCTTCACGAAAGCCGACAAGCAGTCGGCCCGCCAGACGGAATTGAACGTGGCTGCTTTTCACGGCGCCCTTCAGGAGACGTGGGCAGAGTTACCGCGTACCTTCATCACGTCGGCCAATACCGGTACCGGCCGCGACGAGCTGCTGGCTTTCATCAGCGAAGTAAACCAAGCCTGGGTGCCGCCCATTACCGGCGCCTGAAGCCTCCACCCACCGGTAGCTGGCACCACCCTTGCTATGGCGGCGCTTTCGGCTTCCCGGCCCCTTTTCCCTGACCACTTTTTCCATTCGTTTTCGCTTCCTCACTGATGCACAAGAACCTCTCGCGCCGCCTGCTGGCCGGCTTTGCCCTCACTGCCCTGACTTCGCTGACCGCTCTGGCTCAAGCACCTGCCAGCCCCGCCCCGGCTGCTACGGACCCGCTGACGGCGCAGCCAGCCGCCCCTATGATGCCTTCCGTGGGCACCACCAAACCACTACCAGTAGCCGAACACTATCCCGGCGGGCAACAGGCGATGTACGAGTTCGTGGCCCAGAACCTGGCGTACCCGGCCACGGCCCGGCGCAACCGCATCCAGGGCCAGTGCATCATCGACTTCACCCTCAACGACGATGGCAGCATCAGCAACGCCGTGGTAGTGAAAAACGCCGGGGCGGGCTGCGGCGAAGAAGCTCTACGGGTGGTCAAGTTGCTCAAGTTCAAAGGCCCCGGCTATTCGAGCAAGTACAGCATCCCAGTAATGTTCAAACTCTAGCGACGACCGCTTGGGCGCAAAAAGGCCCAGTGAGCGTAGTTTTGAGCCGCCGTGCTGGCCCGGACGCTTCCGGGCGGCGCGGCGGCTTTCTTTATTTTTCCAGCGACCTGATCCCGCCCCGGATCAGCTGATTTGATGTTATGGCGTTGAACCTTCAGGAGATTGTGGCCATCAGTGGCAAGAGCGGACTGTTTCGGGTAGTCAGCCCGGCCCGCAACGGGATTTTAGTGGAAACCCTGACCGAACCGCGCACGCGGTCGGTGGTGCCGGCGCAGCAGCAGGTCTCGTCGTTGGGTGATATCTCGATGTACGTCACGACCGAGGAAAACACGGTGCCGCTGCTCGACATTCTGCAAGCCATCCACGCCCGTTACGGCGAGCAGGTCCCGGTGACGGCCAAATCGGAGCCGCAGGCGCTGGTGACTTTCCTGAGCGAAGTGCTGCCCGACTACGACCGCGAGCGCGTCTATCTATCCGACATCAAGAAGCTGGCGACGTGGTATGCCATCCTCGCGCCCCAACTGATCGCTGAAGGAAATGAGGCTACTGAACCGAGTAAAGCCTCAGACACGGATGCGGATACGGCCAAAGCTGCTGACACTGCCGCCGCTGGTTTGAGTACGGGTGGCGAGGTACCGGCCCAAACGCCGGACGCCGCAGAAGAGAAGCCGGTCGTGCAATAGCCCACGACGCTAACCTAATACTAAAGCCCCCGCCCGAGAGTGATTTCGGGCGGGGGCTTTGCGTTTATTTAAGGACGGTAACGGGGGCTTACGGCGTCGTCGGTTCGCCATCGGCTTCGTCGGCCTGCTTTTCGGCGGGGGTGCGAATGATGCTTTTGCCCTTATAGACGGGCGGGTCCGAAAGGTAGAAGCGCAGCGTGGTGGCGAGCAGGTTGTTGCGGTAGCCCCCGACGCGCCCCACGAAGAAGGCGTACTTGTCGGTGCCCACTCTTTCGGTACTGATATCGCGCAGCGAGTAGCTGAACTGCATATCCACGGCCCAACGGTCGGCGAAGGCGTACTCGACGCCGAAGTGGCCCATCAGATCGACTGGCCGGAACTGAACGCCCAACGGTGGGCCGTATCCGGTGCCGTAATCAGCGGTGGCGCGGAGCAGGTAGTCGAACGAGACCCCGCCCTGCAAGCTCAGACTGGGCCTGACGCGCCACTCGGCCAGCAGCGGAATCTGGACGTAGTTGAGCCGGTAACGCAGCCAGAAACCCGGCTGCTGCTGCACGTAGCCGGTGGAAAGCTGCCCCGGTAATGGCGTGGTGGGCAGCAGGTTGGTGTTAGCGGAGTCAGCCGACCGCGAGCGCGCCCCTTTCTGGGTGTACAGAATGGCAAAGCGGGCGTTCCAGTGGTCGGAGAGCGGAATGACCGACACCCCGCCCACCGTGACGCCCGGCTTGTTGTAGCCGCTCATCTTGTCGCCGTCGATCTGCCCCCCTACTCCTCCGAAAATCAATCCGTTGCGCAGCCCCGGCCGCGCGCCGCCACCGCCGCCTTCGGTGCGGGCTTTCTGGGCCGCAGCGGAGAAGGTCAGTGTCAGCAGCAAAAGAACCGGGAGCAGCAGCTTCGACATTCGGCAGAAAAAAAAATGAGCACCCACCAAGCCCTTAGCTCGCGGCTTGCAGGGCGGGCTCTTTGGTCAGGAATTCCGCTACCTTATCGACCATTGCCGCCGAACCCACCACGAACGGGCAGCGCTGGTGCAGGGCATCGGGCTGAATCTCCATAATCCGCTTGGTGCCGTTGGTGGCCTTGCCGCCGGCCTGTTCCACGATGAAGGCCAGCGCGTTGCATTCGTAGAGCAGCCGCAGCTTACCCTCCGGCGATTTAGCCGTGCTGGGGTACAGATAGATGCCGCCTTTCAGTAGGTTGCGGTGGAAATCGGCCACCAGCGAGCCGATATAACGGGCCGAGTACTTCTGCTCCTTGCAGTACGTGATGAAAGAACGCACGCCCTGCGGGTATTCCAGCAGATTGCCTTCGTTGCAGGAATAGATGGCCCCATCGTGCGGGGTGGTGATATTGGGGTGCGACAGGAAGAATTCGCCCAGCGAGGCTTCGTAGGTGAAGCCGTTGACGCCCGCGCCGGTGGTGTACACCAGCATCGTGCTGGAACCGTAGATGATGTAGCCAGCGGCCACCTGATGGGTGCCATTCTGGAGGCAGTCCTGAATCGTGCCGTCGGCGCCGGTGGGCGAGGTGCGTCGGTAGATCGAAAAGATGGTGCCGATAGACACGTTCACGTCGATATTCGACGAACCGTCCAGCGGGTCCATTGCCACGATGTACTTGCCCATCGGGTTACCGGTCTGGATCATCTCTTCTTCTTCTTCGGAGATGATCGTGCAAACCTCGCCGCCATTGCGCAGGGCGCGGATGAAACGGATATTGGCCACCACGTCGAGGCGCTGCTGCTCTTCGCCCTGCACGTTCTGCGACCCCAGGGCGCCGGTGATGTCGATCAGCCCGGAACGATTGATTTCGCGGTTCACAATCTTGGCAGCCAGCGCAATGTCGCGCAGCAACTGCGAGAGTTCGCCGGTGGCGTAAGGGAAATCTTCCTGCTTCCGCATGATGAAGCGGTCGAGGGTGGTGCCGACGGGCAGGGCGAGCTTGGAGGAATCCATCCGGAGAGTGAAAGGAGCTAAATGAACGGGTAAGGCAGGGCGGCAGCGCCATTGCCTGCCCAAAAGTACGGGCAGGCGCGCCAAGCCGAAAAACGGGCGCCACCGGACGAGCCCTTCCGTGACGACGGCAGACCTTGTCCGGGACCGGACGAGGGGCGAAATCCTGATTCCGGTGCTCGTCCGGTCCCGGACAGGGGACGGAATCCCCATTCCGGTGCTTGTCCGGTCCCGGACGAGGTGCGGAATGGGCGTCCCGGTGCTTGTCCGGTTTCGGCGCCGGAGCGCCCGCCGTTGGTTCGGCGGTGCGGCGGCCCTACTTTCGCAGCGCTCTTGACCCGCTGCTTGCGTCCTTCGTTCTTCTTCGTTTACTGCTTCCCGTGCACGTTTTCAAATTCGGCGGCGCCTCTGTGCGCGACGCCGCCGCCATCCGCAACCTGACCGCCATCGTGCGGCGACATCTGGCCCCCGAAACCGGCCTGCTGGTGGTGGTTTCGGCCATCGGCAAAACCACCAATGCCCTGGAAGCCGCCTTCCGCCACGCCTACATCGGGGCGCTCGATGCCGCGCTGGACGTGCTGCACGAAGTGGAACGCGCCCACTCGGCCATTGCCCGTGAGCTGTTGTCCGACCCCGCCGACCCCGCGCACGCCGCCCTCCACACGCTGTTTGGGGGCGTGGCGCGCAAGCTCGAAGCTACCGACCCGGCGGCGGACTTTGACCAGCAGTACGACCAGATCGTGAGCGCCGGCGAGCTGGCTTCCAGCACCTTGCTCGCGCACTGGCTGCGCGCCGACGGCCTGCCCGCCCACTGGCTCGATGCCCGCCCGCTGATCCGGACCGACCGCACCTGGCGCGAGGGCCGCGTGGACTGGGACACCACCGAGCGCCACCTCCAGGCAGCGCTGCCCCCGCTGCTGGCCGCCGGGCAGGTGGTGGTCACGCAGGGGTTCGTGGGCAGCACCCCGGACGGACGCACCACCACCCTGGGCCGCGAGGGGTCCGACTATTCGGCCGCCATCTTCGCCTACTGCCTGGGCGCCACCCAGATGACGATCTGGAAGGACGTGCCCGGCCTGCTCAACGCCGACCCCAAGTTTTTCCCGGACACGGTGCTGTACCCGGAGATTTCGTACCAGGAAACCATCGAAATGGCGTACTACGGCGCCTCCGTCATCCACCCCAAAACCATTCAGCCGCTGGCCGCGCGCCGGATACCGCTGCGCGTCCGCTCGTTCGTGGACCCAGAGGCGGCGGGCACGCTCGTTCACGACTGCCAGCACCCGCGCCTGGCACCGGCCATCATCTACAAGCCCGCGCAGGTGCTGATCTCGTTCGAGACGCGCGACTTCACCTTCATTTCCGAAGACCACCTGCAAACCATCTTCGCCGCCCTGGCCACATGCCGGCTGCGGGGCAACCTGCAGCAAAGCTCGGCCCTGTCGTACTCGGTGGTCTGCGATTTCGACGCCGACCGCCTCCGGCGCCTGCGCGAAGCCCTGATGGCCACCTTCACCATCCGCCACAATGCCGACGGGCTGGCGCTTTATACGGTGCGCAACTCGACCCCCGAAAGTCGCCAACGCCTCACCGAAGGCCGCACCGTGGTGCTGGAGCAGCGCACCCGGCAAACCTTTCAGGTGCTGGTGCACGAACCGGCGACGGCAGCGGCTCCTCAATGAGGCCCCTGCTGGTTAGCCTGCTGTTGCTGACGCTGCTGCCGGCCTCGCAACGAGCCGTAGCCCAGACTGCGAGTAGTGCCCGTCTTCGGCTGCAAGAGGCTGTGTTAGCCGAAGCCACCGCCGACGAGCCGCTTGCCTGCCTGCGTTATGGCCAGGTAATGCGCGACCGCCTGGCCACACCAGCCGAGCGGCAGGGCGCCACCGTGGGGCGTGCCCGCATCCTGTTGCTGCTGGGTGCCGCCGTAGAAGGCAACCGCCTGCTCGACTCGCTGGCGGCCGGTCGTCCCAGTCCGCTGGCCACCGCCGGAATAGCACTGGCCTACGCGCACGCGGCGCTGGCCGAGAACAATTTATCATCTGCTCTGCGCGCGACCCAGCAAGCGCAGGAAGCCCTTCAGCGGCAACCATCCGCGCTCGTACCCGCCCAAAATGCCACCTTACGGTTGGCCATCGGGCGGACTTATAACCTGAAAATAGGCCTCGGGGACCAGACCGTCAGTACACGGGATTCCGCTTTCCAGGCAACGGCGGACGCCTTACGGCTGGTTCGACAGCCCGGCAGGCCGGTGGCGCTGGCCGATGCTGCTCTGCTCCCCCCTACCCAATTGGGTCAGGCGCTGGGTTGGATGGGACGCGTGATGAACGCTACCCGCCGGACGCCCAACGTTGGCCGGATAGGTAACCGGCAGTTTACCTCGTGGTGCGCTGTTGCCGATACTTACTTGGACAGCGCCCTGGTCGCCACCACGCGTCAGTTTAGCAACTCGGTGCCGGAATACGCGCGTCTCTGGCACCAGCGGGGCGTGCTGTGGGCAATGGAAATGCCACTGACCACCACGGATACCGAATACCAGACCGCCCTCACGCAAGCCATCCGCTGCTTGCAACGGGCCGTCGCGCTGGAACCGATGCCCCGCAAGCGGATGCGCCCCACGATCACGCTGGGCGAACTTTACCGCGTACAGGGCGAACCCCTCCGGGCTCTGACTTACTTTGCCCAGGCCCGGCGCGACCTGCATACGGCACTAGGGCTGAACCCAACCGACACCAGTACCACGGCTATAGCCACCCTGCTGGCACGCGGCGCGGCCTGGCCAGAGCTACGCTACCTGCTGGAACAGCAGACAACCACCTCGTGGGAGGCCTATGAGCAAACCCACCGTGCGGCCTATCTGCCGCTTTATTACACGGCGGCTAATCACGTCGCCCTGCTGCTGAACAGCCAACGCCGCCGCGCCGCCGACGCCACCGGCGGCAGTAACGCCAACCTCGATCCCGCCACCACCCTGGACACGTACGCGCTGGCCGTGGAGGCTGGTGAGGTGATGTTCCGTCGAACGGGTCAGGCATCCTATCTGACACGCGCGTTCGCCATCGCCGAGAATGCCAAAGCTTACCGGCTGCTCACGCGGGTGAGCGGCGGGCAGTCCGAGGAGCTGCTGCACATCGCCCCGGCCCTACGCACAACTTATGCGCGAGCCGTCACGGCAAACCGCCGTTGGCAGGAGTTGGCGTTACTGATTTCCAGTGCGCCCGTGCTGGCAGTCGATGGGCTGGTGCGCCAAGCCGTGGATTCAACCGCTTCCAGCCAACGGTACCTGGACCGGTTACGGGCGCAGGGCGGGTCGCAGTTTCCGGCGCAGGTGGCCCAAGCGTTCGGGGGTGCATTCGTTCTCTCGCCAACGCAGGTAGCGGCCAATCTACCGGCCAATGGCTCCGTCGCGGCGGTTGAATACCTGCGGCGGACCACTTATGAAGACGGAACGGAGCGCGAACGCCTCTACGCCTTTGTGGTGCAGCGTACCGGCATTCGGCTGCTGCGGCTGGAACTGCCGGACGCCTTCGCGGCGCAGGTCGATTCGTTGACGCGGGCGCTGGCCACCCCCGGCGCTGGTTCGTACGCCCGGCTGGCGGCGCAGCTTTACACCCAGATCCTGGCCCCGGTGGCCAAGGTACTGGCCCCAGGGGTACGGCGACTCATCATCTCCCCCGACGGCGAACTATGGCAGGTGCCCTTTGAAGCCCTGCTGATGCGGGCAGCCCCATCCGTTCCCCCCGATTACCGCCACCTAGCCTACGCTGGCCACCGCTGGCATATTTCCTACGCGCACTCGCTCACGCTACACGGGTTACAGCAGGCACAACCCTCGGTGCCCACCGCTGGCCCTCTGCTGGCGCTGGCGCCTTTTGCCAACGCGCCCCTCAGCGATCCCCGCGCCCTGCCTTTTACCGCTGGTCTGCTTCAGGAATTGCAACGAGACGTGGCCGGCACTTATTACGCCGGAGCCGACGCTACCCCGGATGCCTTCCGCGCCCTAGCCCCGACGTGCAGCGTGCTGCACCTGGCCACGCACGCCCACGCCAATCTGACTAACCCCGTGGCATCCAGATTATTACTAGCACCCAATTCTCCCCGACCGGGGACCACCTCTGACGCCGACCTCACCCTCGCCGAGTTGCACCGCCTGCACCTGCGCCCGCGCCTGGTGGTGCTGAGCGCCTGTGAGACCGGCGTCGGCCGGCAGGGGGGCGCCGCCGAGAGCGTCCACTCCTTGAGCTGGGCGTTTTCCTATGCCGGCGCCGCCGCCGTGGTCGCCACCCTCTGGCGCGTGGACGACCGCGCCACCGCCGCCTTACTGAGTTCGTTCTACCGCCAACTGAGCCATCACGAATCAGCAGAAACCGCCCTTTATGAAGCCAAACGGCAGTATATCCGCCGCGCGGCGACGGCCGAGGAAGCTCATCCGTTCTATTGGGCTGGTCTGGTACTGACCGGCGACGAACGCCCGGTGGCCCTGGCGCCTCCCGGCAGCTTCAGCAGCGGCTGGCCCCGATCTAACCTGCCCGCCCTGGGCGCAGGCGCTGCCCTACTGGCATTGGCTGGCGGTGCGTGGTGGTGGCAGCGGCGGCGACCGGTGGGTTAAAACCGCGACCCTTTCGCAGCACCCTACCTTTGTGGGACGCAAACTTCCGGCCCGCTCCGGTAGTTGGGTACCGGACCAGCTGGCCACCCGGCAGGTTCTTTTTCTTTTCGTTTTTAACTGATTGTTTTTTCTCTATGGCAGTTCTGGTTGGCAAAAAAGCCCCTGCGTTCAAAGCGACGGCCGTGATCGACGGCGAGTTCGAAGAAGATTTCTCGCTGGAGCGCTACCTCGGCAAGCAGCACGTAGTGTTTTACTTCTACCCGCGGGATTTCACGTTCGTCTGCCCCACCGAAATCCTGGCTTTCCAGGATAAACTAGCCGCCTTCGAACAGCGGGGCGTGGCCGTGGTAGGTTGTTCTACGGATTCGCATTTCTCGCACTTCGCCTGGCTCAACACCCCACGCGATAAAGGCGGCATCGAGGGCGTGACATACCCGCTGGTAGCCGATCCGGCGATGACGATTGCCAAAAACTACGACGTTCTGGGCGGCGACTTCGAGTACAACGAAGCCGATGAACTGACGTTCGTGGGCGTCCCCGAAGCCTACCGAGGCTTATTTCTGATCGACCGCGACGGCATCGTACGTCACCAACTGGTGAACGACGGCCCCCTGGGCCGCAACATCGACGAAGTACTGCGCACCGCTGATGCCCTGCTCCACGTTGAAAAATACGGCGAAGTGTGCCCCGCCAATTGGGAAGAAGGCAAAGAAGCGATGCACGCCACCCGCGAAGGAGTAGCCGACTACCTGGCGCGGCGGTAGTTTCTGGTTTCTGGTTTCTGGTTTCTGATTTCTGATTTCTGGTTTCTGGTTTCTGGTTTCTGGTTTCTGGTTTCTGGTTTCTGGTTTCTGGTTTCTGGTTTCTGGTTTCTGGTTTCTGGTTTCTGGTTTCTGGTTTCTGGTTTCTGGTTTTCAAGGCGTACTGCCCTTTCTGCATCCGGTTGCTTTTTCGTTGAAAAAGCAACCGGATTTTTTTTGATTAAGGCATTTTGATAATCACCACCACACCACCACACCACCACACCACCACACCACCACACCACCACACCACCACACCACCACCACCTTGTCTTTTCTCTACGACCTCGGCGTTGGCGCCTACACCACCCTCTTGCGCCTGGCGGCGCCCTTTCACCCAAAGGCGGCGCACTGGGTGGCGGGCCGGGCCGGGTGGCAGGAGCGTCTGCGAGCCGCGCTGGCCGCGACCGATGCGCGCGTCCCCCTGGTGTGGCTGCACGCCGCTTCGCTCGGCGAGTTCGAACAGGGCCGGCCGGTGCTGGAAGCCCTGCGCGCCGCTCACGGTCCGGGATTACGACTGCTGGTGACGTTCTTCTCGCCTTCCGGCTACGAGATCCGCCATTCCTGGCCGGGCGCCGACGTGGTGGCCTACCTACCCACTGATTCCGCCGCCAACGCCGCCGCCTTTCTGGATACGGTGCGACCCACGTTGGCCATCTTCGTGAAGTACGAGTTCTGGCATCACTACCTCCACGGCCTGCGTGCCCAATCGGTGCCTACTTTTCTGATTGCCGCCGCCTTCCGGCCGGAGCAAATCTTTTTTAAGCCCTGGGGCGGATTTTTCCGGGCCTTGCTGCCTTGCTTCACGCACATTTTCACCCAAAACGAAGCCTCCGCGCGCCTGCTGACCGAGCGCGCCGGGATGCCGCCCGCGCAGGTTTCCGTGGCCGGCGACCCGCGCTACGACCGCGTGCTGGCCACCGCCGCCGAGCGCCGCCGTCTACCGCTGGTAGAAACTTTCCGGGGTGCTCCGGCGGCGCCAGTGCTGGTGGTGGGCTCGGCGTGGCCCGCCGACTTACGGGCGCTGCGGCCCGCGCTGGATTTGCCCGCCGCCGCCGGGCTACAGCTCATCGTGGCGCCGCACGAAGTGGACGCCGCCGCCCTGCAAGCCACCGAGGCGGCGCTGGCCGGGTTGGCCGTACTGCGCTACTCGGCGGCAATGCAGGCCGATTCCTCAGCTGATTTTTCTACTTACCGGGTGCTGCTGATCGATAATATCGGCTTGCTGAGCACCCTTTACGGTTACGCCACCGTGGCCTACGTGGGCGGAGCGTTCGGCGCGGGCCTGCACAATGTGCTGGAAGCCGCCGTGTTCGGCGCACCCGTGCTCTTTGGCCCCCGCATCACCCGTTTTCCTGAAGCGGCGGCACTGATAGCGGCCGGTGGCGGGCGCAGTGTGGGTTCCCCTGATGAACTGGCGCTGCAACTGACCGCCTGGCTGACCGACGAACCTGCCCGCCAAATGGCTGGCACGGCGGCGGCGGCGTTCGTAGCACGGCAGGCTGGCGCCACCGCGCTGATTTTGCGGAGTATCGAATCCTGGTTACCGCCTGCGTTGCGCCCCCCGGCCGCACCTGGCGGCGCCTGAGTGCCGTTTCTTTGCGCGTCCTGCCACCATCGGCAGGGGTTTTTCTGCCGATGCCTTTGCTTCCCCCTGCCCCGCTGACTGGTCTTGTCGTCAAATCCACCGGCTCGTGGTATGTGGTGCGCACCACCGGAGCCGATGGGGCGCCCTGCCTGTGGCGCGCCCGGCTGCGGGGTAAGTTCCGGACGGCCAACCTGCGCGTCAGCAACCCCGTGGCCGTCGGCGACGAAGTGACGTTGCTGCCCGAAGACGCCGCCGATGCCACGGCACCCGCCGTCATCACCCAGATTGGGCCGCGGCGCAATTACATCATCCGACGGTCGGTACACCGGGCCGGGCAGCGGCAGATTGTGGCGGCGAATCTCGACCAGGCGCTGCTGCTCGTCACGCTGGTTTCGCCGGCCACCTCGCTGGGTTTTATCGACCGCTTTGTGGTCACGGCGCAGGCTTATGCTATTCCGGTGGTGCTGGTTTTCAATAAGGCCGACGAGTATTCGCCGGAAATGGCTGCCGTACAGCAGGAACTGGCCGACCTCTACGCGCCGCTGGGCTACGCCTCGCTGGTGTGTTCGGCCCACACTGGTGCCGGACTGGAGGCTGTGCGGGCCAAGCTGGCGGGCCGGCGGAGTTTGCTTTCGGGCCATTCCGGCGTAGGCAAAAGCACGCTGGTGAACGCCCTGATTCCGGGCCTGGACGTGCAGACCGCCGAAATCTCGGCTTTCTCTGACAAGGGCGTCCACACCACCACAGTGGCGGAATTATACGCCGTCGATGGCACCACCGACCTGATCGATACGCCCGGCATCAAAGAACTGGGCGTAGTGGACATCAGCGGTGCCGAACTGGCGCATTTTTTTCCCGAAATGGCCGTGCGCCTGGGCCACTGCCGCTACCATAACTGCCGCCACACCCACGAGCCGGGTTGTGCGGTGCGCGCGGCCGTGGAAGCCGACGAAATCGCCGCGTCGCGCTACGATTCCTACCTCAGCATCCTGACCGACGACGACAACCGGCGCTAGGCCATTCGCCACCCCACAAAAAAACGGCCCGGCTGCCAACGAAGGCAGCCGGGCCGTTTAAGGTCGGAAGACCGAAGAACTACTTCTTCACTTCCGTCGTCGTCGTCGTCGTGGACGAAGCTTCCATTTTGGTGGCTTCAGCACCAGCGGCAGCCGGAGCAGCGGCTTCGCCAGCGGCAGGAGCAGCAGCTTCGCCAGCAGCCGGAGCGGCAGCAGCAGCGGTGTCGCCGGCCATCGGAGCAGGAGCTTCGGTGCTCATCGCCGACGAGTCAGCCGACATTTCCGTCGTCGTGGTCGTGGTTTCAGCGGTTTTCTCGCCGCACGAGGTCAGCGAAAGGGCAGCAGCAGCGGCGAACACGAACGAAGCGGAGGTCAGGAATTTCTTCATTTGAAGGGATTTGGGGGGATTGAAAAAGGGACGCGATTTGGAATCCTTCCGCAAAAGTACTAGGCAACTGCATTTTAT
This sequence comes from Hymenobacteraceae bacterium, assembly GCA_031426455.1. Lineage (GTDB taxonomy): Bacteria > Bacteroidota > Bacteroidia > Cytophagales > Hymenobacteraceae > JANNMJ01. The sequence continues at coordinate 705 of JANPLI010000023.1, read as the reverse complement.
CAAAACCCAACGTCATTTTTTTTCGTATGAGCGCGCTTTTACCCGCACAAAATCCGGGGGGGAGCGCCGCAAAAAGCCGTAATTTTGTGGCAAGGGGTCTGTTTTCCACCCCCTTTCTATTGATGAAGCCAATCGCAGAAATTCACACACCCAAAGGCGTGATGACCGTCGAATTCTTTGAGAAAGACGCCCCCAACACCGTCGCCAACTTCCTGAAGCTCGCCAAGTCGGGCTTTTATGATGGCGTCAAGTTCCACCGCGTCATCCCCAACTTCGTGATTCAGGGCGGCGACCCCACCGGCACCGGTGCCGGTGGCCCCGGCTACAAAATCAAGTGCGAACTGGACGGCAACAACCAGTACCACGACCGGGGCGTGCTGAGTATGGCCCACGCCGGGCGCAACACGGGCGGCTCGCAATTCTTCATCTGCCACTCGCGCGACAATACGGCCCACCTCGACCGCAACCACACGGTCTTCGGCCGGGTAGTGGACGGCCTCGACGTGATCGACCAGATCAAAGCCAACGATGTGATGACGAAAGTGGTGGTGAAAGAGGTGGCGGAATAACGCGCCGGTTCAGCACAACCCTATAAAAACGGTGCGCCGCGCCGGCGTAAAACCTTGTTTTGGTATTAGACGGCGCGGCGCACTGTCGTTAGGTGGTGGGCGCAACGGCCGTGCCCCCGCCAACGCCCCCCCCCCC
>JANPLI010000022.1:0-8598 GCA_031426455.1 Hymenobacteraceae bacterium | reverse complement strand
AGCCGCACGCTCACCGTGTTGGCGTTGTTGTTGGCCGCAAGCAGGTCCAGATCACCGTCCCCATCCAGATCCCCAACCGCAACGCAAATGGGTTGATTGCCCACGCTCACCTCCGCATTAGTAGCTGGCGCCACAAACGTCCCCCGCCCCGGACCGCCCACCGCCGCCGTGAACTGCTGCACCTGCCCCCGCGCCAGCGGCGCTCCGTTGGTGGCCGTGGCGGCGGGGGTAGTCGTGACGAAAACCGTCTCGCCGGGCTTGAAATCGTAGGTGGGGTCGAAGGGGATCGTGTTGCCGCTGACCGTGGCCGCGCCGCCCTGGGTGCCACTCATTCGCCCGCCGCGCTGCTGGCTGAAGACCTTGAGCGCCTGCCGGGTGGCGGGCGTGTTCTGCATCGGCTGGTCGAACGTGACGGCCACATTCGCGTTAGCCGGCGCGGCCACGGCGTTGCGCACCGGCGAAAGGTTCGTGAGGATAGGCGCCTGCGCGTGGGCCGAAGCGCTGCCGAGGAGCAGCAACGTCAGCAGGCCGGGCAGGGCAGGAGCGAGGCGGTGGGGCAGGCGGGGCATCGGGGTGGGGCGGTGGCGGTGACGAGCGCCGCAAATATCGCCCGGCCCGCCGCCGGGAGCCGGTTGCTAGTGCGCTTCGGCCCGCGCGCTCAGCAGGCTTTCGAGGGTGGCCAGGCGTGCCGCCCGGGCGGCTTGTTGCCGGAAATCAACGGCCAGCCCGGCGGCGGCCTACTGCACCCGAATCCAGACCCCGTCCCAGATAAACTTCACGGCGTGAAGGCCCGCCGTGTTGCTGTCCTGAAGCGTGGTGGGGGTGGTCGGGTTGTCGGTATTGACGTTGCTGATGATGCAGGAACTCGTGGCCACGTTGTAGATGGTCAGCTCCTGGCCGATTTGCTGCCCGCTGCCGGCGGCGGGCAGCTCGAACCCGCGGGCGTAGGCCCCGTTGGCCACCTTGAACACGTCGAAGGCAATGTCGGCCGCCGTCAGGGTGTAGTAAGTGGCGCTGGTGGTGTTCACCGGGCACAGGCGCACGTCCCGGCGCAGGTTGCCGCGCAAGCGGGCGCTGCCGTTCACGTCGAGCGGGGCCGTGGCGGTGTTGGTGCCGAGGCCAATGCCCACGTTGCCGCCGCTGGCGATGCTCAGGCGACTGGTGGAGTTGGTGTAGAAATCCAGCCCGTACCGGTTACCGTTGGGGGTGCGCTTGCTGCCGATGCCCTCGCCGCTGCCGATGGCGCCGAAGCGCAGGAAGTTGGTCGCCGTGCCATCGTTGAAATCGGCCGCATCCACGCCCACCGTGCCGCCGGCCGTGAGCGTGCCGCTTACCCTACCGTTGTCGCTCAGGTTGAAGCCGCCGGGCTGGACTGTGGCCGCCTGGTTCTGGATATAGCCGAACGGGTTGGTGCTCAGGTTGCCGTCGATGTCGGCCAGCACCACGCCGGCCCCGTCGAGGCCGCGCAGGCGGGTGGTGCCGTTCACGTCGAGCGCGGCCGTGGGGGCGGTGGTGCGAATGCCCACGTTGCCGCCGCTGGCGACGCTCAGGCGGTTGGTGCCGGCGGTGTAGAAGTCCAGCCCCCCAAAGTTGCCCCCTGCGGTGCGCTTGCTGCCGATGCCCTCGCCGCTGCCGCTGGTGCCGAAGCGCAGGAAGCTGGCCGCCGTGCCCGTGTTGGCGTTGGCCGCATCCACGGTCACCGTGCCGCCCACCGTGCCGCTGCCGCTCAGGTTGAAGCCCCCGGCCTGGGCCGTGGCCGTTTGGTTTTGGATGAAGCTGCCGCTGCCCGTGCCGCTGCTCAGGTTGCCGCTGGCATCGGTCGTCACCACGCCGGACGTGGTCAGGCCGCGCAGGCGGGCACCGCCGTTCACGTCGAGCGCGGCCGTGGGGGCGGTGGTGCCAATGCCCACGTTGCCGCCGTTGGCGACGCTCAGGCGGGCGACGCCGTTGGTATAGAAATCCACCCCGTACCGGTTGCCGCCGACGGTGCGCTTGCTGCCGATGCCCTCGGCGCTGCCGCTCTCGCCGAAGCGCAGGAAGTTGGCCGCCGTGCCATCGTTGGCGTTGGCCGCATCCACGGCCACCGTGCCGCCGGCCACGAGCGCCCCGCCCACCGCGCCGCTGCCGTTCAGGTTGAAGCCCCCGGCCTGGACCGTGGCCGTGTGGTTCTGGACGAAGCTGCCGCTGCCGACCACGCTGCCCAGGTTGCCGCTGGCGTCGGTCGTCACGAAGCCCGCCGTGGTCAGGCCACGCAGGCGGGTGCTGCCGTTCACGTCGAGCGCGGCCGTGGGCGCAGCGGTGCGAATGCCCACGTTGCCGCCTTGGGCGATGCTCAGGCGGTTGGTGCCGTTGGTGTAGAAATCCCCCCGTACTGGTTGCCGCCGGCCGTGCGCTTGCTGCCGATGCCCTCGCCGCTGCCGCCGTCGCCGAAGCGCAGGAAACTGGCCGCCGTGCCCGTGTTGGCGTTGGCCGCGTCCACGGCCACCGTGCCGCCGGCCGTGACGGGGCCGCTGGCCGTGAGTGCCCCGCTGGCCGTGACCGGGCCGCCCACCGTGAGTGCCCCGCCGGCCGTGACGGGGCCGCCGGTCGTGAGCGTGCCGCCCACCGTGCCGTTGCCGCTCAGGTTGAAGCCCCCGGCCTGGGCCGTGGCCGTTTGGTTCTGGATGAAGTCGGCCCCGCCGGGCACCGGCACAGAAACCAGGCTGCCGTCGGCATTCACGGCCACCACCCGCGGCGGGAAGCGGCCGTCGAGCCGAAAGGCCTGCAGCGTATCGTAAACATCGTTCAGCACGCAGGCCGTTGTGCCGCTGGCCGCCACCTTCGAGGGGAAGTTGGCCATGGCAATGGTATTGAGCAGGACCGGCGTAGCGGGCGTACTCACGTCAAAGGTCTGGAGCGCACTGCCGTCGTTGTTCACCACGTAGGCCGTGCTGCCGCTCACGGCCAGGTCGATGGGAAGGGAGCCCGTGGCAACACCGCCCAGCAGCGTCAAGGTGCCGGACGCGGCCACGTCGAAAACATACAGCATGTCAGAGTAGGTCGTCGCGTAGGCTTTCGTACCGCTCACGGCGATGCTGGCAAAGATGTCTCCCCCCAGGCTGGCGCTCGTGTCGAAGCTATTCAGCAGCACCGGGCCACCGCTCCCCCCGATGTTGAAGGTCCGCAACAGCCTCCCGAACGAGGTCGATACACAGGCCGTCGTGCCGCTGATGTCCATGTCCCAGCGCTCGCCACCCGTGCCGATGCTGCCCAGGGCCACCGGGGTGCCGGGCGCGGCCACGTCGAACACCTGCAGGCTTCCCGCGCTCGTCGCGTCGTTGTACGTCGTCACGCACACCCTCGTGCCGCGCACGGCCACCCCATACGGGAAGTTGTTGGTCGCCACGGTGCCGAGCAGCCGCGGCGCGGCGGGGTTGGCCACGTCAAAGGCCTGCAAGGTGTTGGCGGTGCGGCTCACCACGTAGGCCGTGGTGCCGCTCACGGCGATGCTGTTGGCACCGGAGGCCGTGCTGATGCTGCCAAGCAGCACGGGCGCGCTGGGGTTGGCCACGTCGAAAATCTGCAAGGAGTAGTTCTGGCTGCCGTTCGCAAAGGCGACCTTTAGCACATAGGCCGTCGTGCCACTCATGGCGATGTCGTTCCCGTAGGTATCGGGAACACTGGTGCCACCAACGACCCCCGGCACGTCTGGCGAGGCGCTGTACACGGGCGGGCTCAGGCTCAGCGTGCCGTCGGGCAGCACCACGGGCAGGCGGGTGTCGGTGCCGCTCGGGCCGCGGTCGGCGCCGCTCAGGCCGCGCACGCGCAGCTGGCCGTTCACGTCCAGGGTTTGGGTGGGCGCGGTGGTGCCGATGCCCACGTTTTGGGCGAGTGCCGCCGGGGCCAGTCCGGTAGCCAGCAGCAGGAGGCTCGAAATTCGTAGAAAAATGCGCATTTGGAAGGTAGCGTAAGGGTAGGGGTAAGGCTCCGGGAATGAAAACCGCCTCCCGGCGCCCGGCCGGGCACTGGATGGATTTGAACGGGGCAAAATTCCGCCGCCCTGTCGGGGCCTGCAACCGCCGCTTGTACCGCATTTGGGGGTACCGCAATTGGGGGTACGGCCCGGCTTGCCCCACTCCACCCGGCCAACGGACCTTTGCAGCAATGAACCCGATCCGCCTGGCCCTGGTCGAAGACGACCCCGAAGTGCGCGAGCTGCTGCACGACTACCTGTGCCGCCAGCCGGAGCTGGAATGCGTGATCGAGGCCGGGTCGGCGGAAGACTTCTTCCGCCAGCTCACCGAGGTGCGGGCGGCGCCGCAGGTGGTGCTGCTCGACATCCATTTGCCCGGCCAGAGCGGCATCGAGGCGCTGCCGCGCATCAAACAGCTCTTGCCCGACGCCGACGTGGTGATGCAAACCGTCTTCGACGACGCCGACCGCATCTACCAGGCGCTGTGCGCGGGGGCCAGCGGCTACGTGCTCAAAAACACGCCGCTCGACGAAATCAAGGCCGCCGTGCTGGAGGTGGTGCGCGGCGGCTCGCCGATGAGCCGGGCCGTGGCGCGGAAGGTGCTGGCGCACTTCAAGCCGTCGCCGTCGGTGCGGCCCGACCTGCTCACCGAGCGCGAGCGCGAGGTAGTACAAGGCATCGTGGATGGCCTGGGCGATAAGCAGGTCGCCGTCCGGCTGGGCCTGGCCGCCGACACGGTTCGCACCTACGTCAAACGGATTTACAAGAAGCTTCAGGTCACGAGCCGCACCGAGCTGGTAAGCCGCGCGGCGCGGGGGCAGCTGTGAGGGGCTGGCGTCGGGCGCAAGGACCCTGAATAGTGCGGCCCCGGATGCGCCTTTACCCCATCGGCACCCGCACCTCTACCCGAAACCCGCCGCCCGGCGCGAAGCCGGCCGTTAGGTAGCCGTTGATGCTGGCAGCGCGCTGCTCCATACTGCGTCGGCCGAGGCCGCTGCGGGTGGCGCTGGCGTGGGGCTGGCCGTCGTCCTGCACCAGCAGGGTGAGGGCGTTGGCGCGGCGGGTCAGCGAAACCGTGAGCTGCGTGGCGGCGCGGGCGTGGCGGGCGGTGTTCGTGACGGCCTCCTTGAAGATCAGGTAAAGTTGCTGGCGGGTTTCGGGGGGCAGCGGGGCGGCGTCGGTCAGGCCTGTGACGAGGAGCTGGGTGTTGAGGCCGGTGGGGGTGGCGGTCTGGTCGAGGTGGTCGCGCATCCGGTCGAGCAGGGAGCCGACCGTATCGGCGTGGGCGTCGATGCCCCAGACGATGTCGCGCATCGTGCGGGCGGCGGCGCGTGAGTTGGTCAGCAGCCGGTCGAGGGCCGGGCTACCGGCGGGTTGGCTCTGGCGGATCATTTCTGCCTGCAGGCTGATGCGCGTCAGCAGGGTGCCAACCTCATCGTGCAGGTCGGCGGCGATGCGGTTACGCAGGCGCTCTTCGCGCAGTATCCGCCCGACCCGCCGCCGGTGAACACTGTAAAACAGCCCCAGCAGCACGACGCCGGCCAGCAGCCAGACCCCCGGCCGGCGCCACCAGATGGCTTCGACGGTGACCGGAATCCGGAGCCGGTTGCGCGCCCGTACGCCCCGGCCCGAGGTGGCCTGCACTTCCAGCGTGTAAGCCCCCGCCGGCAGGGCCTGCAACGTGAGCACGTGGGCGCTGCCGAGGGGGTGCCAACGCTCGTCGGGGCTGTGCAGCAGGCGGTAACGGTAGCGGGCCTGCTCCGGGGAGAGGTAGTCGGTCAGGGCAAACCGCAGCTCGGCGAAGGCGTCGTAGGGCGCCAGCGTGAGGGGGAGCACCGTCAGTCCGCGCAGGTAGCGGGTGCGGGTGGCGTCGTCAGCGCTGTGGTGCTGCGTGACGGCCGTCAGCAACAGCCGCGGCGCGGGCGGCTCCCGGCGCGGGCGGCGGGTGGGGACCACGCGGTGGACGCCCCCGACGCCCCCCACGTAGAGGGCGCCGTCGGTGGTGTCGGCCAGGGCCGACTGGCGGTTCAGCTCGTCGTCGCGCAGGCCGTCGGTGGTGGTCAGCACGGTGAAGCGGTCGGCGTCCACCTCGTAGCGCACCAGCCCGGCATAGGTGCCGCACCACAGGGCGTGGTCGGGGCCCCAAAGCAGCGTGGCGACGGAACTGCTCGGGAAACCGGTTTCGGTGGACAACTGGCGCCTCAGCCCCCGGCCGGGCCGCAGGCGGAGCAGCCCGGCGTCGCGGGTGCCGGCCCACACGTCGCCGTCGGGCGCGGTCAGCACGGTCAGGATGTCGTCGGTGGGCAGGTGGCGGGCGGCGGGTTCGGTGGTGGCGTAGCGGGTCAGTTGGCCCGTGGGCGCCACCCGGTACACGCCGCCCTGCGTGGCCAGCCAAAGGGTGTCGGCGCGGTTGGGTGTCGCGTTTTCCTTCACGTTGGCCGTCGCATCGGCCGTCACATTAGCCGTCACGTCGGCCACGGGCAGTTCGGCCAGGGGGGTGCCGGCAACCGGCGGGTACAGGCTGGCCCGGCGGCGGGCGAGGTCGAGCTGGTAGAGGCCGCGTGTGGTGCCGCCCCACAGGTTTCCGCGCCGGTCGGCGAACACGCTGAGGCTGCCCACGAAGCCGCGCGCCGGGTCGGCCCAGGCCAGGCGGCGGATGCGGCCGGTGCGCGGGTCGAACACCCCGAACGGGTGGTTTTCCTCCGCAAACAGCACCTCGCCGGAAGGCAGCACCCGCGCCGCGAGCAGGATAGCATCGGACGGGTGGCCGTCTTCGGTGAGCGGGTAGGGCCGCAGCGGCGCGGTGGGGCTGTCGGCGGGTTGCACCAGCGTCGCCCCGTAGGCGCCGACCAGCAGCCGGCCGTCGGGCAGGCGCACCAGGGCGCGGGTGCTGTAAGTGGGCAGCGGCCGACTGTCCAGCGGGACAATGCTGACCGCCGCCGGGCGCTCCTTGTAGCAGCCCCGTTGGCCGCTGCTGGTGGTCCAGCGCAGGCCGGCCGCATCGGTGAACGTGGTGAACTGCCGGTGCAGGGTGCCGGCCTGCTCGAAAGGGGCCGCCTGCACGTCGAGCCGCGGCAGGGCGTCGGGGCGCGTGCCCCAGTCGAGCTGGATGCGCTGCCCGTCCACCACCCATTGCCAGGTGCGCCCGCGCTGCCCGGGGATGAAGTTGCGCGCATCCGGGCCGGGCAGCCAGCGCGCCCGTTCGCGCAGGGTGCCGTCGGGTTGCTCCTGGTAGAGCGCGTGCGTGCCCACCAGCTGGAGCGGTTGGGTGCCGGCCACGGGCAGCAGCGCGCCAGTGGGGCGGTAGGGCCGCCGGGTACCGCCGGTGGGGGTGACGTAGGCCACCCGGTGTTGCAGGCTGACGGCCCATACGGCGCTGTCGGCGGCCGGGCCGAGCCAGGCCGCCGGTGTTTGCAGCGGCGACGGCACCGCCCGCCCCTCGGTGCGGCCCACCCCGAAACACGCCAGCGCGCGCGCGCCGTAGCCCACCCACAGGGCGCGGCTGCGCGGGTGGACCACCAGCACGTTGACGCTGATCGGCGTCCGGCCGCTGCCGGGTAAGGGGATCTGTCGCAGGTCGGCGCGGGTATCATCGAAGCGGAAAAGTCCGCGCGTGGTGCCGATCCAGAGGATGCCCTGCGAGTCGAGGGCGAGCGCCTGCACGTAGCCCAGCACCGGGTAGGGCGTCGTCCGAACCAACGTGCGCAGCGGCACCAGCTCGTAGCCGTCGTAGCGGAAAACGCCCCGGTCGGTGGCCACCCACAGCAGCCCCACGGCGTTCTGAAGTACCTGGTGAATCAGCAGCGGGTGCAGCAAGGGGTCGCGCTGCCAGGCCTGGGCGCGGGCCGGTAGCGGTCGGCTGCCGGCCCCCAGCAGCCCGAGCAGCCCGAGCAGGGGCAGCAGGCGCCGGAGCAGGCGCAACGGATGGGGGCGACCAAACATCCCTCAAAGATGCACGCCCGGCAGCATCGAACTAGCTGGATGCAGCGCCTCCGGCCGCCGCTTACTCCACTACCAGGCGCGCGGTGCGGCCATCCGAAGCGCGCAGCAGGTACAGGCCGGGGGCGAGGCCGTGGAGGTCGAGTTGCGCGTTGCGCGTTTCGAGTGGCGAGTAGGTGCGCACCGTGCGGCCGGTGGCGTCGAGCAGCGTCAGGGGTTGGCCGGGTTCGATGCCCGCGATGCGCACCTCGGTGTGGGCGGGGTTGGGGGTGAGGCGGAGGGCGGGAGGGGCTTCGGTGGGCGGGGTGGTAGCGAGCAGGGGCCCGGTGCCACCGTTGAGGCGGACGCTCACCGTGCCGTTGGCATTGTAGTTGGCCGTGAGCAGGTCCAGGTCGCCGTCGCCGTCCACGTCCCCCACCGCCACGCTCTGGGGATTGGTGCCCACGGCGGGGTTGGGGTTGGTGGCCGGGGCCGTGAAGTTGCCCGTGCCGTCGTTGAGGCGCACGCTTACCGTGGCGGCGCCTTTGTTGGCCGCAAGCAGGTCCAGGTCGCCGTCGCCGTCCACGTCGCCCACCGCCACGCTCCAGGGACCGGCTCCCACGGCGGGCTCGGGGTTGGTGGCCGGGGCCGTGAAGCTGCCCGTCCCGTCGTTGAGCCGGACGCTGACCGTGCCGCTGGCTGCATTAGCCGTGAGCAGGTCCAGGTCG
>JANPLI010000021.1:0-20232 GCA_031426455.1 Hymenobacteraceae bacterium | reverse complement strand
TCGCTCGCAGCGCGAACTGGCGACATTAGGCTACTTCAATCCCGAAAAAGTGACGCCCTCGCCCGTACCCAATATGCAGGACGGTACCGTGGACATCAATTGGGCGGTGGAGGAAAAGCCTTCCGACCAGATCACGCTGTCCGGTGGCTGGGGTGGTGTTTTTGGTTTTACGGGTACTTTAGGTTTGGTTTTCAATAACTTCTCGCTGCGAAAAACCGGCAAGCTTGAAAATTGGACGCCTGTGCCCGGCGGCGACGGCCAGAAGATTGGCATCTCGGCGCAGGCCAGCGGGCCTCGCTTTCAGTCGTATTCCCTCACCTTCACCGAACCCTGGCTGGGCGGACGCAAGCCGAATTCGTTTTCAGTGAGTCTGAGCAAGTCGGTGCAGCGGGTATTCGCCAGTAATACTGACTTCTCTAATGTTACCCAGTCGCTGCTCATCAACGGGGTGAACGTAAGCCTGGGGCGCCGTCTGCAAGTGCCGGATACTTACTTCACGTTGAGTCACGCCGTGTCGTTCAACCAGTACCGGCTCAATAATTACCCGATTTTCGCGGGTCTTTCCAACGGCGACGCCTACTCGCTGTCTTTCGTTAATACGCTGGCCCGTAACTCGGTGGATAACCCGACGTTTCCCCGGCGAGGCTCGTCGCTTTCGCTTTCGGTAAACCTGACGCCGCCTTACTCACTCTTCAACCTACAGCCCGACAACCTGCGGCGGGTTGAATTTAACAAATACATGTTCGACGCCTCTTGGTTCACCAAGCTAGTGGGCAATTTGGTGCTGAACGCGCGGGCGCACTTTGGTTTCGTAAGCACTTACCGCCGGGCGCAGGAGATCGGGCCATTCGAGCGGTTCAAGCTGGGTGGTTCGGGCCTGGCCGGTTTCAACTTGTTCGTAGGGTCTGATTTCATCGGTTTGCGCGGGTATGACGACCCTAATGCGGCTGCTTCCATTCCGACGGCCCGGCAGGGCGAGGCGGGCGGGGTGGCGTATAATAAATACGTGCTGGAGATGCGTTACCCGATCTCGCTCAACCCATCGGCGACGATCTACGCGCTGGCCTTCACGGAGGGCGGCAATTCATTTGCCGATTACAGCACCTATAATCCCTACAAATTGTATCGGTCGGCGGGCGTCGGGGTACGCGTCTTTATGGCCGCGTTCGGCCTGCTGGGCTTCGATTACGGCCACGGTTTCGACAAGATTCCGGGCGCTGTGGGGCAGAAGACTGGTCAGTTTCACTTCACCATCGGGCAGCAAATTCGCTAGTGCAGACGCTTCGTTTCTCGTTTCTGGTTTCTGGTTTCTGGTTAGCGGTGCTGACCGTTTTGCCAGCGCAAGCCCAAAAGTTTGGCTACGTTGATTCGCAGTACATCCTCACTAAACTGCCGGCTTACGGCACCGCTCAGCAGGAACTGAACCGGATGTCGGGCACCTGGCAGAAAGAAGGCGAGCAGAAGCGAAAGGAGATTGAAAAGCTCCAGCAAGCTTACCAGGCCGAGGAGGTGCTGCTCACGGACGAGATGAAGGCCAAGCGCAAAGCGGAACTGACGAAGAAGGAAACCGAGGCCCGCGAGTTTCAGCAGAAGACCTTCGGCTTTGAAGGCACGGTTTTTAAGAAACGGCAGGAGCTGATGAAGCCCGTGCAGGACCAGGTGTTTGCGGCCATTGAAAAAGTGGCCAAAGCCAAGCTATTGCAGATTGTGTTCGACAAGTCCGGCGACCTGACGATGCTTTACACCAATCCGGCGCACGATTATACGGACTATGTGCTCGAAGAACTCGGCATCAAGCCCGTCGATCAAAACTCGCCCGGCAAAGGCGATCCAGGTGCTGCCAATCAGCGCGTTAGCTTGCCGGGTCAGGACGAGGGCAAGGGCGGATCGGGTAACCAGGAAGCCCCCAACCCCAACTTTACCCCGAGCGGCCCCGGTGGAATGCCGATGCCTCCCGGCGGAAAGCCGTAATTTTGCTTACCCCTCTAGCGGACAATCCTTTCGGGGCACCGCTTTTTAATCCTGTTTAATTTTTCCCCCGCTGATGAAGAAGTCCCTGCTGCTGACGGCCGGCCTGTTGCTGGCCGCCGCTGCCACCCCCACGTTTACGGCGCAAGCCCAGAAAATTGGCTACACGAACGTGGACTATGTATTGAGCCAGATGCCCGAAAGCAAGCAGATCGAAGTCGATCTGAAAGCTTACAGCGGCCAGTTGGAAGCGCAGCTGAAATCGAAAACTACCGAGTTTCAGACCAAACTCGAAGCCTACCAGAAAGGCGGCGCCACGATGCCGGAGCCGGTGAAGGCGGACAAGGAAAAGGAGCTGCAAGGCCTTCAGGCCTCGATTCAGGAATTTCAGAAATCCGCCGACCAGTCGCTCCAGCAAAAGCAGCAGCAGTTGCTGAAGCCGGCGCTGGACAAGCTACAGAAGACGATCGATGAGGTAGCCAAGGAAAATGGCTACGCCTATGTGCTGAACTCGGATGCTGGCTACGGTACCACGCCGGTACTGCTGCACGCCCCGGACGATGCCAATATTTCAGACCTGGTGCTGAAAAAAATGGGTGTGACGCCGAAGGCCCCCGGTGCCACCGAGTCAGCCACTCCCGCCAAGCCAGCGCCCGCTTCAACCCCGGCTCCGGCTTCGACTGGCGGTAAGAAAAAGAAGTAAGCGCTCGCTTCCGAGTTGATCTACCCCTGTGAAAGCCGGTGCCGCGAGGCATCGGCTTTCGCTTTTTACCGACTGACTTACTGCAATGACTGAGCCTGACGCCGACGAATTTGCCCCACTGCCCGCCGTTCCGGAAGCCGCAGGTGCCGATGAGGACGACGACCTTAGCACCGGCTCCGACGAGCTGTACGAACACCTGCGCATCGTCGCGGATCGGGGGCAGGCGCTGTTGCGGCTCGATAAGTTTTTGCAGACCCGGGTGGCGAAAGCGTCGCGGAACCGGATTCAGAACGCCATTCAGGCGGGCGCCGTGGAAGTGAACGGCAAGCCCACGAAGTCGGCGTACCGTGTCCGGCCCGGCGATGTGGTAACGCTGGCCCTGCCCGACGAGCCGCGCGAAACCGGCCGGATTGAGCCGGAGCCGATGGTGTTGGACATTCCTTACGAAGACGAAACGCTGTTGCTGGTGAACAAGCCCGCCGGGCTGGTGGTCCACCCGGCGCACGGCAACTGGCGCGGGACGCTGGTGAACGGCCTGGCCCACCACCTGGCGAACCTGCCCGTGGGCCGCAACGGCGAAGTGCGGCCAGGGCTGGTGCACCGCATCGACAAGGACACGTCGGGGCTGCTACTGATCGGCAAGACGGACTGGGCGATGACGCACCTCTCGAACCAGTTCTTCCACCACACCATCGAGCGCACTTATTACGCGCTGGTGTGGGGCGTGCCGAAGCAGGCAAAAGGCACGATTCGGGGCAATATCGGCCGCCACCCGCGCGAGCGCAAGCTGATGACGGTGTTCCCGGACGGCGACGACGGCAAGCACGCCGTGACGCACTACGAAGTAATCCAACGCTTTCAGCACGCGGCGCTGCTGAAGTGTAACCTCGAAACCGGCCGGACGCACCAGATCCGGGCGCACCTCAAGTACTTGGGCCACCCGCTTTTTGGCGACGTGGCCTACGGTGGTGCCCAACTCGTGCAAGGGCCGCGTACCGCCCGCTACCGGGCCTTCATCGAGAACACGCTGGCGCTGCTGCCCCGGCAGGCACTTCACGCGCAAAGCCTGGGCTTTGAACACCCGGACACGGGTGCCCGGATGTTACTCGAGACCCCTTTCCCCGCTGATTTTGCCGCCGCCCTTGCCCGCTGGGAGCGCTTTGCGGCCGCGCTGGCCGGCACTGGCCCGGCCGAAGACGGGGCGTAGATGGGAGCGTAAACGCGATTCGGTGACTTCCAACGGAAACGAGTTCGACCTGAAAACGAAACAGACCGCTGTCATAGACAGCGGGCTGTTTGGCGTTGTGCGTACTCGGCACCCGTTTATTTTTTTCCGGCAGGCTTACGCGTAACCGGTCGCGCGGCGGCCGTTGGCGTGGTGATATCCTTGATGGCCGTCTTGGACTGCTCATCGGCGGGGTCCAGGGCCAACGCTTCCTGCCAATAGGGCAACGATTCCTGCTTGCTGCCTTTATCGCCCTTGCGGTAGATGGTGAAGGCGACGGCCTTATTGGCGGTGGCCAGTTGCGAGCGATATTTATCTTTCTCGTTCCGCGTAGAATCGATGAACTGCTGGAAGAACGGCCGGGCCAGTCCTTTCTCAGAGCTAGGATCGAGGCCAACGTTGGCGAGGCCGCGCTTGTAATAGGCTAAGTAAAACTTGGGGTTCTTCTCCGTGATGACCTTATAGGCCGAGTCAGCGGAAGCGAAGCGCCCCGACTTCTCGTAGCTGTCGCCCAGGTAGTACAGATCCGTGTTGGACGGTTTGTCGCCGGCGGCGCGGATGCGCTTCCGGTAAATACCGATTGCCTGCGGATACTGCTTCTTCTTGAGGTAAAGTTGGGCCACTTCCTGTTGCAGATCGCGGTCGGTGGTGTCGGCAGCCATTGCCTTCAGCAGAGTAGGCAGGGCTTCGTCGTCGCGGCCGTTTTTCGACAGCGCGCGGCCATAATAGACGGCATCGGACCCGATTTGCTCTTCGGGCTTGGCCAACGCGCGGTAACGCTCCAAGGCCGCCAGAGCGCCTTTATAATTTTTTGTTTCGTAGAGCGCGTAAGCCTGCAGCCGGCGCAGCACCAGGCTCGACGAATCGCGCACCAGCGCCTTGTTCAGTTCCGTAAGCGCCGTGGGGTAATCCTTCGACAGATACAGAAACGCCGCGTACTTAGCCTGCGAAGCGGTCGAGTTCTCAGCCCGGTTACGGTATTCGGTAATCATCGCAGTGGCTTCCTTGTAGAGGCCCGCGCGGTAGTAGATATCGGCCAGTTCGGCGTAGGCCGGCGCGTAGGCCGCGTCGAGCTTGATCACCTGCTGGAAGTCGTCGCGTCCGCCGTTATTGTTGCGGGCCCGCACATTGAGGAGCCCCTTGTGGTAGAGCGCGCGCGTATCGGAAGCATTCGCGCGTAGGGCGTTTTCGTAGGCCGTCATCGCCGCGCCGCCCTGGCCGGTGGTTTTCAGGTAAGCATCACCCAGCGTGGTGAGCGTGTAGGAGTCGTTGGGCTTGAGCTTATCCTTGACCATCGTCAGGTCGGCAATCGGCTTGCTGAGATCCTTGACGGCTTCGGGCGCCACGATGTAGGCCTCCGCAATCTTGATGAGCGCGTCACCGTCTTTGTTCTTGGTCTGCTTCCGGACCTCCTCGAACTTTGCTTCGGCGCCCCCAATATTGCCGGTTTGCAGCATTGCCGCGCCCGCGCTGACCTTACCCGTGACGGTGCCGCCGAATTTATCGCCGCCCTGGGCGAAATAGTAGGCCGCCGAATCGGGCTTTTGCAGCTTGGCGTAAAGCTTACCGAGGGTGAAATACGCTTCGTCGGACCCACCACCGCTAATTGCTTTGAGCAGCGTAGCGCGGGCGGTGGAATAGCGTTCGACTTCGAGGGCGCGTTGGGCATCCTGCACGGTCTGGGCGTAGGCGTAGGGCGCGAGGGTCGGCAGCAGCAAGGCGGCGGCAGTCAGCGTAAGGGCCGGTTTCCAGGTCTTGGTCATTGAAAAAAAGAGGGGGAGTTGGGAATGTAGCCGGACGCACAGCGCCCGCCAGGGTAAGTCTTACGAAAAAAACGCGCCAGAAGACGCTTACAGTCCGGCGGGGCAGTCAGCCCCGGGAAGTATAGACAGCAGGAGGGCTGCCAACCGAACTACTGCGGTGGTGGCCCGCCGGGCGCAAACTGCACTTCCCGGCGCACGGCCAGCCCCGGTACGAGGCCCGCCTTGAGGAAGATGCGCTGGCCTTTGTCGCCAGCCACGAACGAGGCAAACCCAGTGCCGAGACCACTGCGCGCCTCACGGGTGATGACAAATAGCTCGCGGCAAAGCGGGTACTGCCGCAGCGCAATGTACGCCTGATAGGGTTTGTAGTATTCACTAGCCGCCACGGCGCCGTGCTTCGTGGTCAGGCCAGCCACCTTGATGCGCCGCTGGAACCCCTTGACCTGCTGATCATCACCGTCGGAAATCCAGCCAACGCCCAGCACGCCCACGGCGCCGGGATGAGCGGCGACGTAATCGATCAGGGCGGGCACTGATTTGGTGGCCGACGCGCGGGCCGTCAGCGGCGTGCCGCGCAGCACCGAATCCTGCAAGAAACGGGTAGTGCTGGAGCCGGAATTGTCGAATACCACATTTACCTCGCCGAGCTTTGACGCCGGGTTGAGTTGCGCCCAGTTCGTCAGCTTGCCGTTCAGCATTTCTTCCAACTGGCTCAGATGCAGCAGCGAATCCGGGTTCGAGGGGTGCAGAATGATGGCCACGGCATCGACGGCAATGCGCGTCGTGGCGGGCACCAGCTTCAGGCGGACGAACTCGGCCTCTTCGGCTGCCGTCAGGCGGCGCGCCAGAATCACGGCGCGTATCGAATCCGAGGCCATAAAGCGCTGAACGACGGTTGTTTCCGGGCCGTAGATGGCGCGTACGGTGGCGTTGGTGTAAAGCTTCTGGAACGTATCGACGTGCGACTCGATGATTGGCCGGAAGGTCTCGTCCACCGCCACCTGAATGGCGCCGCTGGTGGGCGTGTCGAGCACCTGCCCGTTACGGCCGGTTTCCTGGCAGCCAACCAGCGTCAGCAGCGCCAGGATACCGGGCAACAGCAGGCGGTAAGTAGAAACGGATAGCGAGGGGAAAGGCATCAGTGATCTGAATGTTTAACGGTAGTATTTACGGAACGCGCGCCACGTGCGTATCCCGCCGTAAGCAATGAAAAGAAGCCCCAGCGCTACGCGATACGTGCCCGGCAGTGGCAGCCGGCCATTGGGCATCAGCAGCAGTACGACACCCAGTACGGCATACGCAGCGCCCAAAAACAGGGCGAAATAGCCCACTACCGGGCGGGAACGGGGCGTGATGCGCTCCGAGGCATAGCGCTCGTCGGGGCTGTCGTCGTCGTCGTCAGGAGCGTTGGGTGAGCCGGAAGGAAGTGGCACCGTCAGAAAGAAGCTGTAAGCTTGCAGCAGTGAGCTGCAAGCCCGAATAAAGTCAAAAAAACAGTTGATCGTCGGCTGGTTGGGCCCATTCCGTTCACTTACGAAGCGCGTGAACGCCGCTGCCCCGCAAATATCGGATGAAAGCCCCACCGTTGGTAGCGGCTCCCGGTGCGGGCGTCAGGGTTACGGCGACGGCGGTAGCGTGAAAAGCGCTAATTGGGGCCGACCGGCGGCGGCGGGTACGTCGCGGGCGTGATCGAAGAGAAAGATGTTGAGCTTGCGGGCTACCTCGTCGTAGTCGTTGCGGCGGAACAGGACGCGCTGGTCGTGAATCTGCACCTCCTGGGCCAGTTTTCCGACGAGCGGATACCGGTCGGGGTCAGGATTTTTCGCCACCAGAGCCGTGAGCTGCCCCAGCACGGCGTCCTGGGCGCGGTCGTAGGAGTCGATGGAATCGGACACCATCGTGCCTTTCGCATAGCGGCGGGCCTTGAGGCGGGCATTAGCCGCCCGAAGCTGCGCGATCCGGCTGGCGTCGAGGCCCGGTACCTGTTCCAGTTCGTCGAGCAGGCGGTTGGTGTAAAAAATCTTCTCGTCGTCGTCGGCCATCATTCGCGCCCAGGTGGCGTCGAGCGAATCGTTGAGGGCGCGGAACTCCTGCGCCAGGGCCTGCTGCTGGGCCGGCGTGGCGCGCGGCACTTCCTGAACCGTATCCGGCGATTTGGAACAGGCCGTGGCCAGCAGCAGAAAGGCCGACACCAGGGTGGAGGCAGACCAGAAACGCCACCGAATCAGACAAAAAACAGAAAGCCGCATCAGGTTCAGTCGGGAATTAAGAAGAACTACAGAACAAAGCAACAACGGACCCGGCAATGCGACGGGCAAGCGGGGACATCGCCGCAAACCGCTGTTCCGACGTCAGGGGCCGAACGGCTGTACCAGAATCACAGGTATCGTCGGTGGCGGAACGTTCAACGTAGCCATTTCGTGATGCGTATGCCGGGCCGGCGGCCCTAATTCTTTACAAAATCGTAATACTCCCGCCCGCTGCCCGCTCCGGGTCAGGCGCGTACCTTTGCGACCCGGAATTTCATTCACGATTCGTTCTCCACTCGTTTTCCTCCTTTCGACAATGCAAAAAGTTTATACCCTGGCTGGCCTCCTGGTGCTGGCTTCCACCGGCGCCGCAATGGCCCAGAATGGCGGGGGCATCGCGGCGCCTGCTGTCATCGGCGAAGGCACCGAGCTGTTTTTGTCTGAATACGACGAGGGCGCTCATATGAATATGACCGCCTGCCCCGGCGCCACGACGCCATCCAACGGTACGGAAAAAGCGATTGAAGTTTACAATCCTACCACCAGCATCGTGAATCTGGACCCGTACTCGCTGCGTCGCTACTCCAACGGTTCTACGGCAGTGGTGGAAGAAGAGCGTCTGCGCCGCACCACCGACCCGAACACGCCGTCCACTGTGCCCAACACGCTGGCGCCTTCTACGGCTTACGTGTACGCTAACGGCCGGGCTACGCTGGCCGCGATCCTGAACGTAATCGATCAGCTCGGCCCGCCCGCCTATCAGGTTCCTGGTCCTAACACCCTCACGCGCGGCGGCATCGCCGAGTTCAACGGCAACGATGCCGTGGCTTTGGTACGCTGGAGCGGCGCCGTGGCGGGCCAGGGCACGCCGATGATTGTGGACGTTTTCGGCGTGATCGGTAACGACCCCGGCACCCAGTGGGCGGCCACCGACCCCGTCACGGGCACGTTCACGGCTTCGGGTAACCAGTCGCTGAAGCGTCGGGCGAATATTTCGGGCGGTGGCGCAGCGATCCTGCAAAACACGACGACTGGCTACGACCCAACCTCGTTCAATATCACCACCGAGTGGGAGCAATACAGCACGGCATTCCCCAACGGGATGCAGGATGCCTGCGCCCAGAGCTACGCCGACCTCGGCACCCACACCTACACCGGCCCGAACGGCTCGTATATCCCGCTGGGGGTGCTGGAGGACTTCAACAACGCCATCTCGTTCTACCCGAACCCGGCCACGACGGGCCGCGTGAATGTCTCGCTCGGCACGGCCAAAGTGGGCCAGCTGCTGCTGATCAACTCCGTGGGCAAAAGCATCGCCGCGCGTCCGGCAACGGGTGCCAGCAACCTGAGCCTCGACGTATCGAGCCTCACGCCCGGCCTATACTTCGTGCGCTGCACGTCGGCCGACGGCAAGCTGACGGTTTACAAAGAGTTGGTGGTGCAGTAGCCGCCGGTTTTTTCTGCGAAATCCAGCGGCGGCGCGGAGCGAAAGCTTCGCGCCGCCGTTGTTTTGTTTCTCCATTACGCTTCTTTCCGCAATGCCCGAACAACCCCAAACCCTTACGCCGCTGGCCCAGTTGGGCGAATTTGGCCTGATTCGCCGCCTGGCGCAGTCGGCTCGCGCGCAGCAGCCCGGCACCCGGACGGCTATCGGCGACGATGCCGCCGTGCTGCAACCCACGCCCGGCCTGCAACAGGTCATCAGCACCGACCTGCTGCTCGAAGGCATTCATTTCGACCTGACTTTCTGCCCTTTGCGCCATTTGGGCTACAAAGCGGTGGCCGTGAACGTGTCGGACGTGGCCGCGATGAACGCCCGCCCCACGCAGTTGGTGATGGGCCTGGCCGCGGGCGCCCGCTTCAGCGTGGAGGCGCTCGAAGAGTTGTACGCTGGCATTCGCCTGGCCTGCGATGCCTACGGCGTCGATCTGGTGGGCGGCGATACCACCACCTCGCCCGGCGGGCACCTGTTGCTCTCGGTCACGGTGCTGGGCGAGGCCGCACCGGAAGCCATCGTGCGGCGCTCCGGCGGGCAACCCACGGACCTGCTCTGCGTCAGCGGCGACCTCGGTGCTGCCTACCTCGGTTTACAGGTGCTGAACCGCGAGAAGGCCGTTTTTCTGGACGATCCGGAGGCCCAGCCCGAACTGGAAAACTACGCCTATGTGGTGCAGCGTCAGCTTCGGCCCGAAGCCCGGATGGACGTGATCCACGAGCTGGCCGAGTTGGGCGTGGTGCCGACGGCGATGATCGACGTGTCGGACGGGCTGGCGTCCGAAGTGCTGCACCTGTGCCGCGAATCCGGCGTGGGCGCCCGCGTGTACCAGGATCGCCTGCCGCTGGCCGAAGAGACGCTGGAAGTGGCTGAGGAATTCAAACTCGACCCCACTACCTGTGCCCTCAACGGCGGTGAAGACTATGAGCTGCTCTTCACGGTGCCGCTGGCGCTGCACGACAAAGTGCGCAACCACCCGGATATCACCGTCATCGGCCACTTAGTGCCGCCGGACCAAGGCGCTTACCTCGTGCTGCCTTCCGGCACTCAGGTCGAGCTGCAAGCCCAGGGCTGGACGGCGTTCTGATGGCATTGAGCGATTGAGTGATTTTTGATTGAGTGATGGGTCAATGAGACAAAGTCACTCACTCAATCACTCAGTCTTCCGGATAGGGCAGGAAGACGAACTCCATAAAGCTGGGGTCCACCACGAAGAGGCAGGCGTACTCGTCCGGGTTTTTGTAGGCGCTCTGGAAAGCGGCTTCGCCTTCGCCGGCTTCTACCAGCCCGCGTTGAGTGAATTCTTCGAGCGTAGCGGCGTACACGTACCATTTCAGGTCGCGCTCCTGGGCGCCAAAGAGCAGCGCGCCGAGCGCCACCGGCTCGCGGGCGAAGACGAAGACCGGAAACTTCGACAGCTCGCGGTCGCGGATGGCATAAGCCGCCTCCCGCAAATGGTCGGCAATCTGCACGAAGTCCGACGTGATGGTGCCCAGAAAACGGCCTTTGGCCTGAAGGGTGGGGTCGTTGTCCATTGAAGGGGAGGGTATAGTTTTTAGGGTTTCGGGTTTAGTGGCGAGTGTAGCGGATTTTCCAAATCCTAAGCCCTCACTACTAAACCCTATTTACCGCCTTTCCAACACCGCCACATTTTCGACGTGGTACGTGTGCGGGAACATATCGACCGGCTGAACGACGCTGACGCGGTAGTCGGCGCCGAGCAGTTCCAGGTCGCGGGCCTGGGTGGCGGGGTTGCAGCTCACGTACACGATCCGGCGCGGGGCCGCTTCCAGCAGGCGAGCTACCACGTCGGGGTGCATTCCGGCGCGCGGCGGGTCAGTGATGACGACGTCCGGGGCGCCGTGGCGCGCCAGCAGGTCGGCCGTCAGCACGTCTTTCATATCGCCAGCATAGAACGTGGTGTTGGCGATGTGGTTGATCTGCGAGTTGATGCGCGCGTCGAGGATGGATTGCTCCACGTATTCCACCCCCACCACGTGCCGCGCCTGCCGGGCCACGAAGTTGGCGATGGTGCCAGCGCCGGTGTAGAGGTCGTACACCAGATCGTTGGGCGTGAGTTGGGCCAGCTCGCGGGTCAGTTGGTAAAGGCGCAGCGCCTGCCGGGCGTTGGTTTGGTAGAACGACTTCGGCCCGACCCGGAAGACCAAATTTTCCATCTGCTCGTGGATATAGCCGGGGCCTTTCACAGTCACGACGTCCAGGTCGTGGAAAGTATCGTTACCCTTATCGTTGATGACGTAGTGCAGGCTCGTGATGGCCGGAAACTCGGCTTGCAGCATCGCCAGCAGGTTATCCAGGTCGGCGGGGCTTTCGGGCGCTACCGGGGTCTGCACCTGCACGATGACCATCGTCTCGCCGGTGGTTTCAGCCGTCCGGATGATGAGCGAGCGCAGCCAACCGCGTTGGCTCACGGCGTCGTAGAAGCTCATATTGGCTTCCCGCGCGAATTCGCGCACCCGCAGCCGCAGCGCATTCGACGGGTCCGGCTGGTGGTGGCAGTGTTCGATATCGACGATTTTATCGAACCGCCCCGGCGCGTGAAAACCCAGTACCCGACGGTCGAAGGTTTCGCCGGACGCAATTTGCTCGGCCGTGAGCCAGGCATTCGGCGAGGCCGAGAATTCGAGCTTGTTGCGGTAGTAACGCGTCTGCTCGGAGGGCAGAATGGGCAGAATCGGCGGCAAATCCACCACCTTGCCGATGCGCCGCAGCGCGTCTTCCACCTGCTGCTGCTTGTGCCGCAACTGGGCGTCGTACGCAATGTGCTGCCACTTGCAGCCGCCGCACACCCCAAAATGCTGGCAAAACGGCTCCACGCGCTCTTCGGAAAACTGATGGAAGGCCGTGGGTACGGCTTCGAGGTAGTTTTTCTGGGCCTTGGTGATGCGCAGGTCCACGCGGTCGCCGGGGGCGACGCCGCTCACGAATATCACCTGCCCCTCGTGGCGGGCCACGCAGCGCCCTTCGGCGGCCATTGCGGTGATGTCCACATTCAAAATCGGGGGCCAGAAAACACGTTTTTTCTTCATCAGGGGGCTGCCGGCCCGCGTTGCAACAGCAGGCGCTACCGGGGGCGTAAAAGTACGGCCCCACCCCCTACGGGAAGGCCCTGCGGCCGTACCTTCCGGCTCTGATGAAACAAATGATCCGCAATACGTGGCGGCTGGGGCGGCTGAAGCCGGGGGACGCCCTGCTGCTGTTGCTGCTGCTATTCACCAGCCCGGTCAGCGCCAACCACCTGACCGGCTACGACTGGCTCTTGCAACCCCTCGGCGGCGACCAGTACCGCCTCACGTTGCGGCTCTACACGGACGGTAACGCCCAGAACGCGCCCCTCGATCAGGTGCTGACCGTGGCTACGTTCGCGCAGCGCCCGTCTTCGGGTGGCGGCTCCGGCCTGATCGAAACCTTCGCGCTACCCCTCATCGGCGATGGTACGGTGGCCACGACCGGCCCCGTTTGTCCTGGCCAGGCCACGCCTATCCGCGCCCTTACCTACACCGCTGAGGTCCTGCTGAGTGCCGGGCGTTACACCGACCCTGGCGGCTATTACCTGGCCTGGGAGCGTTGCTGCCGCAACGAGGCGCTCACCAACGTCGCCAATCCTACCCGCGTCGGGCTGGCCGCCGTCCTGACATTTCCGCCGCTGCGGCTCAACGGCGCCGCGCAGCCTTACACGAGTCCGGTGTTTCGGGCACCTCCGCCTGGTGCGGCATGGTGCGTGGGCGCGCCCGCCCGGCTGTCGTTTAATGCGTTGACGCCCCCCGATGCCGACTCGTTGGTTTATGCGCTGGTTCCCGCGCTGGCAGGGTTCACGACTTCGTCCGCTTCGCAACTCCCCATCCCGAACGCAGGGCCATACCCGCCCGTGACTTATCGTCCCGGCTTTGGGGCCGCCCGCCCGTTGCCGGGGGCATTCGTGCTGAATGCCCGCACCGGCGAGCTGCGCGGGGTGCCGGAGCAGCTGGGGGCTTATGTGGTGGCCGTAACCGCCACGGTCTATCGCAACGGCCAGGTGCGCGGCCAGAGTCGGCGCGAATTGGAAGTGCGCGTCGCCAACTGCCCCGCTAATGTCCGTCCCAGTCTGGTGCGCGCCGACGGCCGCCCAGCCACTGACACACTTTTTATCACTGATGCGGTCAGTCGTTGCCTGCCGCTGCGGGTATTCGACGCCGATGGCGGCCAACTGCTGACGTTTGGGGCAGCGGGCGCGCCGGTCCAGTTCTCGGCCACGACCCTGGTGGCCGACCCCGCCATCGCCCAAACGGTAACCATTTGCTGGACGCAGTGCGCTGCGCCGGCCCGCCAAATCCTGCGCCTCTGGGTGCGCGACGATGCCTGTACCGGCGCCGCTACTTCTGATACGCTGCGGATTCCGGTGGTGGTGCGCCCCTTACCCAACCAATCGCCCCGCCTGGCGCTGGCTACGGGATTACCTACCGATACGCTGCAAGTACAAGCGGGTGAGGAACTGACCCTCGCGCTGACCGCTACCGATCCCGACGGCGGACCGCTGACGCTCACCGCCCGCCTCGATGGTGCCCTGCCGCCGGCCGCGCTTACTATTACCCCCGCCGCTGGCCCCGCGCCTTTACCTGCCACCCTGCGTTGGACGCCCGCCTGCGCCGACGCCCGCACGGCCCACTACGTACTGACGGTGCGAGTCAACGACGGCGGTTGCCTCGCTGGCCAGGATTCCGTCCGGCAGTTGGTGCGCGTCCGGGCGGGGGGCGCGGCCTCGGCTACTTCTCTGTTCAATATCATTACTCCCAATGGCGACGGCCGCAACGACTGTTTCCGCCTGCCCGACGCGCTGCGCGTACCGGGTACTGGCTGCGGCGGCGGTTTCCGCCGCATTACGATCTGCAACCGCTGGGGCAGAACCGTTTTTCAATCCACCGACCCCACTTTTTGCTGGGAAGGTCCGAATGGCGGCAGCGGCACGTTCTTTTGCCTGCTGGATTTCGGCAACACGATCTTGCGTGGCCTACTGACGGTGGTGAAATGAGCTGACAACTGAATACGGTCGGAACGCAGGTCAACATACCTGCTGACAGAGTCGATGCCCGAAAACGGTAGAAGACCGCGCTATTCTGCGGCAGCCGCCGACGTGCCGCGTACTTCCACGGGCGCTACTGGCGCAGGGCGGGGGCCTCCCAGAAAAGCATCGACCAGGGCTTCTGCCTGGGCAATGGCCTCGGGCAGGTGTTCGTTGACTACTACGGCGTCGAACTGATCAGCAAATGACAGCTCGAAGCTGGCCTTGTACAGGCGCGAGCTGATGCTGGAAGCCGAGTCCGTATTCCGGGCCGTCAGACGTTGGGCCAGCACTTCCAGCGACGGCGGTTTGACGAAGACGCCCAGCGCGCGGTCGCCGTAATATTTTTTGACGCTGCGCCCGCCCTTCACGTCCACGTCGAGTACAACGTGCCTGCCCGACGCCCAGATGCGTTCTACTTCCGATTTCAACGTTCCGTAATAGGCGCCTTCGTACACCTCTTCCCACTCCACGAATTCATCGGCTTCGATGCGGCGGCGGAATTCCTCGACGGAGATAAAATAATAGTCCTGGCCGTGCGCCTCGGTGCGCCCTCTTTTGTCGCGGGTGCAAGCCGAAATGCTGAAGGCCAGGCGCGCGTCGTGGCCCACCAGATGGCGTACGATGGTGGTTTTGCCGGCGCCGGAAGGCGCGCAGAAAATCAGCAGCCGTCCTGCGAAAGCGGCGGTAGGTTCAGCAGGCAGTAGGGGAGTGGCAGGCGGAGCGAAGTGCGGCATCGGGGCTGCGAAGCTACGGCCGGACCTCGGAATGCCATCAATGAGCAGGATTTCTCCGGCGCCGGTACTTACTGCAATCGCTGGACTTGAGGGCCGTCAGATTAACCGAGGGCTTCTTCCTGCTGAATCCGCTGGCGGATAGCGGCGGCCAGGTCGGCAGGGACGCCGGGCTGGCGCAGGTTGCCTTTCAGGAAGGAGACAAAGAGTCGTTGTTTCTCGATAGAAGCAAAACAAGGGGAACAATCTTCGGCGGAGGCAATCAGGTACTCAACTTCGTCCGGGGAGACATCGCCGGTGGCGAGTTTGTCGAGCACCAACGCCACCTTCTCACAGTCATCAGCGGTGGCGTGGTCCGTGTCAGCGCGGGGCTGCGGCGCGCCAAAGCGGCCTGAATCCAGCATATTCATACAGCGAGGAAAAAGTAGGGTGAAAAAAATCGGTTTTGATCGTGAAAAAAGGTCCCCGCAGGGCGCTCGGTAGATGGCGGCTAAACGCGCTTCGGCAGGGCAATAAGTTCACTCATTCGGTCGTTTCCTCGGGTTGCGAGGCTCGTTCACCGGCAGAATCGGGGGTTTCATCGATTTCCTGCTCCGTGTTGTAACCCATTGAGCGGGCGTAAAGGCCGAGTTTATCCTTGAGGCTTTGGCGGGCGCGGTGCAGGCGCGAGCGCACCGTGCCGATGGGAATATCCAGGATATGTGCCATCTCCTCGTAGGTGAAGCCTTCGAGGTCGCAAAGGATGATAACGGTCCGAAAATCAATGGGTAGCGAGTTCAGGGCGCGGGCTACTTCGTCGCCGATCAGCTCGTGCGAAACCTGAACGCGCAGGTCGGTAGTGCCGCCGGTTTCGGCGTCCGACTCCACGTCTTCGGAGTTATAGTAGCCTTCGATTTCCGAGTAATCAACCTTAGCGGGCTGCTTGCTTTTGCGGCGGAAGTCGTTGATAAACGAGTTCTTCAGGATCCGAAAAAGCCAGGCTTTTGCGTTGGTGCCCTGTTCGAAATAGTCGAAAAAACGGTACGCCTTGAGGTACGTTTCCTGGACGAGGTCGTTGGCGTCGTCCTCGTCCAGCGTCAGGCGAAAGGCGAAGTTGTAGAGCGCGTCGATGACGGGCATCAGCTCCAGTTCGAAGCGACGGTCTTTCTCCGCTTTGCTGAGTTGGCGGTTTCGTTCGCGGTAATCGCTCATAAGGGGTAAAGACAGCGTTTTAAGGATGGAGGAGAGAGGGGCAGTGCCGAAGGCTTGAATGGCACAAAGTTGAAGCTGCGGCTGCTATACCCGATTGGGCCGGGGCAGGTTGTGTGGCGCCAGTACCGTCAATAGGGCTTGCTGGCGTGGTCCGATCACCAAAAAGGCGTAGAAAAAAACGAACAGATGCAGGCCGCTGCCCAGCGAGAAGGGCGTATCCACGAGCATTGTAGTAGCCATTGCAAGCAAAAACGCCACCACGTCCGGACTGGCTCGAAACATACGTCGCCGCAGCGGTCCGAACAACGTAATCAGCAGCCAGCTCAGGCCCGGCAGCCCTAAACTCAGGAGGGCAAACAGGTACTGATTATGGAGTAGTACGTAATTTTCAGGACGAAGCCCAAACGAGCGGCGGGTGTATTGGCGCGTCATTTCCAGCGGAATATCGGCTGGTGCCACACCCAGGCCCCAGTGCTGCGGAATCAGTACCAGCGCCGTGGACCACGCGGCGAGCCGCTGTGACAGGGAATAGTCGTTGATATCCTGGCCGGTTCGAAAGCGGTTGAGGTCGTAGCGCGTATTACCTACGCGCTGCCGAATGGAGGGTAATGTCTGGTAAGCCAGGGGCGGGGCGGTCAGCAGCAGCAGCAGCAGCGCCACGCCCAGCACGTAGCGCCGCTGCCGGACCAGCAGCCGCAGGACCGTTATCGCCAATAAAGTATAGAGGACCAGTAGCCCGGTGCGGTAGGCCAGCAGGTGCAGCAGGAGGGCCAGTAAGCCGGCAGCCCCATACAACAGCCCACCAGTCCAACGCCGGGATGGCACCTGAAGCCGGTCAGCCAGCCCTAGAGCGAAAAACGCGGCTAGCGCCATCATTACGCCAAACGGTAGGTGAAAAATGCCCGTGATGGTATCCAGGTTGTGTGACAGGCTGATGCGGATATGTTCGGCTTCGTAGTTAGCCAGAAAGAAGGCGGCAGTGGCCACTGCTACTGCTGTGGTGCCGCCCACGAAGAGCAGGCTCAGGCCGTGTCGTGCCCGCTCGCTTAATGGGTGGGCCAGCGAAAATGCCAGCGGCAGCGCAACGAATGGCAGGAAGCGAATCAGCAGGTGGCGCCACTCGGCCTGGTTTTCGGACCACAGGCCGCTTACGGCCAGTAACGGGTAGTAGGCCAGCATCGCGAGGGCGGGACCGTTGCGGGGTAGCGTCGCGTGCAGGCGCGCGCCCGCGCCCGGTTGTGCCATCGCCGCCGCCAGCAGGAAAACCGGACTCAGCGACAGTAAGGCCCGCGACGCCAGCAACCCAATGATATAGGTGGCGCACCCGCCCACGAAAGCTGATTCAGCCAGCCGCCCGCTGCGGATAGCTGAGATAATGGCGGCAGACAGGCGGGAGGAGGCAGCAGACATCAAGCGGGCAGACGGGCAGGCGCCAACGCCTGCGAGACAACACAAAGTACGGCTAGCGGCTGGCCCGTACCCGGCTTAGGCACTCCCCGACGAGCCAACCGGCAAAGGCAGGTCCAGCGCGGCCAGCACCTGTGCCGGGCTGATTTCGGACAGGCAGTGGCAGGCGCGGGGCTGGTGTACGCAATCGCGGCACTCGGTGCGCTGTGACGTAATAAGGGCCACGGCATGCGGCCCCAGCGGGCGCCACCGCCCCGGATGGATGGGCCGTAGCGGCGGAAACAGCCCGATGGCCCGCCGATCCAGCGCGGCCGCCAGGTGCAGCGGACCGGTGCTGGCCGCCACAAGTGCATCGGCATCGGCAATGACGGTCAGCAACTCGGGCAGTGTCAGGCGGCCGGTGAGGTCGGTAAGGTAAGGGGCATTGGCGCGGCGAAAATCGGTCAATTCTTCGCCTTCGGCCGCAGAGCCCGTGAGCAATACCTGATGGCCTGCTTCGTGCAGCGCCTGCGCCAGTATAGCCCAGTGAGCCAGCGGCCACTCCCGCGCACTCCCGCGCGACTTAGGGTGGACCACCACCCGCCATTTCCCCGATTTCACGGGCGGCAACAGGGTGCGCACCGCCGCAGATAGTGGCAGCAGGCGCGTCAGGCCATAAAAAGCGGGGATTTCGGCCAGCGTGGGTAAGTCCGATATTTCCAGCCCGGCCAGCAGGCGCAAATTGAGTTCGGCTTCGTGCAGCATCGAGTTTCGACGGGTCAACGCCACCAGGCGGTTGCAGGTGAGCCAGTGGAACCAACGTCGGCTGGTGCCTACGCGCACCGGCACCCCTACCCGCCACGCCAGTGTAGCCAAGGTCCGATCGGGTAGTATGTGCAGCCAGGCATCCAGTTGCAATGCCTGTATTTGGACAACCTGTTCGGCGAAGGGTTGGGCGCGCAGGGCATCAGCGTCCACGAATACATCGACGTGTTCGCAGGCTGCGATGACGGCCGCCGTGTAAGCCCGCCCTAAAAAGACGATTCGGCAGCCGGGCTGCTGGTGCTTGAGCCAGCCCGCCAGCGGGAGCGTCAGCACCACATCGCCAATGGCGTCGGGGCGGGAAATCAGGTACGTCGGGGGCATCGGGAGCGCCGCCACGGGGCGCGAAAGGCGCCCCAGGGGGCTGCAAAAATACCTCCGTATCCGGGGTGGTGGGGTGGTCGTTCAGAAAAGCAGCACCGTCTGCGCTCCAGCAGGTGGCTCGGCGGTTTCGTTGGCTTCTGTCACGTCCGAGGAGGCGATTTGCGCGGCCTCCCAACCCAGCAGAGCCCGTTTGCGCGCCGCCCCCCAACGGTATGCGCCGAACCGACCGGACTTCTGAATGACGCGGTGACACGGAATCAACCACGCTACGGGGTTGGCGCCCACTGCGGTGCCAACTGCCCGGCTGGCAGTCGGAGCGCCGATGGCGGTGCCGATGGCGTCGTAGCTCGCCACCGCGCCCAGCGGCAGTCGCAGGAGGGCTTCCCAGACCCGGAGCTGAAACGACGTGCCGCAGATCAGCAGTGCGAGCGGGGAGCGCGCCGCAGTAGCCGGTTCGGCAGGGTGCGGGTGCGGGGCGGAAGGAAAAATGCGCTCGGCCAGCGTCGCCAAGCCTACCGGGTCTTCCACCAGGGCAGCGGCTGGCCAGGTAGCACGGAGATGGGTGAAGGCGGTGGCGAAGGCGTCAGTTTCGGTGGAAAGGAAGGCTAGGTGGGTAACCCGGTCGTCGGGGGTGGCGGCGAGCAGGAAGGCGCCGAACGGGCTGTTCAGCACGGCCCAGCGCAGCGTCAGGCCGCTTCCGGCGCGGGCAAACTGACCTGGAGTGACGCCTTCGAGCGTCACCAGCAGGTCGTGCAGGCGGCTGGGGCCCGACAAACCCGCTCCGTCGGCCACTATTTCCAGGGTCTGGCCCGAGCGCAGGCCGCGGCGGGCATAGTCGAGGGTCAGAAACTGAGCGAATTTTTTGGGACTGACGCCCGCCCACTGCGTGAATAGGCGCTGAAAATGCGCGGGCGACAGGCTGACGTGCGCCGCCACATCGGCGAGGGCGGGCTGCTGCATCCAGTGAGTTTCCAGGTACGTGATAGCGCGCTCGATGCGCGCGTAATCGAGGGCGGCAACGGTGGGGGAGAAGGCGTTTTCCATTGGACTGCAAACCTAGCGGGCCGGGGCGGGCGGTTGCCACCCGATTCGTGCGGATTTCGTGGCAGGTGGCAGTTTCGCTTCGGAAAGATTTGCTACGGCCCAAAGCGGGCCGACCGGAACCCAGCGCTTCGACCAAAACAAAACGCCGCCCCTACCCGAAGGCAGGAGCGGCGTGCTGTATGCATTTCGCCGGAAAGCGAAAAACTAGTCGAGGATTTCGGTCACCTGACCGGCACCCACCGTACGGCCACCTTCGCGGATAGCGAAGC
>JANPLI010000020.1:0-29777 GCA_031426455.1 Hymenobacteraceae bacterium | reverse complement strand
CCGCCGCTGAGGTAGTCCCTTCGGGACCGCCCTATTTTTATTAAAACGTTGACCTACCGAATGGTAGTCCCTTCGGGACCATCCAAGAGAACGGCTCTTGCCCAACACCTGCGTAAGTCCTGAATCTTGAAAGAACACGGGGACCGCTTTTGATCCGGTTACCCTGCCCGCCCCCCGCCTACAACGCCCCGGCTTCGGGCGGCACCACGGCGGCCAGGGCTTCGCCGGCCAGCAGGCGCTCGGCGAGGGTGGCTTCGTGCAGCAGGGCGGCGCGGCGCAGCGCCAGGCGGGCCTGGGCGTCGGGGCCGGCGGCCGCCAGCGCTTCGCGGGCTTCGGCGAGGAAGCGCGTGAGCCAGCGGGGGCGGGCGGCGGGGTCGGCGGGGTCGGGCGGCTCGCGCAGGGGGTCGGGCGGGGCCAGGCGGAGCGCGTCTTCGAGGGCCGGCAGCGCCGCCAGCCGGCGCGCGGCCCAGGCAGCGCGGGCGCGCAGGGCACCTTCTTCCAATTGCAGCCGCGCGGCCGTGGCGCGGCAGGCGCGGGCGTGCCGGCCGAGGGGGACGGGGGCGGGCGGGTTGGGCGGCGGGGCGGCGGGGCTGTCGGCGGGCGGTAACGCGTCGAGGGCCAGCAGCAGCCGCGCCAGCTGGGGGTAAGTAGCCGCCGGCAGGGGCTTACGGCCCGCGCAGACGTTGTTAGTCATCTGCGGACTCAGCCCCAGCAGCCGCCCGACGGCGGCCTGCCGCAGGCCGAAAGCCGCACCCAACTGCCGGAAAACGGCCGTATCAGTCAGCAGAAAAGGGGGAGTATTCATCGCCACAAAGAAACGCCCGCGCCCCGGTTGGGTGTACATTTTTCAGTTTCGCCAAAAACATACACCTACCCGGAACAGCCACCAGGTGTACGTTTTTCAACCTCGCCGAAAACATACACCTACCCGGAACAGCCACCAGGTGTACGTTTTTCAGCCTCGCCAAAAACATACCCCTATCTGGAGCCGCCACGAGGTGTACGTTTTTCAGCCTCGCCAAAAACATACTCTACCGAACCGTGGCCCGCTCCGGGGACCACTATTGATGCGTTTACCCTGGTGAGGCCGCCGCGTGCCCGCGCGGGCGTTGCCGATAGGCGCCTACTGTTCCCCCGGCCGTTGGGTGCTGGCGTTGGCGCGCTTGAGGGGGGCGACGGGGCGGGGTGTGCGCGTCTCGGCGGGGGGCGTAGGGGCGGGGAGCGGGGCCGGAACCGCGACCGCCGCGCCGATGGGGCCCCAGGCCGCGCCCGTCCACTGAGCGAGGTGCAGCAGCGGGGTGCCGCCGGCCTGGAAGAAATCGCCCCCCGCGATGACCTGCCCGCTGCCCGCCGCCGCCAAGGCGCCGGCAGGGCTGCTCAGCCCCTTCCCGAGGGGCTGCCACGCGGTGCCGTTCCAGTAGGCGACGCGGCTGGCCGGGGCGCCCCCGGCGGCGGTGAACTCGCCGCCGGCGTACACCTCGCCCTGGCCCGTCAGGGCGAGGGCGTAGGCCGTGTTGTTGAGGCCCGTGCCCAGGGCGGCCCAGGCGGTGCCGTCCCAGCGGGCGACGTAGTTGGCGGTCACCTCGCCGGCGCGGGCGAACTGGCCGGCGGCCACCAGGCGCTCCCGCGCGTCGAGGGCCAGGGCGTAAACCGTGTTGTTGGCGCCCGCGCCGAGGGCGTGCCAGGCGGTACCGTCCCAGCGGGCCAGCCGGTTGAGGGGCTGCTCGCCGCTGAGGCTGAACTGGCCGCCCGCGTAGAGGTGGTCCCGGCTGTCGGCGGCCAGCGCGTACACGGTGCTGTTGAGGCCCGCGCCAAGCGCCTGCCAGGTGGTGCCGTCCCAGCGGGCCACGTTGGGGGCCGGCTGGCCGCCGACGCCCTCGAACTGGCCGCCCGCGTACACCTGGCCCTGGCGGTCGGTGGTCAGGGCCCAGACGACGCCCGCCAGCCCCGGCCCGAGGGCGTGCCAGGCCGCCCCATCCCAGCAGGCCACTTTCGAGGCGGCCACCTCGCCGGCCCGCGTGAAGTTGCCGCCCACGTAGAGCCGGCCCTGGCCGTCGAGCGCCATCGCCCGCACCAAGCCGTTGAGGCCGGCGCCGAGGGCGGTCCAGCGGGTGCCATCCCAGCGGGCGACGAAACTCGCCGCTTGCTCATCGATGAAGTTGAACTGCCCGCCGATGTACACCTCGCCGGCAGGCGTCCGAATCAGGGCAGCCACGGTGGCGTCGGTGCCCGGCGTCCCGGCGTCATTGGGCTGGTAGATGTAGCCCGGCACTGCCTGCCCGCAAGCTACGGGCGGTGCTGGAGCTGCTCCGGCGGTAGCGGTGGTCAGCCCAAGAATCAGCAGCGCCAGCAGGCGCTCGAAATACCGAAAAGAGATCGGAACCGACATGGCCGTAAGCGGAAGAAGGAAGGATGAGGAACTGGGAGCAGGGTCGGAAATCGGGGCACCGACAGCCCCCCGAAATTCCGCTTGCAAAGCTACCCGCCCGCCCGCCCCCCGGCCCGCCGCCCGACGTAACGCACAGGCAACACCGGGCCCCAGACGGGTACTGGCAGCGGCCGCTGACCGGGCGCCCCCAAGCGCCCCCGCGCCCGCTACCGTACTTTTGTTTCCGGCCCGGCGGCTCCGGCCACGTCGCTGTTTTTGCCCGGTTGGTCCGCGCCGCCGCTTCCCCAAACTCTCCCGCCAATGGATCGTCAGTCCTACATCGCCAACGCCGACCCGGCCGCGCTCGAAGCGCTCTACCAGTCCTGGCAAGCCGACCCCGCCGCCGTAGCGCCCGACTGGGCGCGCTTCTTCGAGGGCTTCGACCTGGCCACCCGTTACGCCGAAGCCGGTACCGGCACCACCGGCACCACCCCGGACCGCGACAAGGAGGCCGCCGTCCAGAACCTGATCTACTCGTGGCGCGCGCGCGGCCATTTGCAGGCCCACACGAACCCCGTCCGGCCCCGGCGCGACCGTAAAGCGCGCCTTGAGCTGGCCGATTTCGGGCTCTCCGAAGCTGACCTTGACACTCCCTTCCGCGTGGGCGCCGAGCTGGGCCTCGGCACGGCCCCGCTGCGCGCCATCGTGGCGCGGCTCAAGGCGCTCTACGAAGGCCCCGTGGGGTTCGAGTACCTGCACTGCCGCGACCCGAAAGTCATCGACTGGATGCAGCAGAAGGTGGAAGTCGAGTTTCCGGCTTTCGCCCCGGATGCCGCCCACAAGCGCCGCATCCTGAGCAAGCTCAACGAAGCCGTGGTGTTCGAGAACTTTCTGCACACCAAGTTCCTGGGGCAGAAGCGGTTTTCGCTGGAAGGCGGCGAAACCACGATTCCGGCCCTCGACGCCATCATCGAGCGCGCCGCCGAACTGGGCGCCCAGGAAGTGATGATCGGGATGGCCCACCGCGGGCGCCTCAACGTGCTGACTAACGTGCTGGGTAAGACCTACGAGCAGGTGTTCAGCGAGTTCCAGGGCACGGCCGTGCCCGATTCCACGATGGGCGACGGCGACGTGAAGTACCATATGGGGTATTCGTCGGAAGTCACGACGCTGGGCGGCAAGAAGGTGAACCTCAAGCTCGCGCCCAACCCCTCGCACCTGGAGGCCGTGAACCCAGTGGTGGAAGGCTTCGTGCGGGCCAAGATCGAGCATCAGTACCACGACGATGTGCACCAGATCGTGCCGATCCTGATTCACGGCGACGCCGCGCTCGCCGGGCAGGGCATCGTGTACGAGGTCACGCAGATGTCGCAGCTCGAAGGCTACAAAACCGGCGGCACGGTTCACTTCGTGATCAATAACCAGGTGGGGTTCACCACCGACTTTGCCGACGCCCGCACCAGCATCTACTGCACCGATGTGGCGAAGATCATCGACGCCCCGGTGCTGCACGTCAACGGCGACGACGCCGAGGCCGTGGTCTTCTGCGCCCGCCTGGCGGCCGAATACCGGCAGGAGTTTCAGGCCGACATCTTCGTGGATATGGTCTGCTACCGGCGCCACGGCCACAACGAGGCCGACGAGCCGAAATTCACCCAGCCCGACCTCTACAACCTCATCGCGCCGATGCCGAACCCGCGCGAGGTGTACGCTCGGCGCCTGGAAGCGCGCGGCGACCTGACCGCCGCCGAGGTGACGCAGATCGAGCGCGAGTTCCGCGACCTGCTCCAGGCCCGCCTCGATATGGTGAAGCAGCAGCCGCTGCCGTACACGTACCAGAAACTCGAAAACGACTGGCGCGCGCTGCGCCGGTCGGTGCCGGCCGACTTCGACCAGTCGCCGGAAACCGGCATCTCCGCCGACCTTGTGGCCGAGATCGGCGCGGCGCTCACCACGCTGCCCGAAGGCTTCACGCCGCTCAAGCAGATCGACAACCTGCTGAAGGAGCGCCGGAAGATGTTCACGGAAACGAAGGTCCTGAACTGGGCCGCCGGCGAGGCCCTGGCCTACGGCTCGCTGCTGCGCGAGGGGCATATCGTGCGCGTCAGCGGGCAGGACTGCCAG
This sequence comes from Hymenobacteraceae bacterium, assembly GCA_031426455.1. Classification (GTDB taxonomy): domain Bacteria; phylum Bacteroidota; class Bacteroidia; order Cytophagales; family Hymenobacteraceae; genus JANNMJ01. Next base: position 25,285 of record JANPLI010000020.1, on the reverse strand, counting down.
CGCGGCACCTTCAGCCACCGCCACGCCGTGCTGCACGACGCCGTGACGAACCAGGCCTACACGAGCCTCGACCACATCAAGCCCGGCCACCAGGCGAAACTGGCCATCTACAACTCGCTCCTGAGCGAGTACGGCGTGCTGGGCTTCGAATTTGGCTACGCGATGGCCAACCCCTCGGCCCTGGTGGTGTGGGAAGGCCAGTTCGGCGACTTCGCCAACGGCGCCCAGACGATGATCGACCAGTTCATCGCCGCCTCCGAAAGCAAGTGGCAGCGGATGAACGGCGTGACGCTGCTGCTCCCCCACGGCTACGAAGGCCAGGGCCCGGAGCACTCTAACGCCCGCCCGGAGCGGTTTCTGCAGCTCGCGGCCGAGTACAATATGGTGGTAGCGAACTGCACCACGCCAGCCAATTTCTTCCACCTGCTGCGCCGGCAGGTGGGCTGGGAGTTCCGCAAGCCGTGCGTGGTGATGTCGCCGAAATCGGTGCTGCGCCACCCGCTGTGCGTCTCGCCAGTGGAAGATTTCACCAGCGGCAGCTTCCGCGAAGTGCTGCCCGACACCTGGGCTGATGCCAAGAAAGTAAAGCGTGTGCTGCTCTGTTCGGGCAAAATTTACTTCGACCTGCTCGAAGAGCAGCGTAATAACGAGCGCCACGATACGGCTATCGTGCGCCTCGAACAGCTCCACCCGTTCCCCGGCGTGCAGCTCGACGCCGCCCTGAAAGCCTATAAAAACCCCAAGCTGATCTGGGTGCAGGAAGAGCCGGAGAATATGGGCGCCTGGCAGTACCTGCTCCGCTACCGGTTCCTGCTGCCGGTTCTGACCGAGCCGATTGCCCGCAAACCCTCCGCCTCGCCGGCCACGGGCTACAACAAGGTGCATCTGAAAGAGCAAGCCGAACTGGTGGCGCGCGCCTTCCAGACTTCCACCCCGGAAACGGGGAATATCAAAGAAGGCGCGAAGGTGGCGGCGAAGGCGGATTGAAATTAATCAGGACTTACGCACCCCGTATGGCTGCCCGCAGCTCCGAAGGGGCTACCATTCGGTAGATCAGTGGTTTAATAAAGCGACGGGCGGTCCCGAAGGGACTACCTTTTAGGGTCAGGTAGTCCCTTCGGGACCACTGGCTTTCCTAACGAATGGCCTGAGCTACCGAATGATGGTCCCTTCGGGACCGCAGCAAGCAAAGCCCCTGCCCGCGCGATTGCGTAAGTCCTGATTATTTACGAATTACGAATTACGGGCTGTTCTGGGTTACGGGCTGCTACGCGTAACGAGCTACAATCAAGGTGTCGGTAATTCGTAATTCAAAAAAAGTGGTTACGGAAGAACAATTGCAGGAAATCGTCCGCCGGATCGTGGAAGGCTATCAGCCCGACCGCATCATCCTGTTCGGCTCCTACGCCTACGGGACGCCTACTGAGGACAGCGATGTTGATCTGCTGGTGATAAAAGAAGATGACGCACCCCGGCCGGCCCGCGCGACCCGCCTGCACAAGTTGCTGCGCGATTCGCGTCTGCCCGATCTCGATATCCTCGTTTACACCCCGGCCGAACTGGCCCGCGCTACTGCCTGGTATCAAACCTTTGAAAGCCGCGTGCTGCGCGACGGACGTCCGGTGTATGTTGCCTGAAAAAGCCCGTTGGATCCTGCTCTGGCTGCGCAAGGCCAACAAAGATTTTCGGCGGGCGCAGGTACTGAGCGCCAGCGATCCCACTGATCTGGAAGGTATCTCTTTCAATTATCAGCAGGCTACCGAAAAGTACCTCAACGCGTGGCTTTCGTATCACGAACTCGATTTCAAAAAAACCCACAGCGTCGAGTCATTGCTACACTTGCTGGCGCCGTACTACCAAGCAACGGATGCCGACTTCAACGACGCGGAAACGTTGCTGCCTTATGCGGTCGAGTTTCGATACCCCAGCGAGGAAGAGGTGGAGCCAGACCTAGCCGTTATCCGCGCGATTGCTGAACGTTTCCGAGCACTTGTCTTCGCGCATCTCGGTGTCGAGCCGTCGCTGGCAGAAGGTCTCCGCTGACCGTTTCGCACCTTTGCTTTCCCAATCATCCGCAGCCCCTGCTTTATGGCCCTCGAAGTAAAAATCCCCACCGTCGGCGAATCCATTACCGAAGTCACCATCGCCAAATGGCTGAAGAAAGACGGCGATACCGTGCAACGCGATGAGCTGATCGCGGAGCTGGAATCCGACAAAGCCACCTTCGAGCTGCCCGCTGAGGGCGCCGGGGTGCTGCGCCTGCGCGCGGCTGAAGGCGATACGATTGGCATCGGCACCGTCATCGCTTCCATCGAAGGCGATGGCGTTGGCGTGGCGGCCCCAGCCGCGCCCGTTGCCGCACCTGCACCCGCGCCTGCTGCATCTGCCCCGGTTTCGGCCGCGCCAGCACCCGCTGCTGCTCCGGTGGCCGCCCCCGGCGGCACCTACGAAATGAAAGTGCCCACTGTGGGCGAGTCGATCACGGAAGTGACGGTGGCCAAGTGGCTCAAGGCCGACGGCGCCGCCATTCAGCGCGACGAGATCATCGCGGAGCTGGAATCCGACAAAGCCACTTTCGAACTGCCTGCGGAAGCCGCCGGTACCCTGCACCACGCCGTGCCCGAAGGCACCACCGTGCCGATTGGCGGCCTGCTGGCCCGGATTACAGGCGGCGCCGCATCGCCTCAGCCGGCTGCTCCCAAAAGCGACGGCGGAGCCGCCACGACTGCTCCCGCTCCCGCCGCGAATGGCTCCTACGCGATGGGTACGCCCTCGCCAGCCGCCGGGAAGATTCTGGACGAGAAAGGCATCCCGGCGGGCACCGTTGCTGGCACGGGCCGCGATGGGCGCATCACGAAGGAAGACGCCCTGAACGCGCAACCCGCACCCACAGCCGCGCCGGTCGCCGCTCCCGCGTCAAGTCCTGCGGTCAGCAACCCGCAACCCGCAACGAGCAACGAGCAACCCGAAACTCGAAGCGCGCGCCGCGAAAAAATGACCTCGCTGCGCCGCACCGTCGCCCGGCGTCTGGTGGCCGTGAAAAACGAAACGGCGATGCTGACCACCTTCAACGAGGTGGATATGCAGCCAATTATGGACCTGCGGGCGAAGTACAAGGACAAGTTCAAGGAAAAGCACGGCGTCGGGCTGGGCTTTATGTCGTTCTTCACTAAAGCGGTGTGCGTGGCCTTGAAAGAGTTTCCGGCGGTAAACGCGCAGATCGACGGGCAGGAAATCATTTACCACGATTACTGCGATGTAAGCATTGCGGTGAGTGCCCCGAAAGGGCTGGTAGTGCCCGTGATCCGCAACGCCGAAACACTGTCGTTCGAGGGCATCGAGAAAGAAGTCGTACGTCTGGCCACCCGCGCCCGCGATTCAAAGCTGACCATCGAGGAGATGCAGGGCGGCACGTTCACGATCACCAACGGCGGAGTTTTCGGCTCAATGCTGTCCACGCCGATCATCAACGCGCCGCAGTCGGCCATTCTGGGGATGCACAATATCGTGGAGCGTCCGATGGCCGTGAACGGGCAGGTGGTGATCCGGCCGATTATGTATCTGGCCCTGAGCTACGACCACCGCATCATCGACGGCCGCGAGTCGGTAAGTTTTCTGGTGCGCGTCAAGCAACTGCTCGAAGAGCCGGCGCGCCTGCTGTTGGGGGTCTAGACGGGTGCCGGGGCGGGCGGCGGCGGTATTTTTTGGCATCGCGCGGGAACTGTCCGGCGCGGCCTTACCTTCGTCTTTATCCGTCCGGCTGGCGGGCATCGCTTTTTCGCGGTGCCGCCCAGCCCCGACCCCGGACCTAATCCCCCTTTATGGCCAGATCGCAGGCATCATTCGGTAAAAAAGAGAACGAGAAAAAGCGCCTCAAAAAGCGCCAGGACAAGGAAGAGAAGCGCGAAGAGCGCCAGGCCAACGCAAAGAAAGGCCCCGGCCTGGACGATATGATGGCCTACGTGGATGAAAACGGCAATATCACTTCGACGCCGCCGGATCCCGGCCGCAAAAAGCGCGAAGTGAAGATCGAGGACATCCAGGTCAGCGTGCGGAAGCAGGAAGATCTGGAGCCGGAAGACCCCATCCGCAATGGCACCGTGACGTTTTTTAACGACTCGAAGGGCTACGGCTTCATCCGCGACCACGTGACGCAGGAAAGTCTTTTCGTCCACGCCAACTCGCTTCAGCAAGCCATCAAGGAAAACGATAAAGTGACCTTCGAGGTAGAGCAGGGGCAGAAAGGCCCGGTCGCCGTCCGGGTGCGGATCACCGCTCCCCCCGTGGCGGGCTAACACGCCTACGCTCCCCCAACCAAGGGCGGGCGCCACCCGGGTGGCGCCCGCCCTTTTTGCTGCCCCGGCCGCGCAACCTTCGCCCGGTTGGGGCGTTCGTTCGCTCCGGTATTTTCCCCTCGTCTGATGCCTGACCTTCCGTCGGCGGCTACCCCGCACGATCCTTATGCCGCCCTGCGGCTGCCCGAATTCCGGGCCTATATTCTGGCCCGTTTCACGCTTACGCTGGCCTTGCAGATGCAGAGTGTGGTGGTGGGCTGGCAGGTGTACCAGCTCACGCACGACAAGCTGGCGCTCGGCCTGATCGGGTTGGCCGAGGCCATTCCGGCCATTCTGGTTTCGCTGGTAGCCGGCCACGTGGCCGACGCCACACCGCGCAAGGCCATCGTGCAGGTAGCTACCACGGGCTTTGCCATCTGCACGGCGCTCCTGCTGGCTTTTGTGGCGTTACCCGGTGGGCAAGCATTGCTCATCCGCACGCACGCCTGGCCAATCTACGGCGTCATCTTTCTGAGCGGCATTTCGCGGGGCTTCATTTCGCCGGCGTTGTTCTCGTTTATGCCGCAGCTCATTGGGCGGCGCGAGCTGCTTTCAAACGCCATTACCTGGAGCTCGACCACCTGGCAGAGCGCCTCGGTGGCCGGCCCTGCGCTGGGCGGGCTGCTGCTGGGCTACGCGCCGCGCTGGTTCGGCCTGCCCGGTCTGCCCGCCGCCTACGGCGCCGATCTAGCGCTGACGCTGTTTTCGCTCACCATCCTGACGGTATTTGTCCGCGCCCGGTCCCTGCCCCCGCGCGAGGCGCCCGCCGTGCCGGAGAGTTTGTGGGTCAGCCTCACGTCCGGGCTGCGTTTCGTGTTTGGGCACCAGCTGATTCTGGGGTCGATTTCGCTGGACCTTTTTGCCGTCCTTTTCGGCGGGGCCATTGCGCTGTTGCCGGTTTATGCTACCGACATTCTGCGCGTCGGCCCGGAGGGACTGGGCATTCTGCGCGCCGCGCCGAGCGTAGGGTCCGTGCTGATGCTGGTGATACTCAACTATCTGCCCGTGCGTCACCGGGCCGGCTACAAGCTACTGGGGTCCGTAGCGGGCTTCGGTCTAGCGACTATCTTCTTCGGCATCAGCACCTCGTTTTACCTCTCGGTAGCACTACTGTTTCTGACCGGCGCTTTTGATGCCGTGTCGGTGGTGCTGCGTTCGAATCTGCTTCATCTGCACACTCCGGAACACATCAAGGGGCGCGTTTCGGCGGTGAATTCCATTTTTATCGGCTCCTCCAATGAAATAGGCGCCTTCGAGAGCGGCGTAGCGGCCAAGCTATTAGGCACGGTGCCAAGCGTTGTCTTCGGCGGCGCGATGACGCTGGTAGTAGTAGCCGTCACGGCGTGGCGAGCGAAAGCCCTGCGCCAAATGTAAAGACGGTGCTCCGCGCCGTCGTCAAAACGGTTAGGCTTCGATTTTGGGGCTATCAGAGCGGCGCGACTACGCGCTACCGCAGCACCCGCGCCAGTTCGACGCGCAATAGCCCCGCGTCGGCAGCTATTTCTGACGACAGAACCGGTTGGTCCGCAACGGCTGCCAGCGCAGGCGGTAAGGCGACCGAAATGCCCAGGATTTCTTCCACCGAGCCCTGAAATTTTGCCGGGTGTGCCGTGCCCAGAAACAGGCCGTATTCGAGCGGTTGTAACTGGTCGCGTAACGCAGCATATGCCACGGCGCCGTGCGGTTCGCTCAAATATTGATGCTGCTCCCAGAGCTCGCGCACGGCGGCGCGGGTAGTGTTTTCGTTGACGCTGACGGCCTGTAAAATGTTGGCGGCTCCGGCGCGCGCTAGTAATTCCTGCACCCGGGGCCAGTTGTTGGGGGCGCTGACATCCATCGCATTGGAAAGCGTAGCAACGGTCGGGCGAACCTCCCAGGGTTGGCCGCTGAGGTAGCGCGGCACCGTGTCGTTCGCATTCGTGGCAACGATAAACCGCTTGACCGGCAGACCCAGCGCACGAGCCAGTAAGCCCGCCGTGACGTTGCCGAAATTACCGCTCGGTACGCTGACGACGGTTTGCCGACGCGCGTTTTCAGGGACTTGCGCCAGTGCCTCGAAATAATAAAAAACCTGCGCCAGCAGTCGGGCGATATTGATGGAATTAGCCGAATTCAGTCCGTAGCGTAAAACCAGTTCGGGGTCAGCAAAACAGGTTTTTACGAGTGCCTGACAGGCATCAAAATCCCCATCCACTGCAATGGTGTGAATGTTATCGCCCAGGGTGCAGAACAGCTTTTCCTGCAACGCGGAAATGCGCCCACCCGCCGGATATAAAATCACGACTCGTACGCCCGGCAACCGGTAAAACGCGTGCGCTACGGCCGCCCCCGTATCGCCGGAAGTGGCGGATAAAATCGTCAACGGCGCCGTGGTGCCGGTTTTTCGGCGGAGTACCTGAATGACGCGCGCCAGAAACCGCGCGCCGAAGTCCTTGAACGCGAGCGTCGGCCCGTGAAATAATTCGAGCGTGGTAATGCCTTCGCGCACCGACACCAGCGGCGCGGGAAAAGAGAAAGCGCCGCCGATAATTTCGGTGATTTCGGCGGGCGTCAGTTCGTCGGCCAGCAGGTGTTGCGCAATGGCCACGGAACGCGGAATCAGCTCCAGCGTCAGCAACTGATCTGCGTTCGGGAGCGGCGGGATTTCGCCAGGAAAATACAGCCCGCCGCCAGTGCCGATGCCGCGCAAAACGGCTTCGGCAAACGTGACGGTTTCGCTGGGATGAAGCAGATTCTGAAGGCGCATAGGGCGTAAAAATAGCTCGCAGCGTCCGGCGGGTTTTGCAGGTTAGGTGGTACTGTTGAACCACGGTAAAATCTGCGAAATCCGGCGGACGTTGCGAGAGAAGAAAAGATAATTAGAGCAACCGCGCCCCGGCCGTATCGAGCTTACATAAGCGCGTAAAACGGTGCGCATTTACTGGCATCGCCGCTTCGATTACGTGCTGAATTCTGAGGGCTTGGGCGGCAGAATCCGTCACGGCCACGCAGGTGGGGCCGGAGCCGGATAGGCCGAAGGCCAGCGCGCCCGCCTGCAACGCCGCGCGCCGCGCCGTCTCCAGGCCGGGTACCAATTGGGTGCGGTACGGCTCCACCAACTCGTCGGTCAGGAGGCGGGCGGCGCGGACGCTATCGCGGCGATGTAATGCGTCCACGAACGCCGCTAGTCGTTGGCCGAAACGCACTGCCTGCGCCAGCGAGTAAGTGCGCGGCAGAATCTCGCGCGCCATTCGTGTCGATACCTCGATGCCAGGGTAATGCACCACGAAAAACCAATCGGTGGGAACGGGTAGCGGGGCGCACCGCTGACCCGTCGTAGTGGCTTCCGCGTCGGGCAGCAAGAGTTGCAGCCCGCCGAGCAGGGTGGGAGCCACGTTGTCGTAGTGAATACCGCCACTGATCTGGCCTTCCAGTTCGCCGGCCAGCGTCAGCAATTCATCGGGCGTCAGCGGGGCGTCGTAAAAAGCGTTCAGCGCCACCAGTGCCGCCACGATGGACGAGGCACTCGACCCCAGCCCACTGCCCACCGGTAGCCGCTTTTCTAGCGTCAGGCGGCGCGGGCGGGCGCCGATGCGGCGGGCAGCCAGTTCGCGGTGGAAAACGGCGTCGGCCGCTACCACGATATTATCGGCCAGCGCGCCGGGCAGGCGGGCGGCGTGAGAGCCGGTCAGCACGAACTCAAAGTCCGCAGCGGGGTGCGGCTCAACCGCTACGATATCACCCAGCGGCTCGCCCCCGTCGGCAGGAGCCAGGGCAGCGCCGAGCGTGTCGAAACCGACGATGAAATTGCCGATGGAAACGGGGGCGAAGGCGCGGACGAGCATTAGTAGCTGGTTGAGAGAATCTTTGTTTTGTCGTACTGATTGGCCGTGCCACGAAATTGGGCTTACGCCACGATGCGCAGCACGTCGGCGAAGACACCCGCCGCCGTTACGTCGGCGCCCGCACCATAGCCCCGTATCACGAGCGGCACCGGCGCGTAACGGTGGGTAGTGAATGCCAGCGCGTTCTCGCCGCCCCGAATGGCGGCCAGCGGGTGGGTTTTCGGGACGGCCAGCAGCCCCACCCGGCAGGTGCCTTCTGGCGTGATTTCCCCCGCCAGGCGCAGCACCTGGCCCTGTTCGGCCAGCGCGGCGATTTTGGCCCGGAAATAGGCATCCACTTCCGGTAAGCGCTTCAGAAATGCATCCACGGAGCCGGTGGCGTCAAAATCAGGCGGGAAGATGGACGCAATTTCCACCTCTTCCAACGCCTGCTGCCCGCCCGCTTCGCGGTGCAGAATCAGCAGCTTGCGGGCCACGTCGAGGCCGGAAAGATCGTCGCGCGGGTCGGGTTCGGTGAAGCCACGCGTACGGGCTTCGGTCACGGCTTCGGAGAACGGAACGCCGTCTTCGAGCAGGCCAAAGATGAAGGAAAGCGAGCCGGACAGAATGCCCGCGAACGCCGTGAGCTGGTCGCCGGAGCGCAGCAGGTTTTGCAGCGTGTCGATAACCGGCAGGCCCGCACCGACATTGGTTTCGTACAAAAACCGCCGCCGGTGGCTGCGGGCCGTCAGGCGTAGGGCGCGGTACGTTTCCAGGGCTCCGGAATTGGCTTTTTTGTTGGCCGTTACCACGTGCAGACCGCCGCGCAGGGCCGCGAGGTAGAAGTCAGCCACGGCTTCGGCGGAAGTACAATCGACCAGCACCGGGTTCTGTGGCTTTTCGCGGCGCACAAAATCCAGGATGCGCATCAGGCTGGCGGGTTCAGCAGCACCTAGTTGCGCGCGCCAGTCGGTGCCCCGTTCGGTACTTAAGTCGAGGCCATTGGGCGTCAGCAGTAGGTGGCGCGAGTTGCCCAGGCCGCAGACGCGCACATCCACGCCGTGCGCCAGGAGAGCTGCTTGCTGGCTGCGAATCTGGTCGAGCAGCGAAGCGCCCACGGTACCCACGCCGAGCAGGAAGATTTCCACGCGCCGGGCCGTCTGGAAAAAGTGCTGGTGCACGGCCCGCAAGGCCCGCGCCGCGTCGGCCCCGTCGAGTACCGCCGAAATGGACCGTTCAGATGCTCCCTGCGAGATGGCGCTGATGTTGACGTCGGCCTGCGCCAGGGCCGTGAAAAAGGTGCCCGCCACCCCGCGCCGGGTACGCATCGGCTCGCCGACGAGGCACAGCACCGCCCGGCCGCGCTGCACGTCGAGCGGGTCGAGCAACCCGGCCTGTAGTTCCAGGGCGAACTCTTCGGTTAGGGCCGTTTCCACGGCGGGCGCATCGGCTTCGCTGACGCAGAAGCTCAGGTCATATTCCGACGATGACTGCGAGATCAGAATCAGCGATGCGCCGCGCCGCGCCACGGTGCCCAGGATGCGCGCCGCGACGCCCACCAGGCCCTTCATTCCGGGGCCGGCCACCGTCAGCAGGGCCACGTTTTCGAGGCACGTGATGCCGCGCACCGGGTTGCCGCCTTCGGGCGTGGGCGTCGGGTGGGCGCAGATCAGCGAGCCGGGGGCGCTGGGGTTGAGGGAATTGCGAATCCAGGTCGGGATGCGGTGGCGCGCCAGCGGACCGATGGTCTGCGGATGCAGCACTTTGGCGCCGAAAAACGACAGCTCCATTGCCTCCTCGTAGCTCATTTCGGGCACCAGCCGGGCGTCGGGCACCAGGCGCGGATCGGCGGAGTAGATGCCGTCCACGTCCGTCCAGATTTCGCACTGGGCCGCGCGCAGGCCCACGGCCAGCAGCGCACCGCTGAGGTCGGAGCCGTTGCGGCCGAGCAGCGTCAGGCGACCCGTTTGGTGGTCGGCCCCGATAAAGCCGGGCAACACCAGCACCCGTGCGTTATCGGCCGCTTCTCCCGTTCGCAGCGGTGCGCAGGCTTCCTCAATGGCACTGAGCAGCGGTTCGGCAGCGGGCGCCGGCCCCCGCGTGCGGATATAGGTGCCGGGATCGAGCAGTACGGCGTCCAGCCCCCGGCTGTGGAGCAGCGCGGTCAACAAACGCCCCGACACGCGCTCGCCGAGGCTCAGAATGCGGGCGTACGTGTCGGGCGGGCATTCGCCGAGTAGTTGGGTGCCGTGCAGCAGGGCCGTCAGTTCGGCGGTGTGCGTTTCGAGCAGCGCCAGCAGGGCGGGGCCATCGAGGGCCGGCGCGGCAGCGGTCAGGTCGGCGATGATGACGGTGTGCCGCTCACGGAAAGGCGCTGCCACATCAGCGGGCGCTTCACCGGCCAGTACCCGCGGAATGGTGGCTACCAGCAGGTTGGTGATGCCCGAAACGGCCGACACCACGACGCCGACGCGCGTGGATTCGGCCCGTGCCACCAGAATATCGAGTGCGCTCAACAGGCGCGCGGCGGAGCCGACGGACGTGCCGCCGAATTTGAGGACGTGCATTGGGGCGTAGTTTTTAGTTGGTAGTTTTTCGTTTTTGGTGGTTGGCCGCCGCTAGTTTGCCGCTCGCCGCCGATGGTTTGCGGCGCTATAAAAAAACCCGCTGCCGGAATTCGGCGCGGGCGGTGTGAGAAGCAGAAAGCAATGGCTTACGACTGCGCACCCAGCCCCGGTGGGGCGGTGGTAGTGGTCGTAGCCGTCGTCAGATTAGAAGCGAAGCAGCGCATTGTTGGGCCAAAGATGAACAGAAAAAATGATATGCGGTGTCGCCCGGTACCTGCGGGCGTGGATTCGGTTTCGGGTGCCTGCTGGTTGAGGCGGGGTATCGGGGCGCCCGCCGTCAGCGCCGGGCCCGCCATTTTTTTACGCCGCTCACCAGCAGGATGCCCGTGAATACCCCCAGACCGGCGAATACCCACGTCGGCACCGGTCGCACCGGCGATGAATGGATGGGCGAAACGACCTCCGGCTCCGCTGCCGTCGGTGCCACCTTATCCAGCAGCGCGGCCAGCTTAGTGTACTTGGGGCGCTGGTCCTGGATTATCTCCGGAAACTGCCGCAGCAGGTCGGCTCGAATGCCGGTCAGCAGGGCCTGCATCTGAACCCGCTCAGCGGGCGCGGCGGCCGTGAACCGCTTCTCGTTCAGCTCGACTTCCACCTCCGTAAACGTAGCGGTGGGCAGCCCGATATGGTACGAGGAATCCAGCGTCAGCGTAGCGAAATCGTCGCCGTTGAGGCGCAGGTAAAGGCGGCGACGGCGTTGGCCCAGGTCCATTTCCTGCGTCAGGTCGGGCACCACAACGCCCAACCCGGCCAGCGCCACGTCGAGGCGCGAACGCTCCCCGGATTGCAGCAGGTCGGCCAGGGGTGTGGCGGCCGCGGCCCCACCTGCGAGTTTGAATTTCAGTTCCTGCCGCAGCATCCCGGCCGTGTCGTTGGTGATTTTGAGCTGCACGAGTTGCTTTTTCAGCGTTCCGTCAGCCTCAAACCGCCGGCGATGCCGCAGCCCCGCACGGGCCCGGAGCAGCGTGTGCGCGGTGTCATCGAAGTAACGGTCGTGGAAGGTCTCTGTGCCCGAGGCCGTAGCCCAGCCCGCCCCGAGGGCCTGCGGCTTGGTGCGGGCGTAAGTACCGTTGAGCCAGCGCCAGACGGCCGTTTCCTGGCCCGCCGGCACGGCCAGCTTATACTCCGTTTCGAGGCGGGTACTGGGCGGGGTGGCTTGCCGGGTTTCGCTTCGCTGCGGTTCCGACTGTTCAACCGGTTTGGCATTGGCCGGTTCCAGTCCCGAACTTAGGCCCGCCGCCAGCAAAAGACCGGTCCAGCGCGCCCAACGTAGTTTTTCTTGTTGCCCTCCTCGTTTCATCTTTCAAAAATACTGCTCACCGGCACGACGCGGCTGCTCGACGGCCTGCTGTTCGGACACCTGTTGCTGGCCACGGCCGCCGCGTCGCTGACGTGGGCCACGGGCCAGTTGCTCCGGCAGGCGCTGCCCTGGCAGGTCAGCGCGCTGGTGGGCGCGGCTACGCTGGCGCTTTACAATTTCGATGGTCTGGTGCCTTACAAGCGCGCCCAACCGGCCACTACCCGGCGCGGGCATTGGCTCCGGACGCACCCGCGTACGCTGCTGCTGCTGGCGCTGGTGGGCGTAATCGGGGCTGCGCCGCTGGCCTTGCACCTGTTGCTGACGGCCCCGCGCCTGCTTTGGTTGCTGTTGCCGCTGACGGTGCTGGCCGGTTTGTATTCCGTGCCCGTGCTGCCGGGCGCGACTGGTCAGCCCGGCGTAACGCCCCGTCGGCGCCCCCTGCGCGACGTTCCCGCCCTGAAAGGAGTCTTGATTGCAGCCGTTTGGGCTGGTCTGACCGTGGGCCTGCCGGCACTGGTGCTGCCGACGCCCGTACCATCGGCCGCACTCACGGTCCTGCTGCTGCGCCGCTTTCTGTGGATTTTGACGCTGACGCTCGTTTTCGACCTGCGCGACGTGCCGAAAGACCGCGCGGCCGGTACCCCCACCGTGCCGTTGTTACTGGGCGAGCGGCGCACCAAATGGCTGGCTTACCTGCTGCTGACGGGCTTACCCTGGTTGCTACCGCCGGGCTTACCGAAGGCCGCCAGCTGGCTTTTGCTGGTGCCCGTGCTGGCCGCCGCTGCCCTGGTGGCCGGCGCCCGCCCCGAACGCTCCGACTACTACTACGCGGGCCTGGCCGATGGGGTGCTGCTACTGCCCGCCATCGCCGAGTGGTTAGTGTAGCAGCACTTAAGCGGGCAAACGCCCGAATGCCACCGAATGCCCCGTTCGGCTTTATTCCTCTTCGCGTCTTGGCGTCTTTGCGGGAAATTGGAAAGAAGAGACGGCCGGCAGGTGTCCCAACCGATAATCAAAGGGCTTCGGGCGTTTGTCCTGATCAAGCAAGAGGTCCGTTCGGGCAGTTTCAGTCGGTGCAAAGAAAAAGCCCCTCAGCGCGATGCTGAGGGGCTTCTTTGTACCAGAGACGGGGGTCGAACCCGTACTTCCTCACGGAAACAGCATTTTAAGTGCTGCGTGTCTACCAATTTCACCACTCCGGCAAGGTCAAAAGCAAAGGGCGCCACCGAAAAACGGCAGCGCCCTGGCTTTGGAGCGAAAGACCGGGTTCGAACCGGCGACCTCGACCTTGGCAAGGTCGCGCTCTACCAACTGAGCTACTTTCGCTTGAAACGGCAAAGGCGCCCGTGGGAGCGTTTTGCTGGTGCAAAGGTAGCGCCCCGCGTGGATTGGAGGCAAGCGGGAGGCAGAAAATTTTCAACTTTTTCCGCCTTCGCCGTTCACCTCGCGCAGGGCCAGCTGCAATTCATTGAGTTTCATCAGCGCCGCCACGGGCGTCAGCGCGTTGATATCGACGGCTTCGAGCAGCGCCTGCACCCGGTTCAGGGCCGGACTCAGCGGCGCGGGCGGCGCCACCAACTGCACGGCGTAAGTGGCGGGCGTAGCGGCTTTGGCTTTGGGCAGCCGGCGGGTGGTGGTGGTGGTATCGGTGGTGAGGGTGATGTCAGGCTCGCCGCCTTCCATATCTTCTCCGTCGGCCAGGGCGGTGGCGGCCACTTTTTCCTGCTCCAGGTGGTGCATCATTGCGTCGGCGCGGGCCACGATGGCGGCGGGCATCCCGGCGAGCCGCGCGACGTGGATGCCGAACGAATGCTCCGAGCCGCCGGGCACGAGCTTCCGCAGGAACAACACGCCGCCGCCCATCTCCTTCACGGCGACGTGGAAATTGCGGACGCGCGGCAGTTGGTCAGCCAGTTGGTTTAGTTCGTGGTAGTGCGTGGCGAACAGGGTGCGGGCGTGGGCCTTCGGCGTCTGGTGCAGGTACTCGACGATGGCCCAGGCGATGGAAATGCCGTCGTAGGTGCTCGTGCCGCGCCCGATCTCGTCCATCAGCACGAGGCTACGGTCGGAGAGGTTGTTGAGAATCGAGGCGGTCTCGGTCATTTCCACCATAAACGTGGATTCCCCGCGCGAGAGGTTGTCGGAGGCGCCGACGCGGGTGAAAATCTTGTCCACGACGCCCACGGTGGCCTCCTGGGCGGGCACGAACGAGCCGATCTGGGCCAGCAGCGCAATCAGGGCGGTCTGGCGGAGCAGGGCCGACTTGCCGGCCATATTCGGCCCCGTGACGATGATGATCTGCTGATCGTCGGGGTCGAGGTGGACATCGTTTGGCACGTAAGCCTCGCCGGCCGGCAACTGCCGCTCGATGACGGGGTGGCGCCCGGCCCGGATGGTCAGCGCCCGGCCGTCATCGACGGTGGGGCGCACGTATTGGTAACGCCGCGCGACGGTGGCGAACGACAGCAAACAGTCGATGATGCCCAGCGCGCGGGCGTTCTGCTGAATCTGGCCCACGAAATCGACGGTGGCGCTCACCAGATCCACGAAAATCTGCTGTTCGAGCGCGAAGAGCTGCTCCTCGGCGTTCAGGATTTTCTCCTCGTACACCTTCAGCTCCTCGGTCACGTAGCGCTCGGCGTTCACCAGCGTCTGCTTGCGGATCCAGGCGGCCGGCACCTTGCTTTTGTGGGCGTTGGAGACTTCCAGATAATAGCCAAAAACCCGGTTATAAGCCACTTTGAGCGACGAAATGCCCGTGTTCCGGGCTTCGCGCTGCTGAATGCCGAGCAGGTAGTCCTTGCCAGAAAACGCGATTTGCCGTAGTTCATCGAGCCGCGCATCGACGCCTTCGTTGATCAGCCCGCCCTGGCCGGGATTGAGCGGCGCGTCGGGCTTGAGCTTGGTTTTGATTTCTTCGCGAATGCCCTCGCAAAGAATGAGTTGTTCGGCGGTTTTGTGCAGCGCGGGCATTGGCGAGCGGGCCAGCAGCTCCTTGACGGGCGCCAGCGCATCCAGCGAGCGGGCCAATTGGAGCAGCTCGCGCGGGTTCACGCGGCGCACGGCGACTTTGGAAATCAGCCGTTCCAGGTCGGCGATGCCCTTCAGGTGCTGGCTCATCAATTCCATCACCTCCGGGTCCTGCACGAGGCCATCGACGGTGGCCTGGCGGCGACGAATCTGGGCTACGTCCTTGAGCGGCAGCACGAGCCATTTGCGCAGCAACCGCGCGCCCATCGGGGTGTGGGTGTGGTCGAGGACCTGAATCAGCGGCACGCCTTCGGGCTGCTGGGCGTCGAGCAGCTCGAGGTTGCGGATCGTGAAACGGTCGAGCCAGACGTATTTGTCCTCTTCGAGCCGGGCCAGCGTGGCGATGTGGTGCAGGTGCTGCTGCTTGTTGTCGTGTAGGTATTGCAGTACGGCGCCGGCGGCGGCGATGCCCTCGCGGACGTTATCGACCCCGAAGCCCTTGAGCGTGGGCGTCCGAAAGTGACGCGTCAGGCGCTCGTAGGCCGAATCGACCTGAAACGCCCAGTCGTCGAGGGCGAAGGTATTGTAGTCGGGGCCGTAGGTATTGGTGAAGTCGGCGCGCTGTTTTTTCTCCACCAGCACCTCCGCTGGCTGGAAGCTTTGCAGCAGCTTGCCGATATAAGCGCGCTCGCCCTGGGCGGTCAGAAATTCGCCGGTCGAGATGTCGCAGAAGGCAATGCCCGTCTCCGTCTTGCCGAAATGCACCGCCGCGAGGTAGTTGTTGCGGCGACGCTCGAGGATCTGGTCGTTGAACGAAACGCCCGGCGTCACCAGCTCCGTGACCCCGCGCTTGACGATGCCCTTCGCGTATTTCGGGTCTTCCAACTGGTCGCAGACGGCCACCCGCTCGCCGGCGCGCACCAGGCGCGGCAGATACGTATCGAGCGCGTGGTGCGGAAAGCCCGCGAGCGCGGTTTCCGCCGCCGCCCCGTTACCGCGCTTGGTCAGCGTGATGTCGAGAATCTTCGCCGCCCGAATGGCATCCTCGCCGAAGGTTTCGTAAAAATCGCCAACCCGAAACAGCAGCAACGCCCCCGGATGCTCGCGCTTGATGGCGTAATACTGCTTCATCAGGGGCGTATCGGCGTGCGAACTCATTCAGGAGGGTGGAAGGGTAAGAGGGTTTGAAGGTTTGAGGGCGATCCGTGGCGCTGCTGGAAGGCGCCAGGCGCGCCCGGTACCGTTTCTCAGATTCGGTTGGTCCCCGTTTCCGGGTGGAAATTTACCACCCTCAAACCCTCCCCCCCTCAAACCCTCCCACCCTCAAACCCTCCCACCCTCCGCTAATGCTGCGCCGCCTGACGATGGACGAGCTGAACCGCCCCAGTGCGGCCGATTTTGACGCCCAGCCGAAACGCCCGGTCTGCGTGGTGCTCGACAATGTGCGCTCGCTGGCCAACGTCGGCGCGGCCTTCCGCACCGCCGATGCCTTTGCCATCGAAAAACTCTGGCTCTGCGGCATCACCGGCACCCCGCCGCACAAGGAGCTGCTGAAAACGGCCCTCGGCGCCACCGAAACCGTGGCCTGGGAACACGTGCCCGACACCGCCGACACCCTGCGCACCCTGCGCGCCGCCGGCTACCGGATCCTGGCCGTGGAGCTGGCCGAAGGCGCCCGGCCGTTGCAGGAGCTGCGCGTGGCACCCAACGAAAAACTGGCCCTCGTCTTCGGCCACGAAGTGTTCGGCGTCAGCGATGCCGCGTTGGAACAGTGCGACGGCGCCGTGCTGATTCCCCAAACCGGCACCAAACACTCACTCAACGTCAGCGTGGCCGTGGGCATTGTGTTGTGGGAGGTGGTGCGGGGAGGGTAGTTTTTGGTTTCTTGTTGGTTGTTTTTGGTTGGAGTGCCTTTATTCCAGGACGTACGCGCGCCGTTTCCGCTGCTGCTGATGAAACGCTGTAGGGCCGAGCCGTACCTTTGAGTAGCCTAATGATGGCTCAATGACCGTACTACCTGCAACCGCTGCCGATTGGCGTACGCGCATCACGTTCAACCTGGAACAGTGCGGTGGCCGCCCGTGCATCCGCCAAATGCGCATCCGGGTAACGGACGTGCTGGACTTGCTGGCAGCGGGCCTGACCGCCGCCGAGGTAGTGGCCGAACTACCCGACTTGGAAGCCGCCGACGTAGCGGCGGCCTTACAGTACGCCAGCCGGCAGCTGGATCACCCGCGCTTGCTGGCCGCCTGATGGAGCCGCTGACGTGGTGGATCGACGCCCAGCTCTCGCCGGCGCTGGCGCTTTGGCTGAACCAAGTGGTTGGTGCAGAGGTGGGCGGGTAGCAAGGTGCGTCATACGGTGAGCGGGGCGTGTTTGTCACGACTTGCCACTCGCTACTCAAAACGGCCTCAGGGGCTGCTACAAGGGCTTCGCACTTTTTCAAGGTGCCCGTTGAGTCTTCAACGGGCACCTTGGGTTTTCCACGGGTGCCCGTTGGGTGTTCAATGGGCACGTTGCGTTTCCAAAGGTGCCCGTTGACACGTCAACGGCGGGGTTGGTTTTTCCAAAGATGCCTGTTGAAGCGTCAACGGGCGGGTTGGGGTTTGTGCGGGGGCGCCGCCTGGTTTTCTTCTGACGGAGCGGTTTCCGTTATCTTTCGGCTATTATGCTATCACGCTTCTTTTTCTGCCGCTGGGCGGCTTGCCTACTGGGCTTGGTGTTCTGCTCAGCAATCGCCGCTGCCCAAACGGCACCCGTAAAATCAGGCAAGGAGTACATTGAGGAACTGCCCGAATACCCCGACGGCAACTTTAAGATAGTGGAATTTATTCAGGAAAACCTTCAGCAGCCATCCGTAGCCCAACAAGCTGGAAGTAGTGGGAAGGTGTACGTGCGGCTGCTGATCGACACGACTGGCCATATTCGCGAAGCATCCGTGGTTAAAGGCTTCAACCCCGAATGCGATGCCGAGGCGCTGCGGGTGGTGCGGAGCCTGCCCAAGCCGTTCAAGCCGGCCCGCCAGAATGGCCGCGTGGTTGAATGCCCATTTACGGTGCCGGTCGCTTTTGGAACCCCGTCAAAGAAAAAGCGAAAGTGAGATGAGCCTCGCCCTCCCCCGGTGGGGCGTTTTCGCTATCTTACGGCTGATATGTTATTGCGCCTTCTTTTTTGTCGCTGGGCTTTCTGCGTATTGAGCCCCACTCTTCTAGCTTCTTGCTTTTCAGAAAGCGGCACCCCGGAAGAAGGAGAACACCGGCGAACCAAGCTGAATCAAAGTAGCGTCAAAGTCCGTGTGCCGCAAGATTCCATGGCGCGGACCAATCACTTCGATGATTGCTTTGGCGGGTATATCCATTTTGTTGGTGGTCCGACTGCGTTGCTGCGGTACTTGGCCGCACAGACGGCTTTAGCGCGGCCTGCTGGACCGGGTGGTACCGTTTACGTCCGTTTGAAGGTCAACAGATCGGGTAAGGTCAGTCGCGCTGTCGTACTGAAAGGGGTTGACCCAATCCTTGATTCGACGGCGACCGCAATCACTCGGGCACTGCCCTCATTTCGAATTGATTCAGCCGCTGTTTACCCCGACGACTTCGAGCTTACGGTGCCCGTTCGGTTCACTGCGGTGGCTAAACCACGGACGAAGTGAAACTAATGGCGTCGAAGGTTCTCGGCATCGTGGAGAAATGGAACGAGGTGATGGTGTTGGGGCGTAAACCCACTTTCGAACGCATCAATCGCAAAGGATGAAACCGCTCACCGTCACCACCGCTACCTACCTGGATGCCTACCGGCTGCGCGTTTGCTTTAATGACGGCACAAGCCAGGAACTTGATTTCGCGCCGGTCCTCAACCAATTCCTCCCGGCTGACTACCGCGCCATCTACCGCCAACCTGACCATTTTAGGGCGTTCGCTATTGAAAACGGTAATCTGGTATGGGGGCAGGACTGGGATCTGATTTTCCCCGTTTGGAAGCTGCACGAAAACCGGCTGACGATTAGTGTGCACTGAGGAAGTGCTTTACCCCACCACAATCCCCGTCCGCTTGATTTCTTCGGTGAAGGGGTCGCCGTCCTCGAAGTAGGCGGTTTGGAAGGTGTGGGGTTCGATGCGGTGGTAGTTCCACATCATATGCCCAAACGCCTTGGTGTCAATGGGGGCGGCGCCGGTGAACGCGTCCGCAATCAGGGCCACGTCGATGTCGGACCATTCGTGCTGCTCGCCACGGGCGTAGGAGCCGAACAGATACGCGCGTTGCACGGGCACCCCGAGCCGGCGCACATCGGCCAGGAAGCTCTGACGTGGGCTAGGGCAGATTCGCGAGTAAGCATTGGCGTAAACTGGTTACTTCTTGCAGAAAAATGGCGGTATAGGCGTTCGTGGCCACCCGGTACATTCGCTGCTGATGGTCTGGATAACGGCCTTCCAGTTGGAAGTTGTTCAGTTGAAACGCCGTGGCCGTGTGCTGCGGGGAGAGAACGACGGAAGTATCGCGAAGAAGGGAGAGGATGTTGTGGATGCGGGGCGGCGTATTGCCCACGTTTTCTTTCACCCAGATGGCTTTGCTCAGTTTCTCCAGGCAGAAGTGCGCCCAGAAGAGGGCTTCCAGGTTATCGCCGGCTTGCGCCATTCGATGAAGCGCCCGCCAATTCTTGTCGGCGGTGTCCACCCAGTAGGCAATATGGTCCGCTTTGGTCATCATCGCGGGCCGAAGATAAACGCAGGCGACAACAATCCCCGTCCGCTTGATTTCTTCGGTGAAAGACTCGCCGGGCGCGAAACCGATGGTTGGGATGCAAGGGTAGGAGCCAGGTACATCGGTCGGGATAAGCAAGCCGAATGGGCAGGAAAGGGCCCCCGCCGGGCCCCGGATGGATGGCAGAAATGCGTTCGGGCGCTTGTCTTTGTAGCTTAGCAGGCTCAAGCCATCTTAACTCTCCCCGATGCGCACATCTCCATTCGTCTGCTTTCGGTGGCTATTGCTGTCGATTTCGCTTCTGCTGGTCGTTCCCGTACGGAGCGTTACTGCGGCCAGTTTGCCGCCGCTGCCGCCCGCGCACTTCGTGGGGTACGCTTACCGGTTGCCGCCGAATTTCCGCCCCACGGATTCGACCCAGCTCTGGACTCAGCTCCGGGCGCTGGCCCTGGACCTGGCCCGCCACCAGGACGTGGCCCTGACGAAATACACCATCGCCGACACGGCGCTGCTGGCCGACCTGCTGCGGCAACGCGCCGATGCGGCGCTGTATCTGGAGCAGCCGGCGGCTTACCTGCGCTACAGTCGGCGGGCGGGCCAACTGGCGCCGTTGCCGGACTACCAGTCGCCCCGGCGGCTGATTTGGGGCGCCTGGGCGCAGGCGCGTACCCGGCTGCTGAACGACCACGAAGCCGCCTTCGACGACGAGCTGCGCCCGGCGCTGGCGGCCGTCTTCGACTCGGTGGCGCCCGCCTTTCGCGACGATATTCTGAACGCCCAGAAGGGCAACTACGAACCGGCCTCGACGGCGCTCAACCGGCGCGGGCTGTTGCACGTCTTCGAGCAGGTGGGGCCCAACCGCCAGCTCGACTATTTCAGCGCCACCAATGCGCTGGCGTATGCCTTGGGCTATAAGCTGCGGCGCGACCACCGGGCCGTGATCGAAAAATGGTTGTACAGCCGCAACCCCGCCCGCGTGACAGACGACCAGGTATTCATTCCGCTGCGCGACGGCGTGAAGCTGCGCGGGTTCGTGTTCCGCGACGTGGCCCAGCCCGCCGGGCAGCGGGTGCCGGCGCTGGTCTCGCTCTCGCCGTATCCCGGCGGGCAGGAGGCCACGCGCGGCAACGTCTTCGCCACCAATGGCTACGCTTACGTGTACGTGGACACGCGCGGCCGGCGCGACTCGCAGGGCAAATTCTTCCCCTACGAACACGACGCCCAGGATTTTTACGATGTCATCGACTGGATCAGCAAGCAGCCCTGGTGCGACGGTCAGGTGGCCACCACCGGCGGCTCGTACCTGGGTTTTGTGCAGTGGCAGGCCATCCGGAAGGAGTTTCGGCACCCGGCGCTGAAAGCCATCAATCCGATGGTGGCCGTGGGTTTTGGGGTGGATTTTCCGCGCGAGTCGCACGTTTTTTACCCCTATATCCTCCAGTGGGCCACCTTCGTCAGCGGTAAGGAGCTGAACGAAGCGCAGTTCTACGACTACAATTTCTGGAACCGCGCGGCCTGGAATCTGTACCGCGAAGGGCTGCCGTTTCAGAAGCTCGACTCGGTGGCCGGCCTGCCGAATCCGTATTTTCAGAAGTGGGTCAGCCACCCGGATTTTGATGCCTACTGGCGCGGCATTCTGCCGAAACCGGAAGACTACGCCGCCCTCGACCTGCCCGTGCTGACCATTACCGGCTACTACGATGGCGACCAAAACGGCGCCCTGTACTACTACAACCAGCACCTGCGGCATAATCCGCTGGCTTACGGGCGCCATCATCTGCTGATCGGCCCTTACGAACACGGCGCGGCCCAATGGGCGCCGGGCAGTGTACAGGCCGGGATGCCGCTGGAGCGCGCCGCCCAGGTGCCGATTTACAAGCAGGTGATCGAGTGGTTCGATTGGAATCTCAAAAAGGCCCCGCAACCCGCCTGGATCAAGGACCGCGTGACCTATTTCGCCACCGCCACCGGGCAATGGCGCGGCGCCCCCAGCCTGCCGGCCCTCACTACCGACACGCTGCACCTCTACCTGACACCCACCGTACAAGCCGCCCGCAACCGGCCCGACGGATTCCGGGGGCTGGCCGCCGCGCCCCCCGCCAAAGCCGCTGAGCTGGTGTACAAACACGATATTGCCCAGACCATCGACTCCACGTTTCTCTTCGCCTCCACCCAGCCTTTTTCCGATTCCATCACGCGGGTTTCGCCTTATAACCTGGTGTTTGAATCGGCGCCGCTGCCGAAAGCCGTGCTGCTGAGCGGGCGGATCGTGCCGCGCATCTTCGCGTCACTGAACGTGCCGGACGCCGATTTTCGGGTGAGTATTTACGAGCAGACGGCCGACGGCCGCGCGCTGCCGCTCGGTACTTCGTGCCTGCGTGCGCGCTACCGGCTGGGCGGCGAAAAGCCGAAGCTGCTGAAAAAGGGCCGGGTGGAGCGGTTCGACTTCACGGATAATTACGTGTATGTCAAAAAGCTGGCGGCCGGTTCGCGGCTGCGCTTTGTCTTCGAGGTGCAGAACCGGCCCGATTACGAGCGCAACTACGGTTTTGGCGGGGTGGTGGCCCGCGAGCGAGCGCCGGAAAAACCGCGCATCATCGAAACGACGCTGCAGATGAGCCGGAAGTACCCCAGCCGGGTGGATATTCCGGTGGCGGCGGAGTAGTCAGTTCCGGTCGTCTGACGGGGCGTTGCCCAGTCAGCGACAAGCTTCAAGCTGTAAGCCAATCCGCTGATGAACAAGCCAAAACAAGCAGGACTTACGCACGAACGAAAAAGGGTAGCCCCTCCGGGGCCGCCGAAGGCCCAAAATGCCGTTTTTCTACCGAACGGTGGCCCCTCCGGGGCCGCAAAAAGCCCTTTTCAGGATGAAAATCGGTTCGTGCGTAAGTCCTGAAAAGGTTAAACGCTGGGTGATTTCGGGTTAGCCAAATTGGTCGACCAGAAATTACCCAGCATTTAGCCTTCGATCTTTTCCTTGCCTTTCAGCGGTTTGGCTTGCAGCTTGCAGCCGACCACTTAACGGGTAGCGGCCCGCCCTAGATTTCGCCGTCTTCGGCGCCGGGACCGGTGGCGGGGGCGAGCTGCGTGGAATCGCCTTGGACGCCGTTTTTGTACTTCACGCAGTCGATCTCGACCGTCAGCGGGGCTTCGGGCCGGGGGAAGGGGCCGGTGCTGACGCCCGCGCCTTTGTCGGCGAGGGCCTTTTTCATAAAGAGGCCGTAGATGGGCAGCGCCTGGCGCGCACCCTGGCCGAGGTCGCCGTTGCGGAAGTGGATGGCGCGGTCCTCGCCGCCCACCCAGGTCCCGCACACCAGCTCCGGGGTGATGCCCATGAACCAGGCGTCGGAGTAGTTGGAGGTGGTGCCGGTTTTGCCGCCGAACTCGCCGGTCATCCCGTATTTGCTGCCGCGCAGGGCCACGGCCGTGCCGCCGGGACCGGTAGGCGCCTGTAGCATATAGGTCATCAGCCAGGCGGTTTGCTCGCTCAATACCTCACGCGTAGTGGGGATGTACTCGTAGAGGAGGTTGCCGGCTTTGTCTTCGATGCGGGCGATGTACACGGGCGCCGTCCAGACGCCCCGGTTCACGAACGTACCGTACACGCCGCACAGTTCGTAGATGCTCACGTCGGTGATGCCGAAGCCGATGGGCGGCACGGCTTCCAGTTCGCTGGTGATGCCCAGGCGTTTGGCGTATTCCACGACGGTTTCCGGCGTCAGCGTTTTCACCAGAAAGGCCATCACCGAGTTCACCGACAGCCCCAGGGCCTGGCGCAGCGTCAGCCGGCGACCCGAGTACTTACCCTCGAAGTTGCGGGGCGTGTAGGGCGGGCGCCCGGCTTCGGCGGGGAACGTGACGGGCGCGTCGGCCACCTCGTAGCACGGCGAAAAGCCGTTGTCGATGGCGGCGGTATAGACGATGGGCTTGAACGTGGACCCCGGCTGGCGGCGCCCCTGCTTCACGTGATCGTACTTGAAGTACCGGTAGTTGGCGCCGCCCACCCAGGCGCGCACCTTGCCGTTGAGCGGGTTCATCGCCAGAAAACCGGCGTGCAGGAAGCGCTTGTAGTAGGCCAGCGAGTCGTAGGGCGAGAAATTGACCTGCTTATCGCCGTTCCAGGTGAAGACCGTCATCGGGCGCTTCTGGTGGAGCCAGCGGCTCATCTGGGCTTCGTCGCCGTCGAAGTGTTCGCGGGCGTAGCGGTAGTGCTCGGTTTGCTTGATGGCTCGGTCGAGGAAGCCCGCCAGGGGCTTGCCTTCTTCATCGATCCAGGGGTCCTGACCCTGCCAGTGGGCATCGAAGAGTTTTTGGTAGGTTTTTAGGTGCGTGGTCACCGCCTCCTCGGCGTAGCGCTGCAGGCGCGAATCGATGGTGGTGTACACCCGCAGGCCGTCGGCGTACAGGTCGTGGCCATTTTTGCGGCACCACTGGGTCAGCCACTTACCGGCTTCGGTGCGGAAGTAGGGCGCGATGCCCTTGTTGGCGTTTTCGACGGAATACGTGAGTTGAATGGGCTTGGCGGCGAGGCGCACGCGGGTGGCGCCGTCCAGAAAGCCGTATTTTTCTTCCTGCTCCAGCACCGTGTTGCGGCGTTCGAAGGCGCGTTTCGGGTTCAGCACCGGGCTATAAGCCGACGGCGCCTTCAGCACGCCCACCAGTACCGCCGACTCTTCGGCCGACAGGTCTTTCGGCGCCTTGCCGAAGAAGGTCTTTGCGGCGACTTTGATGCCGAAGGCGTTGGAGCCGAAATCGACGGTGTTGAGGTACATCGTCAGCACTTCCGGCTTCGAGTAGGCGCGTTCCAGCTTCACGGCCATAATCCATTCCTTGGTCTTGTAGATCAACTGCCGGAGCGGGGTGTCGCTCAGCGTGCCGTTGTCGAGGTCGGAGCGGGTCCGGAACAGGTTCTTCGCCAACTGCTGCGACAACGTGCTCGACCCCCGCCGCTGCCCCGTGAGCTTATAGTAGAGAATGGCAAAGGTGCCCTTGAAGTCGATGCCGGAATGGTCCTGAAACCGGACGTCCTCGGTGGCCAGCAGGGCATTGACCAGGTTGCGTGGCAAGTCCGGGTACGTCACCGGCGAGCGGTTCTCGCGGAAGTACTTGCCCATCAGCACCCCATCAGCGGCGTACATCTCCGAGGCCAACTCTGACTTCGGGTTTTCGAGCGTCCGCAAATCGGGCAGATCGCCGAAAAGGCCCAGAAAATTGCTGCTCACGGCCCATACGTACAGCACCAGCGTCAGCAGGCCCCCGGCCAGGGCAAGCCACAGGCCGGAGATGAGGGCAGTGTAAACTGGGCGGTAGCGGGGGGCGGTGGGCATTGGGGGCAAAGGTCGGGCGTGTTGGGTGTTGGGGCTTTGGTGTTGGGTGTTGGGGATTTGGTGTTGGGTGATGGTGATTTGTTTTTGGCTGGATGGTCATTTGGATTTGGTGTTGGGAGTATTTGCTTTGTTGTAGGTTGTTGGGTATTTGGTGTTCGGCTGTCTCGTATAGTGTGCCTTCGTGCTCTGGTGCGCGGCGGCACACCTCGCCGCGCTGCGACGGCGC
>JANPLI010000019.1:0-26765 GCA_031426455.1 Hymenobacteraceae bacterium | reverse complement strand
ACTGAGTGGGACTGAGTGACTGAGTGACTTTTTTTGACTGAGCGATTGACTGGCTGATTTTTCGAACAGTTGGTCAATTACAGAACTTTCCGGCGGCAAGCCTATCGGCTCGTAAACGAGCAAAAACGAGGGGTTGAATGCGAAATAAGTTCTAGCTAATCGTCCAATTAACAATGAGCAATCAAAATTATTAATTGATCATTGCTAATTGCTCATTGCCACTTGCTCATTGCCCCTGCACCGTAGCCACTACCCAGCGGCGGCCGGCGCGCTGCCGGTGTTCGCCGAGCCAGATGCCCTGCCAGGTACCCAGGGCCAGGGTGCCGTTGGTGATCGGAATGGTGAGGGCGTTGCCCAGCAGACCGGTTTTCAGATGGGCCGGCATATCATCCGGTCCTTCGCTGGTATGGCGAAAATACGGCTGATTTTCCGGCGCCAGGCGGTTGATGTACTGCTCGAAGTCGTGCCGGACGGTAGCGTCGGCGTTTTCGTTGAGGCTCAGACTGGCCGACGTGTGTTGCAGAAAGAAGTGCGCCAGCCCCACCCGCACCCCGGCCAGCTCCGGCAGTTCCGAAGTCAGCAGGTCCGTAATCAGGTGAAAGCCTGGGGGCAGAGCGGGCAGGCGCAGGCGTTTTTGAAACCAGATCATCGGTTGTGAAGATCGCTGAGAATCGTTTAGCGAGGCCAGCGCACTACGTACGGGCGCTTTATAGGTGCTCATACGCACCGGCATCGGGTTGGGTGGGCGAGCGCAGCAGGTTGCGCAGGTCGCGCGGTACCTCGGGCAGCGGCCGGCCAATGTTGCGCGCGGCAGAAGAGACCGAATCCAGCCGCAGGTCGAGCGGCTCCCGCAGCGGCGAGCCGGGCACCAGCCGGTTGAAGCGCGGGTCCTGGTTCAGCACCAGCGTTCCGGCAGCACCATTGGGGTTGTAAGTGGCGCCGTCGGTGTTGAAGCGGGTAGCCGTGGTTTGCAGCAGCGAGTTACGAAAAATGAGCGTCGAATCCGGCACCCGGCCCTGGTGCAGAATCAACACCTCGTTCGCCAGGCCGCCCGTGGTCAGTTCGCGCAGCCCGCTCCAGACGATGGAGTTTTCTATGGTCAGCCGAATCGGCGCGCTCCGAGGACGCCCGCTGATCTCGGCTACATCATTGAAGGTCAGGGCCGCGTCTTCGCGCCGGAAATTAGTCGGGCCTTCCGGCGCAATGGTGCAGTAGGTCAGTCGATAAGTGCCGCCGCCGCCCGCGCCCACGGCAAACTGGCCCACGTTGGTGATGACGGTGTTCACAAGCGCCACTTCGCCGCCCGGCCCCACGCCGCCGCCAATGCCCAGCACCCCGGCCGTGTAGGCGTTCCGGATCAGGCAGCTTTCGATGCGGACCCGGTGACCGGGCCGGAAATACGGGTTGCTGATCTGCACGCCTACCGTGGCGTTGCGGATGTCGCAGTTTTCCAGCACGTTTTCGGCTGTGCCTAGCCCGCCCCCACCCAGGCTTGGCACCAGCGCAATGGTACCCCATTGGCCGGGCGTATTGGCGTACTTGGAACTGAACGAGAAACCGGTTACCTGATAGCGGGGGTCGGCGGTCAGGCGAAAGTCGTCGTAATAATCATCGCGGCGCAGCCCCCGGAACTTCACCGGCGCCACATTCTCGCCCTTACGGCCCGCCAGCAGGCGCCCCAGCACCACCAGACTAGCGCCCGGCCCCACGTACACGCGAGTGCCCGGCTCAATAGTTAGGGTGCAGGTGGAATCAACGACAGTAGTTTTGAGCAGTACGATCGGGCGGCGGGCCGTCCAGGCACTGTTACAGGCCACCAGCGGGTTGCTGCCAGCAGGCGCATCGTAGTACACCGCGTTTTCGCCCAGCGCGCGGAGCGTCACGTAGCTGGTGCCGCCGTTAGCGCGCAGGCGTACTGAGTCCTGGACCAGAAACGTCGTATCGACGTCGGTGGGGTCAATCAGCACCCGCACCAATACCAGCAGCGAATCGCGCCCGCGCAGGTCGAAATCGCGGCGGGCGGCGCCCGGTCGACCGTCGATGGTGAGGGAATAGGGCGTCGGCCCCAATTCGGCTCCCACGAGGGCAATCTCGTCCACGTGTACGGCGCGCGCATTGCGGTTATACACCCAGAACCGCTTGGTGATGGACCCGCGCCGGGTAAACACCGTGTCGAAACGCACCACAGAGCGCCCGGCCAGCGTGTCGCGTGCCGACGTAGTAAGCTGCGCGCCCGGGTCGCGGGTCACCAGATCTTCGCGCAATTCACAGCTGGGCAGCAGGGTGCCTGCGGTCAATAGCCCCAGCAGCAACAGCAACCAGGAAGCAAAACGGGCGGACGGACGACGGACGAACAGCATCGGCAAAAGCGAAAGAAAGCAGAAGGGACGCCGCCCTAACGTGCGGCGGTCGTGTTTTCGTCCGTCGCCACGGTGTTACGGTCAGGCCACGCCTTCGCGCAGGCGTTCGGCGGCTTCAGCGAGGCGAAGCTGCTCCACGAACTCGTCGATGGCGCCATCCATCACGGTGGTCAGGTTATAGACCGTCAGGCCGATGCGGTGGTCCGTGACCCGGCTTTGCGGATAGTTATAGGTCCGAATCTTGTCGGAACGGTCGCCGGAGCCAATCATACTCTTGCGCTGGGCACCCTCGGCTTCGTTTTTCTTCGCCAGCTCGATTTCGTAGATCCGCGACCGCAGCACGGCTAGGGCTTTGTCGAAGTTTTTGAGCTGCGATTTCTGATCTTGGCACTGCGCCACGATGCCCGTCGGCAGGTGCGTCAGGCGGACGGCCGAATAAGTGGTGTTAACCGACTGCCCGCCCGGCCCGCTCGACATAAAGAGGTCTTTGCGCACGTCGTTCATATCCAGCTCGATGTCGAGGTCTTCGGCATCGGGCATCACGACCACACTGGCCACGGAAGTATGGATGCGGCCCTGCGTTTCGGTGGCGGGCACCCGCTGGACGCGGTGAACGCCGCCTTCGAACTTCATCTTGCCGTACACGTCCTCGCCCTGCACGCCGAGCACAATTTCTTTGTAGCCGCCGCTGGTGCCTTCGGTGGCGTCGATGAGATCCATTTTCCAACCCATCCGCTCGGCATAACGGGCGTAGAGGCGGTAAAGATCGCCGGCGAAGATCGCCGCTTCGTCGCCACCGGCGCCAGCGCGAATCTCCAGCACGATGTCCTTGGAGTCGTTAGGATCCTTCGGAATCAGCAAATCCTTGAGCACCGTTTCGATGGCTTCCTGCTGCGGCAGCAACTCATCCAGCTCATTCTTAGCCATTTCCCGAAAGTCCAGATCTTTCTCGTTGGCAATGACTTCGCGAGCGCCTTCGATATTGGAGAGCAGCATCTGGTAACGCCGGTACTCCTTTACGATGCGGTCCAGCTCCTTGTATTCTTTGTTGAGCGCCTTATAGCGTTTGAGGTCGCTGAGCACGTCCGGCTGCTGCAATTCGTGGCTCACTTCCTCGAACCGCAGCCGGATGGCTTCTAATTTATCGAGCATACGTTTTTAATTCTGCCGCAAAGGTACGAACTTGCAGCGCGGGCGGGATTTTCCGGCGCCAGCCGGGGTTTCGCGTCTGTCAACTACCTCCAACAAACTGGCTTACGGCGTTCCCGTTTATCTTTATGATTCTTTTTTTCTTGCCTACTTTCCCTTTATTTCGTTTCCGGCTGCTGATATTGATCGGCGGCACCTTGTTTCTGGGCGCCTGCGAAACCGTTGGCCCGCGCGACGAAGGCGCCAATACCGGTCTGGCCCGCGAGATGGAAGACCACAAGGTCAAGCGCATCACCCCGGAAAACCTCCTGATGGCTGCTGGCTGGGCCGGCGACTCACTCACCCATTCGGCCGAACGGGAACTGCGCGACATTAGCCTGCCCCTGGATTCGTTCCGCCTCAAACGCCTGCCCGAAACGGCTGCCCTGGCGTCGGTGCTGGGTGCAACGATGGCCGTGGTGCCCGCCGCCCGCGCTGCCAACGGTGCCCGCATCTCGCGCCCCACGCAGGAAACGTTCGCCTACGTCAAGCCCGCCGGCCCCGGTAAGGTGTGGCGCGCCTACTTCACCCGCAAAGGCATCGCGGAGCTTTATACCCAGCGCACCCGGCCCAAAACCCGCGCCGAGAAGCGCGCGCCCTTCACGGCCGAAAACCTGGCGCCCGGCACCAAACGTTAACCAAACCCTGATTTCTTGGCTAGCCCTTGGGTAGCTGCACTTTTTCGCTGACGAAGGTGGTTGTTCCCGCGCGAACCTTCGCAATCGTTGGCTGTTTTTTATTTTGTTCGTTTATTTAATTCCACTCTGTTCTTATGGCCGTTGTCAAAGCCTCTGACGCTGACTTCACTACCCTGCTCAACGAGCACGAGCGCGTGATCGTAAAATATTACGCCGACTGGTGCGGCTCGTGCCGTTTGTTCGCGCCCAAATTCCGCAAACTGAGCGACAGCGACCAGTTTGCCAATGTCACTTTTCTGGACATCAATGCCGAGACCGACCAGGTAGCCCGTAAAGCCGCAGGCGTGACGAACCTACCCTTCTTCGCCGCTTTCCGCGATGGCCAACTCGTAGGCACCGTGTCGGCGACCAAGGAAGACGCCGTACTGGACCTCATCAATCGGCTGAACTAAGCTGTACTTCAGTTAGCTGAATGAAGATTCCGGTTATCAAAGAGTTGGTTGAAACCCACTCTACCGCTGCCTTGCGCGCCGCCGAGGATGCCCTGCTGGACGAACAGGCGCCCGCCATATCCGTCCCCGGCGACGATGAGGGCGAGCAACTGAC
This sequence comes from Hymenobacteraceae bacterium, assembly GCA_031426455.1. GTDB lineage: Bacteria > Bacteroidota > Bacteroidia > Cytophagales > Hymenobacteraceae > JANNMJ01. The sequence continues at coordinate 21,973 of JANPLI010000019.1, read as the reverse complement.
GCACGTGCTGGCGGCGCTCTGGATTCAACATTACCTCGCCGAGCATCCGGTGGCTTTTCCGCAGGCGCTGCGCGAGTACACGAAGAAAGTACGCGTATCGATTTCGTAACGCGCATTTCCGGTTGGCAAGTTTTGTAGGGGGCGGCTGCTCCCGGAACCTTTTAGCTGCCGTTGGCGGCGGGGCGTCCGGGGGCAGCCGCCCCCGCTGCGTTCGGGCGGTTCCTGCCGAACGGTGGTCCCGGTTGCGCGGCTGATTCGTAGTTTTAGAGAGAGACAGAATCGGTTTTCCAACGTTCTGAGCGGGTTTTGACTTCGTGCGCAAGTCCTGTTCTTCGCAAACTCAGGCTGCGATTCAGGCGGTGCCCGGTGGACGGGCTAAACCCAAAACCCTCCTCCCCTAAACCCTACCGTGTGCATTCGGCCCGATCCGTGCATCTGCCTTCCGGCACGCGTTCACGTTCCGCGCGCCGTTCTTCGCCGGATGAAGCGTCTGACCGGATTTTTTGCCCTGGCCGCCTTTGGGGGCGCCGCCCTGACTGCCGTTGCGCTCGTAGCCAGGCCACCCGACGGCCGCGCGCCGCTCGGGGCGTTTGCCGCCTTTCTGAAGGAAATCAAGCAGCAGTTAGGCTGGCTGAACCAGCGGCTGCCCAACGAGCGGGTCTATGTTTCGACGGACAAAACCCTGTACACGCCCGGCGAGGCCATCTGGCTGACGGCTTTCGTGCGCGACGGTGATGCGCTGACGCCCCTGGCCACGTCGCCCGCCGTGACCGTCGAGCTGCTCGACCCTAAAGGCGCCACTTCGGCCAGTATCCGCCTGGCGCCCGATAAGCACGGTCTGGCGAAAGGCGATTTTCAGCTTACCGACGCGATGCCCGGCGGGCGCTACACGCTTCGGGCGTTCACCGATGCGCAACTGGCGCACAAAACCGATTCCGGAGTGGCGCTTTTTGAAAAAGTGCTGACCGTGCAGGCCGTGACGCTGCCACGCGTCAAGCTGACGCTCGATTTTGCCCGCAAGGCCTACGGCCCCGGCGACGAGGTGACGGCCACCGTGAAAGCCTTTTCCAATGATAATGAGCCCCTCAGCGGGCGGGCGCTGCGCGGTCTGGTGCGCCTCAATAACGAACCGCTGCCGGAGGTGACGACCACCGTCGGCCCCGACGGCACGGCCACGCTGCGCTTCCGGCTGCCACAAAAGCTGGATTCGCCGGACGGGCTGCTGACCGTGACGGTACCCCACGAAGGCCTAACCGAATCGGTGGCCCGCGCGGTGCCTATCGTGCTAAACCGCATCAAACTTCAATTGCTGCCCGAGGGCGGCGACCTGGTGGCGGGTCTGCCTGGTCGGGTGGCGGTGCGCGCCACCAACGAGTTCGGCGAACCTGCCGACGTGGCCGGCGATGTGCTGGACGGGCGCGGTCGGAAGCTCACCACTTTCCGGACTTTGCACGATGGCCTCGGGCTGTTTGAGCTGACGCCTGCAGCAGGTCAGACTTACCAGGTAAAGCTGACGCAGCCGGAAGCTGCCGCCGCGACGCCCTTCGCCGTGCCCGACGCGCTGCCCGGCGGCTACGCCCTGCGGGTGGAGCGCCCGCTGAAAACCGATGCCGAGGTGGCCATTCAAGTGCAGGCTACGGTGGCCGAAACCGGTCTTTTGGTGGCCGTCCAGGGTGGGCGCGTGGTCTGGGAGCAGGGGGTGAAACTGGGGCGCCGCGCCGCGCAGGTCGCGATGCCCACGAAGGGGTTGCGCGCGGGCGTTGTGCAGGTCACGCTGTTCGATGCCAAGAAGGTGGCACGGGCCGAGCGGCTCGTGTTCGTTAATCAACAGAAGCAGTTGCGGCTCACGATCAAGCCGGATAAGGAGCGCTATGCCACGCGTGAAAAAATCCGTCTTACCGTGCAGGCGGTCGATGAGCGTGGCCTGCCCGCCCAGGGCGCCGTGGCGTTGAGCGTAGTCGATGACCAGAACCTCGCCTTCGCCGATGATAAACAGCATCACCTGCTGACCTGGATGCTAGCCGAAGCCGACCTGCGCGAGCCCCTTAAAGAGCCGCATTACTACTTCGACCCCGCCGAAAAAGACGCCCCCGCTGCCCTCGACCTCGTGTTGCTGACCCACGGCTGGCGCCGCTTCCGGTGGGAACAGGTGCGCCGCGAAACCGCCCCGCCGCCGCCAATGGTGTTGTATGATATGCGGCCAATGATGGCTGCGCCTGCCGGCGCAGGAATGCCGCGCCGGAACCGTGCGGGAGCCGTAGCCGATCAAAAGATGGCCCGCAATGAAGTGCTGGAAGACGGCGCTGCGCCACCTGCGCTTGAGGCGGAGGCCGATGGCGCCCAATTTGGCGCAATGCCGCCGATGCCGATAGCCGAGCCGGCCCCAGCGGCGGACGCGGCCCTGATGAATGCCAACGCCGACGTGCAACAGGCGCCCGCCGCCAAACGGGCGCCCGGCATTTGGCCGCGCCCGCCTTTTCCGCAGCCGGTCGAACCCGGCCAACTCTACCGCGCCCGCGAGTTTGCGGCGCCCGTGTACGACAAGCCGACCTCGGCCGATGCGCCGCGCACCGACTTCCGGTCCACCCTTTTCTGGGCGCCCGTGGTGGTACTGGGTAAGACCGGCCGCGCCGAAATCAGTTTCTACAATGCCGACGGCGTGACCTCATACCGGGCCACGGCCGAAGGATTGGCCGACGACGGCACCGCCGGCCGGGCCGAAGTCCAGTTCTTCACGCAGCCACCCCTGAGCATCAGCCTGAAGCTGCCCCCGCACGTGGTGCTCGGCGATACCGTAGGCCTGCCGCTGGTGCTGGCGAACCACACCGAAAACGCCCTCACGGGGCCGCTGCGGGTGGTGGTACCCGCTGGCTGGCGCCCGACCGGCGTGGCCCTGCCCACCTCGCTCACGCTGGCGCCGCGCGGCACCCAAACCCTACTGGCCACTTACGTGGTGGGGGGTGAAACCGGCTCGACAACGCTGGAAGCCACGTTCAACAGCGCTACCGGCCTGCGCGACGGCCTGAAACAGACGTTGCCCGTGCTGCCGCGCGGCTATCCGGTGGCGCGGGCTTTCAGCGGCAACCAAGCGGCGGGCACCTACCTTCTAGAAGCCAAAGAGGCCCTGCCAGGAACACTCCACGTGGCCCTGACGGCTTTTCCGAGCGTCGAGAGTGACCTTTTGAAGGGCATCGCCGCCATTTTGCAGGAACCGAGTGGCTGCTTCGAGCAGACCTCCACCACCTCTTATCCCAATGTGCTGGTGCTGGATTATCTGCACCAGCAGCGCGACGCTGACCCGGCGCTGGTCGCCAAAGCCGAGGGGCTGCTCGACCGGGGTTACGCCAAACTGACGAGCTACGAGACTAAGGAAAAAGGCTACGAATGGTTCGGCGGCGCCCCCGCCCACGAGGCGCTGACGGCCTACGGGCTGCTGCAATTCGCTGATATGCAGCGGGTGCGCCCCAGTACCGTCAGCCAGGCGATGGTGGACCGTACGCACAACTGGCTGATGGGGCGCCGCGACGGCAAGGGCGGCTTTCAGAAGTCGGCCCAGGCACTCGACCAGTTCGGCCGCGCCGACGACGATATCACGAACGCTTACATCGTCTATTCCCTGGCTGAGGCGGGCTACCGCGATATCGGGCCGGAGTTGACCGCTGCTACGGCTAAAGCAGCGGCATCCGGCGATCCGTATCAGTTGGCACTGGTGGCCAATGCTTTGCAAGCCTTTGGCGACGAAGGGCGTGCCCGGCCGTTGCTGGCGGCACTCTACACCAAACAGGGGGCTGATGGCGCCTGGGAAGGCCTGAAACACTCCGTGACCCGTTCGACGGGCATCTCGCTGCGGGTCGAAACTACCGCCCTGGCTTTGCTGGCCACCTTGCGCGACGAACGGCGCCCAGGCCAGGCCCTGGCCAGTGGCGTCCGGTGGCTGGTGGGCGCGCGCTCCGGGGCAGGAAATTTTGGCTCCACACAAGGCACTATCCTGGCCCTGAAGGCGCTGACAAGCTACGCAAAATTCGCCCAGCAAACCGCCGAGGACGGTGCCGTGCTGGTCCTCGTCGATGACCGCGAAGTGGGCCGCGTGGCTTATAAAGCCGGCCAAAAAACCGAAATCAGCCTGCCCGGGCTGGAGAAATTCTGCGCCCCGCGTGAAGACGGCCAGCCCCACAAGCTGACGGTGCGCTTTGCGGCAGGCGTGCAGCACCCGCTGCCCTACACGCTGGCCGCCGACTGGCGCACGCTGCAACCGCCCACTTCGGACAAATGCGCCGTGCGCCTGACTACGGCATTAGCCGGCTCTGTCGCCCGTGTAGGCGAAAGCCTGCGTCTGACGGCCACCCTCACCAACACCGACGCCAACGCCGGCCAACCGATGACGATGGCCTTGCTGGGCCTACCGGCCGGCCTCACGCCCCAGCCCTGGCAACTGAAGCAGTTGCAGGAGCGCGGCACGGTGGCATTCTATGAACTGAAGGATGGTCGCCTGGCCTGCTATTTCCGCGACCTAAAACCCGGCGAGGTGAAGGTCATCAGCCTGGATCTGAAAGCCGAAGTGCCGGGCCGGTTCGCGGCACCCGCATCAGCAGCGTACCTCTACTACACCGACGAATTGAAATGGTGGGTGCCGGGCACGGCCGTACGGGTGCGGGGCTGATAGCGGTAAGCTCACCCAGTAGGGAGTAGCTGCTGGGTTCGGACGTTCGCTCTGATGGCGCGTTTGATGCTTATCGAAACGCTCGATCAGAAATCATCCCGCATCAGGCCTTCGCCTTCCAACTGTTTATCAGCGGATTGACTGGACATCAGAAGTTTTTGCTTGTCGGTTATCATCAAAAAAACGCCCGCTTCGGTCTGCTGACCGAAGCGGGCGTTTTTGAGTATTCACCGGTTCAGGCTGGGTGCTATCCACCCAAAGAGCCTCCAGCAAACCAACCGAAAGTCAGTCGATCAGCTTACAGCTTCACCAGCCGGCGAACGGCGGTGCGGCCGTCGGCCGTGGTCAGGCGCAGCACATAAACTCCGGCGGGCTGCCCGGACAATTCCAGTTGGTGATGCAGGCCCGTCGCGTCCGCTTGCAACGGATACTGACGTACGGCGCGGCCCAGGGCGTCGGTCAGCGTCAAAGCCACTGGCCCAACCGGCGCGGCCGTTAGCGCCAGACCGAACGTACCGGTGCTGGGGTTCGGGGCCACCGTCAGGGTAGCGTTGAGGGCCACGTCGGCGGCCACACCCAGAATCGCGCTCAGACAAAGCTCATTCGAGTTCGCTGAGGCCAGCGTCCCGTTCACGGCGCGCACCCGGTAGCAGTAATCGATGCCGGGTTGCAGGGTTGCGTCGGTATAAGTCACTTCGTTCGGGGTGAGCGTCGCCAGCGTCGTGAACGTCGTGCTCCCCTGCGGCGCCCGCTCCAGCACCTGTTCAGTCTCATTGCAGGCGTTATCGGCCCAGGTCAGCGTAACACTTTGCGGGGTCAGGGCACTGCCCGCCAGCGTGGTAGGCGCCTGGGGCATGGTCACCAGGGTGGTGATATCAAGTTGCCAGCCCAACAGGACGCCCCCCCGCGTGGGGGTGCTATCCACTATTTCCAGTACCCAGGTGCCATTGGCCGGGCGCCCGTTGAAGCGTTGCAACGCCTGTTGCGGACGCACCGTGGCGCCAGCCGTGGCGGGGCAGACGATGGCCACGTAGGGCGTGGCGGCCTGATCGTCGAAACTCAGGTTCATATTGCCGGTATTGGCGCACAGGCTGGCAGCCAGGCGGGCGCGGCTGCCATCCGGCGAGATCAGCGTGAACGTCAGGTCACGGAGGTTACCGTAAGTGACGCGCACATTGCTGACGTTGAGGTCGGCAATCAGATCGCAGGAATTGATGGTCACCGTGGAGGTCACGGTAGCGGCCGAGCTACTCGGAATCTGGAGGGTGCCGGAGCTGGGGACCGTAGCGGTCCGGGTATTCGCCGTGGTGAAGGACGAGGCCGCCGCATAGGCGCCGCCCCCGCAGGTGTTTTCGCCTCGCACCCGCCAGTAGTAGGTCGTGATCTGGCCGAGAGCAGTAGGCAGCGAGAACGTCGTGCCCGTCAGGCCAGTCTGCGTCAGCACCAGGTTGGTAAAGGCGGCATCCGTGGCCAGTTGCAGCGTGTAGGTAACGGCGCCGACCAGCGGGTCCCAGGCAAAAGTGGGCAGCGGCGATTGCGCCACGGCGCCGGCCGCGGGCGCCACCAGCACGGGAGCCGCGGCCAGCACGTTACCCACCGTCAGCGTGAAAGGGATGGTTTGGGTAATACCACCGCCCGTGCCGCTGATGGTCAGCGGGTACGTGCCGGGAGTTGCCCCCGCGACGGCGATATTCAGTACCGCAGTGCCGGGCGGCGTAACCGTCGCCGTCGTGAACGACGCCGTGACCCCGGCGGGCGCGCCCGTCACGGTCAGCGCAACCGGATCGGTGAAGCCCAGCAGGCCCAATACCTCGAGGTTGAACGTTTGGCTGCCCGTGCAAACCGTGCCGGCGTTGGGCAGCACGCTCAGAACGAAGGTGGGCGCAGCGGGGCTTTGGATGACGAAATTAGTGTTCGAAATATCAAAGAAAAAATTGTCGCGCGCCGCCACCATCACGCGACAGGCGTTCGAGGCCGCTGTAGTGGCGGGCAGCACGAAGGCGGCCGTGCCCGAATTGGGCACGTTGCGGGCCAGCGTATCCGGATAAGTCAGGCCGCCGTCGCGGGAAAGCAGAATATCGACGGTGGCGCAGCTCACGGGCGCCACGTCGGTGCCGGCCACGTCCCAGGTTACGGTCTGCGGCGTACCGGCAAACCAGGTAATGCCGGCCAGGTTCGGCGTCTGCACCACGAACGGCCCGGCCGTCGAGGTCACGTTCAGCGTCACGAAGTTGCTGTAAGCCACGCCGCCCACGATCCGGCCCAGGGCCGCGCTCACGTGTTGGTCGCGGGCAGTGCAGCGGAAGCGCATCGTCCGCGAAACTGAGGGCAGGGCCTGCCCCACGCCCCAGCTCGTGACGGTAGGGCGCACCAGGTCGCTGAGGCGCGGGAAATAGCGCGTCGGCACCGTCAACGGGTTGTAAGAACGGAACAGCGGCGGCGTGGTGCCCGCCGTCTGGACGGTGGTGCTGTTGATGGGCGCACTGGCGGCACCCAGATCCATCTCTTCCCAGTTGTAGGTCAGCGCGTCGCCTTCGGCATCCGTCGCCGAGGCAGTGAGTTTAAAGGGCGTTCCCTTCGGAATCGTCTTCCCCGAGGCGGGTGCGGTGACCACGGGCGGCGTGTTGCCGGTTGACTCCTGCACGGGGCAGGTACCGGTCGAGACGATGAAGTTCATCATCTCCTGAAAGTTGCCGGTGTGGAAGTAAGCATCCGAGTTGTTTTGCAGGTCCTGCCCGCCGCCGCAGATGCCGGCGTAGGCCATAATGGTCGAGCCACTGCCCGGCTCCCAGGCCGTCGAGGGGTTGCGGTTACCGCCGCTACACGAGCCGGTGGTGCCGTTGAAAGGGTGATTGCCAGCGAATTGATGACCGATTTCGTGCGCCACGTAATCGATGTCGAAGGCGTCGCCGACCGGGTTCGGCAGCCCCGTCACGCCCTGCGCTTTCCGGCTGGGGTTACAGACAGAGCCGAGCGAGGCAATGCCGCCGCCGCCGGTGCTGAACACGTGCCCGATATCGTAATTGGCTCCGCCGATGCGGGCCGTCAGCGTGCTCTGGTTCTGGCCCAGCATTGCGCCGCCGTCATTGTTAGTATAAGGATCGTTGGTGACGTAAACGACGGTATCGAAATTCGGAATCAGCACCATCCGCACGGCCATCTCCTTTTCATAGACACCCGTCACGCGATTCACGCTCGTGACGATGGCCGCCACGGCACGCACTTTTTTCTGCCGAGCCGTACCCGTGCCCCCGCGGGCGGCGACGTACTCCTGCGTCGCGGCCACACAGAGGCGATACGTGCGCAACGTCGTGCCCGACTCCACCAGCGTCCGCTGTGCGGGGTCAGCCGATGGGTTGAGCTGGCCCTGGTCGGCACCGGAACGGGCTGCATTCGGCACGGTGGTCGGGGCCGTCGGTCGGAAGCCGCAGGCCTCGCGCCCACCCCGGGCAGCGAGGTCCATGGCCGTTTTAGCAAAGCTGACGTAGTGCGTCACGTCGTCCAGGCTCACCGGCTCGATGAACCAGGTGCCCGTGCGGGCCGACAACACCTGAGCGTGAAAGCCCAGCGGCGTAAGGTCGCAGCGCAGCGACGCGGTGGGGTCGTCGAGGCCGACGCCCGCGTATGTCCGCACCTGCGGGTACCGCGTGCCGGCTTCAGGGGCCAGCACGGGCGCTTCCACCAATCGGAAGCGGGCGGCAGTGCCGTCGGGGGCGGGTAGCGTCAGCACCACGCCGGCCCTGGAGGCCTGCGCGGCTGGCGAACCTTCCAGCGGCGCCGTAGCCAGCAGGGGCCGCAGGGCGGCTACGTCGAGGGTCAGGGCGCGGCAGGCCCGCAGCCAGCCCGCATAAGGTGAAGCGGCGACCGCGCGCTGGGCGACCGCGTTTTCAACCCAGGCGGCGGGCAAGGGCCGGCCCGCCGCCGATTGCGCCCGCGCGGCGACGGGGATACTGACGGCTAACCCCAGCAGGGCGACCGCCCGCCGAAGCGGCGAATAGCGTTGGTACATCTGAACTATAAAATAAGGGGTTGATTTACCAGCGGGCGGACGGGCATTTTGCCACGCTGCCACCCGGGCGACGAAATTACGAAATCCTGTCCGGCGCAAGGCGTAACGGGCGGCGCAAAGGTTGCCGAACCCGCCAGGCTGTTGCAGGCGCGGGACAAAACCGCGGGTCGGTCCGGTTCCGACAGGTTTTTTTAATCTGCCCCCCGGCGGTTGGCTTTTTTGGTGCTTTGATGCTTCTTGGCATCGAGCCGCCGCCGGACCGCCGCCCGCCCCGGTCGGGTAGGCCGTCGGGGGGCGTCGCGGTGCAGGGCGCGGGTCAGGAGGGCATACAGGCGCTGCAGGGCCAGCTCCTTGTTGCGGAGCTGCGAGCGGTCGTCCTGCGCGACCACGATCAATTGGCCCTCAGCCGTCAGGCGGGAAGCCAATTTTTCCAGGATGAGCGCTTTTTGCCCTTCTGACAGCACCGCCGAACTGGCCGGCGCGAACCGCACTTCCACCCGGCTTTCCACCTTGTTCACATTTTGCCCGCCCGGCCCACTGGCCCGGGAGGTCTGAAACTGTATTTCGGGCAGGAAGGCGGCGAGGGGCGGGAGCATCCGGGGGTTACGACAGGCTTTCCGCCGTCAAACGGATTTCCGCCTGAATAGCTTCCTGCACGGCGGGCGTATCGTAATCGGCTTCGGTCTGAATCAGCGGCAGCACCCGGCTCATCAACTGATCCTGCCGGCGGCCGTTGGCCAGTGCCTCGTGGTACGGCGTGTCCGGCGAAAAAGTGACCTGCGAATACAGCGGCAGCCACCAGCCGGGGTGGTCTTTGGCCAGGCGAGCTTCCACTTTCTTGCGGAGCAGAAAGCGCGGGTCGGCCACTTTGTCGCGCATCTCCACGAAGTTGTCGAGCGCGAGTTGGGCAATCGCGTCAGCGTCGGGCTTTCGACGGCGCTCAAACGTATGAAGTACCTGCGGCCAGGCGGCGTCAGCGTCGCCCAACGCATCGAGCAGTTCGTTCAGAATCCGGCAGTCTTCGAACCCGGCGTTCATCCCCTGGCCGTAGAACGGCACCACGGCGTGGGCAGCATCGCCGATCAGCAGCGTGTGGCCGCCGTGGCTCCACGGGAAGCAGCGCATCGTGACGAGCGAGCCGGTCGGGTTCCGGAAAAAGTCCTCCGTCAGCTCCGGCATCAGCGGCACGGCATCGGGCATTACCCGCTCGAAAAACGCCTGCACCGCCGCCGGCGTGGTAAGAGCAGCAAACGAATCGGGGCCTTCGTAAGGGAAAAACAGCGTACAGGTAAACGAGCCATCGAGGTTTGGCAGCGCGATCATCATATATTGCCCGCGCGGCCAGATATGGAGCGCGTCCGGCGCCAGTTGCCAGGCGCCGTCGGGGCCGGGCGCGATGGTCAATTCCTTGTAGCCGTAGTCTTCATAGTCCTGCGAGTAGTCGAACCGCTCGGTTTTCAGCATCGCTGAGCGAATGGCCGAGTACGCCCCGTCCGTGCCGATAAGGCGGGCCGTTGGCAGTTCGTAGGCGCGGGGCGGGTGCTGCGTGAGGTCGTGTAGCGCTACGGTGCCGGTGGCCAGGTCCACGTGGGTCGCCTGCTGCTCGAAATGCAGCCGGATGCGCGGCTCGCGGGCGCACAACTCCAGCAGCGTCTGGTTCAGCCCCCCGCGCGAAACCGAATAGATGGCCTCCCCATTTAGGCCGTAGGGCTGCTCGGTGAGGGTCCCATCCACGGCGTGCATCACGCGGTGGGTCATCGGCAGGGCTACGCGGCGCACCTCGTCGGTCAGGCCGACGCCTGCCAGGGCTTTCCAGCCCCGATCCGAGAGGGCCAGGTTGATCGACCGCCCCCCGACAGCGCCTGCCCGCCGGATGTCCGGGCGGCGCTCGTACACGTCCACCGAATAGCCACGCCGGGCCAGGTAAAGCGCCAGCAACGAGCCGACCAGGCCGGCGCCCATCAGCGTGATCGGGGAAAGAGGAGCACCGGAGGGAAGGGCAGCAGGCATCAGGTCGGGGGGAAAGCCGTACAACCGACGGCACTAAAATAATGTTTTTGTAATTTATTTGCTCGTCTGCGGATCGGCTTGCCGCCTGAAGCCTACCGCTTGAAGCTGACTACCTACTGCTCGCCTTCATTCATCCGCGCGGCCTGCTTAGCGGCCTCCTGCGGAATGCCCAGCTTTTTCTCGCGCAGGGCGGTGTAGGTGCGGAACTGCTCCGGCGACAACACATCGTAGAGTAACGACAGCCGCGTCTCGCCGATGGCCTCTACCCGAGTGCGCATCTGCGGCAACTGCCCAATCAGCGCGTTGTGGGCTTCTTCGATCTGCTGTACCGAACGTAAGTTGATGGCCTGAACCTGCTGCACCTGCTTGGCGTCCAGGCTCAACGCGCTACGCATCTGTTCCGTGAGCTGGGTGGCGCGGGCTTGCGGACTAAGCCCCCCGACCGGCGGCAGCACAGGGGCTGGTTTAGCGGCTTTGGCTCCTTTTTTAGCCGCGGGCTTATGGGCGCCGGCCGGGGCTTTTGCCCCAGCTTTTGTTGGACTTTTGGGCGCCGTCTGTGCCGCAGCGGGGCGCGGCAAAATCAGGGAAACGCCCAGCAGGAGCGCAGCAGCAATCGGGAGACGCATCATTAGAACAGAATAGAAAAAAACGGGCGACGCCCGATCAGGTACTGCCCGGCAAACTTAGCGCCGCCCGCCGGGGGTTCCGTCAACCGGCCTGGCTTCTTGCCCGGCCTCCGGACCATCCGCCCGGTAATGGCCGCTGTTGAAGAGCCAGTAAGCCCCCTGATACCAAGCCACGGCGTCCTGCACGTCAGCGGGTAAGGGCGGCGTGGGCTGCTGCTCGCCGGGGCGGGTTAGGTCGTACGTGTAAGCATCTACCTTGCGCTTGGGCGCCAGAATCGTCAGGTGGCCGTCGCGCATCAAGCCGACCTGCTGATACGTGCCGATGAACGCCCGGCCGGGCGGCGCCTGCTGCACGTCGTGGCCAAAGAACTTCGTGTCGTAAGCAGCCCCCAATAAGCCGAGGAGCGTGGGGGCTACGTCGATCTGCGACATCAGGCCCGATACCCGGCGCGGGGCCACCCGACCAGGGGCGTAGATCAGGCCCGGAATGTGGTAGTGCTCAAACGGCACGTCGGTTTTGCCGGCCGAAGAAGCACAGTGATCGGCGATCACGACGAACACCGTATTTACAAACCACGGATGGCGCCGGGCGTCGCGCAGGAAGCGGGCAATCGCAAAATCGGTGTACTTCACGGCGCCCTCGCGGCCGGAGTGGGACGGAATATCGATCCGCCCGTCCGGGTACGTGAACGGCCGATGGTTCGAGGTCGTCATCAGAAACTGAAAGAACGGCTGCCCCCGCTGGGCATCGCCGTCCGCTACGCGCAGGGCTTTGTTGAACAGGTCTTCGTCGCAGACGCCCCAGTTATTGGCGAACATGATTTCTTCCTTCCCAAAATCGGCCCGGTCGGTGACCAGAAAGCCGTTTTTGCCGAAGAAGTCGTTCATATTGTCGAAGTAGCCATACCCGCCGTACAGAAACCGGCTACGGTAACCGAGGCCGTTGAAAACGGCGCCCGTGCTGAAAAGGCCGTCGTTGTGGGGCCGTTTGACGATGGAGTAGCCCGGCGTGGGCGGCAGACACAGCGTGAGCGCCTCCAGTCCCCGAATCGTGCGGGTGCCGGTGGCATAAAGATCGTCGAAGGCCATGCTCCGGTCCAGGAGCGTATCCAGGTTCGGCGTGAGGCGCTGCGTGTTGCCGTAACGCGTCAGAAAATCGGCGGACAGGCTTTCGACGGTAATCCAGATCACGTTCGACGGTGGACGACGGGCGGAATCGGGGGCGGCGCCCACCACGCGACGGGTGATATCCGTCAAGTCCTGCGGATGGGTGAATGCTTCGCCGGTACGCGCGAGCAGCGGACGCAGATGGCGCAGCGCCGTCCGGTCATCTTTTTCAGCCCGATAAAACGAGTTGTAATCGAGCTGATTGTTGCGGAAGGCGGCGAAAAGCTGATAGATGCCGTTGTGGCCCAGCTCGTCGGCCGTGGCCGACGAACGAAGCCGGCCGGTATCGGCGCTGATTAAGGCCGTCAGCAGCAACGGCAACCCGAACAGCACCAACGCCGCCGCGCCGCGTCGGGGAAACGCAGCATCCGGCTGAAACGAAGCGCGCAGCCCCGGTCGAAGCCAGAAATAACCTGCCAGCCCACCCAACGCGACTACGGGCAGCAACCACTGCAAAGGATATGACTCGCGGATATTGCCCACTACCTCCGTGGTGTACACCAGGTAATCGACGGCAATGAAGTTATAGCGGACGCTGAATTCGTCCCAAAACAGCCATTCGGCTACTACATTAAAAATCAGCACCGTAGCCCCAAGCGCATAAAGCGTGGTGGCGAAAGCACGAAAAACCGGGCCAGCGGGCCGTGTCGGCCGGCGACGAGGCACCACCGTGAGCAGCGCAAAGGGCAGGAGCCAGTAAGTGGCCGTGACCAGATCGTAGGCCGTACCCAGCATCAGCGCGGCCAACGTAGCCGCCGGGGCCGGAGCAGTACCTGCCAGCAGCACCAGCAACGCCAAGCGCAGCGCTAACGCCAGCACCAGAAAAAGGATCAACAGGCGCCCCAACGCGGCATAGCGGGCCGAAAACGGCCAAAGAAACCAAGGAGCAAACGGCAACGGCAAAACGAAAGGGAAAAACGCGGTTGGCTACCTAAAAACCAATGCGGTGTTCGGGCCAACCAACGGGGTCGAAGCGGCGCCCAGTCTGGAAGATGCCTCGAAAGAGGAGCATCACTACCAGCGTTAGCATCACCATTCGCCAGGCAATGGTGGTCGGACGGGGACGTACCGACATCGTGTCGTGCATCTGAAAACGCACCCCAATGGCCAACGGAATCAGCAGCAACAACATCGAAAGCTGATGCGAACGCTCCAGCCACGTGATGCCGGGGAATTTCAGCAATTCGATCAGTGCCGTGCCAAATACCCAAGGGCCGAAAATCAGCGTCATAATCAGCAGCCCGCGGTTCTGCATTCGCAGCAAACTGCGCGACTCGCACGTTTTCAGAAACGGCATACTCAGACGGTAACCGATCAGCAAACAGATATTGGCGAACAGAAAGCCCAGCCCGATGACGGGGATGTTGGAATGCCAAAAAAGCCAGCGGGGGGAGTACCAGAAGCCTTCGTGCAGGAAGTTATCGGACGCCATTGCCCCGAAAAACTGGTTGAAACCGTGCAGACACAACCAGGCGGCAAAGACCTTCCCCAAGCCGCGCCCCTCGTTAAGGCGCTGTAACAACAGAAAACTAATTATGCCCAACAGCATACAAATTGTCTGGCCGACGCTATACGTCAGAATAACGGCAGAACGACGCCAGTCGGGGTCGGGAATCAGAAAATCCAGGCGGCTCAGGTTCCAGATGCTGTGAATCCGGTACTGATACGCCACCAGAATTTCCGCCCCCTGCACGATCACGTGCACAATCAGGTACGCTAACAGGTAAGTAGCAGTGCTATTGACCAGCAGCGCGACCAGCTTATCAGATGAGGGTCGCTCTTCGGGAAGGGCGCGGGCCATAGAGAAAACGCAAAAAGGCAAAGGCCGAAACCGGGAACGGCAGCTTGCCGGGCCACGAATTTAGGCACGAATATCGGCCTGACCGCCGTCGCAACCTCCTTCTAGCCGCGCCGCAGGACGCGCGCGGCTTCCTTCGCAAAATATGTCAGAATAGCATCGGCGCCGGCCCGCTTGATGCTCAGCAGGACTTCAAGCATCGCGCGCTCGCCATCAAGCCAGCCACGCTGTGCGGCGGCCTTGATCATCGCGTACTCGCCGCTGACGTTGTAGGCCGTTACGGGCAGGTTGGTATGATGGCGCACGTCAGCGATGATGTCGAGATAGCTCAGGGCGGGTTTTACCATCACCATATCGGCGCCCTCGGCCACGTCCAGCGCCAGTTCGCGCAGTGCCTCGCGGCGGTTGGCGGGGTCCATCTGGTAGGTTTTCTTATCGCCGCGCTTGGGCGCCGAATCGAGGGCGTCGCGGAAAGGATTATAGAAAGCCGACGCGTACTTGGCCGTGTACGACATAATACTGACGTGAGCGAACGCATTGCGGTCCAGCACGTCGCGGATGAACGCCACCCGGCCGTCCATCATATCGGAGGGGCCCAGAATATCGGCACCAGCGCGGGCTTGGGCCAGCGCCATCTGGCCAAGCAGTTCGAGCGTAGCATCGTTGAGGATCTCGCCCGACTCGGCGTCCACCACGCCATCGTGACCGTCCGATGAGTAGGGGTCCAGTGCCACGTCGGTCATCACCACCACGTCGGGAAACAGGCGCTTCACCTCCCGGATCGTTTGCAGATACAGGCCCTCCACATTGGTGGCTTCGCGCCCCAAACGGTCCTTTTTGCTTTCCTCAATGCTCGGAAAGAGATCGAAGGTCTTGATTCCCAGCTCGCGGCATTCGGCAATCTCCTCCAGTAGCTGGTCCGGCGAGTAGCGGTAGATGCCCGGCATTGATGCCACTTCGGAGCGCACGTTGTCGCCGGCAATCAGGAAGAGCGGAAAGATGAAGTCGTGCACCGTCAGGCGCGTCTCCTGCACCAGGTTACGGATCACTTCCGACTTTCGGTTGCGGCGGGGGCGGTGGACTGGGAGCATTGGGTGGTAGTGGGGTGGTGGGGTGGTGGGGTTGTTAAAGGAAAAGTCGCTCAGTCGCTCGGTCACTCAGTCACTCAGTCAAAAAACGGCGTATTTCGCCACGAGGCGGGCCACGGCTTCCAGCGCGGGCTGATCGGTTTCGACGCTGAAGTCGGCCAGTTGATCACTGTCCACATCGATGACGGCCACCACTTCGCCGGTAGCGCCGAAAACCGGCACCACGATTTCTGATTTCGATTCAGACGCGCAGGCGATGTGTCCTGGAAAAGCCTCCACATCGGGCACGACGATGGTGGCCGCGCGCTCCCAGGCCGCGCCGCACACGCCGCGCCCGCGCCGGATGCGCGTACACGCAATCGGCCCCTGGAACGGCCCCAACACCAGTTCCGGGCCGCGCACGTAGTAGAGGCCTACCCAGAAAAATCCGAATGTCTGGCGCAGGGCGGCCATCAGGTTGGCGGCGTTAGCCACCGGGTCCGCCTCAGCTTCCACCAGCGCCTGAAGCTGGGGCAAAAGTTGGGCGTAGCGCGCAGCGCGCGAGGCAGTAGCGTCGATCGCTAAAGTTTCGGCCATTAGAATCGTAGGAGCAAAAGGACGGGCTTTCCGGGGCTGCAAGTTGGGCTACGACGCCCAAATCAACGGTCGAAAGGCACTCCGCTTCAACCGAAAAAGCGGCCTCCCCAAGGGAGAAGCCGCTTTTGATCAAAGTAGTGCGAAAGGGATGCGCGAAGCAGGGATTGAGCTTAGTTGTAAACCTTCACCACAAACACGAAGTCCTGAAGGCGCTTGATCTGGTCCGGGCGCCGGACGCCCGTCAGTTGGCTGGTGCGCGGCAGGTCCGGGTGGACACGGGCGGTGTCGTCGGCAGGCAGGTTAGCCAGCAAATGCAGTAGCGCCGTGGATTTCACGGCAAACGCCGCACTCTGCACATCCAGTTGGCGGCCGCTGATGATGCCGATCAGGTTGCCCCGGTCGTCGAGCAGCGGCCCGCCGGAGTTGCCGGGGTTCACCGGCACCGATACCTGGTAGAACGACGTGTCGCCCTGGAAGCCGGTTTTCGAAGCCAGTGCGCCCTCGCCGTACACCACGTCCTCGCGCGGGTAGCCCAGGGTGTAAACGCGCTCCCCGAGGTCGGCGGTGGTCTTTTTGAACGTGTACGGCAACCGGCCCAGCGTATGGAAACGGCGGTCGGTGATGCGTAGAATGGCAATGTCGCGCGCTTCGTCGCGGTACACCGTCGTGGCGCGGTAGCGCTGGTGCAGCGGTCCACCCTCCACGAGCAGCGAGTCGGCATCTTTCACGACGTGGTACGACGTTACCAGGAAGCCGTTGGACGAGAGCGCAAAGCCGGAACCGCTGAACGATGCCGCGGGCGAGGCGTTGTCGTCACCCACCACGTTATTCGCCGACGACGAGGCGTTGATGTCCCGAATGATGGCTGTCTGAGTACGCTTGATTTTTTCTACTTCCCGGCGCAGCAGCGCGTAGCCGTTGCTCGACTGGCGCTGGTAATTCTTCCAAACCGCCGTGAGATACAGCGTGCTGAAAGCGGACAGAATCGCCACCGATGCTGCCACGGCCATCGTGGTGCGGTGGGCGCGCCACAGCGCGCGGGCGGGGTTCACCCACGAGGCCCGCAGCAACGGACGGGCGGCGGGTATAACGGGTTCAGCCATCGGCACCGGACGCGCTGATTCGGCGGGCTGGCCGACGACCACGAACTTTTCGGTGCTCGCCAGACTGCTCGCGCGCGTGGCGGCGGACGCGGGGCCGTCGATCCGGGCCTGAATGGCGACCAGTTTTTCCCGCAACGCGCGGCGTTGGGCCACCAGGCGCAGGCCAGCCATCACCTCACGGTAATCGCGCAGCCGGCCGCTGAGGCTGGGGTCGGTGAGAAGGCGCTCCTCGAAAGCCGCACGCTGAGCGTCGGCTAACTCGCCGCGCTCGTAGCGTTCCAGCAGCTCATCGGAAGGCGGCAGCTCGGTATAGGACATTGGGCAGGCGAAGCGGTTTGCGGAGACAACCCACCGGTGGGCAGGGCAGGCCGGTTACGGCGCTTCGGTTAGAAAGTAGAGGTGGTGATAGAAAAGCAGTTACCGGTTGTAGTCGTCATCGTCTTCCGTTGGACGCCAGGTAGCGAAGAACAGTTTCCGAAGGCGGGCCAGACACTTGTATTTCTGGGTTTTTGCGGTATCCGTGTTGGCGTAGCCGTGTTCATTCATTAATTCGGTCATCGAGCGGTCGCGCAGGTAAAAACCTTCTAGCAGCGAGCGGCAAGGCTCGCCAAGTTGCAGCAACGACGCTTCCATCTGATGGTAGCGTTGTTCCTGCCCGAAAGCCCACCGTTCATCGCGCGGGGTCTCGGCCACCACGTTGTCGGGCGGCCAGGTCTCCGTATCGGCAAACGGCGTGGCGAATCGGTTGCGCTCAGCCAGACGTTTGAGCCACAACCGCCGCGCCACCGCGTAGAGGTACGTTTTTACCTGGCAGGTCAGCACAAATTCGGGCTGTAACAGCTTCTCGTAGAACACGATCACTGTTTCCTGATAGATATCTTTCGCCTCGTCGTCGGAGCCGCTGTTGGTCCGCACCATTTGCGCCACCATTGGATAATGGAGGCGGTAGAGGCGTTCCAGCGCGCGTTCGTCGCCCAACCGGACGGCCCCGACCAGCGCCTCTTCAGCAAGTTGCAGGGAAGCGTGGGCCACAGCCGTCGGGGGTTAATGCAGGGGAAAAAGGGTTGTAACCCACGGAATTTCGGATTCGGTACGAATTACAGGCTACGAAGGTCGGGCGGAAACTTCATTGCCGGATTGGCAACGGCTCCCAGCAGCTCCTGCGAAATCTGCGACCACGGCGCCCGCAGGTCCAGGGTGCGCACCCGAACCCGGAAACCGTCGAGCTGATATTCCAGCCGCAGCGGCGGCGTATGGTCGCTGACGGGGTACAGCAACATCCCTTCCACGACCTGACCCGGAGCAGTTGGCTGGTTCCGCAGGTAGGCCAGTAATTGATACAGATGCGGGGCAATCAGCCGGGGAGCATCAAAACGCCCGGTCGGCAGGGCGCGCAGGTAGTATTTGGTGTCGATGACCAGACGGCGCGTGGCGTCGATGAGCGTGCTGTCGGTACGCATCACCGGCAATAGCGCCCGCGCGGCGGGCGTAGCAGCACTGGCACCGCGCCAGCGCAGTACTTCGGCCGAAACCGTGGCCGCACCCTGTTCGCGCCGCAGGAAATTGCGGACGAAGGCCTCGAAAATCGCGCCCATCTGGGCTTCGTCGGTGGTGAAATCGTGAAAACGGTAGGGCGCGGCGCCTTCAGGAAGGTGCGTGGTGGGGAGCAGGTTGCGTAACAGTAATTCCGCGGCACGCAGCGCCAGGTGGGTGCGCGCATCGGTCAGCGGTACGGCCTGGGCGGCAGCGCGGAAATCGGCCGGTATGGGCTGCGGCAGCGCGGGTACGGCCGTCAGCGGCGCCAGCAAAGCGCGGGCGGCGGCGCGCTGGGCTTTAGGGAGCGCCCCGCGCTCCATCTGCAGCAACCGACGCAAGGCCGTGACGAAAACGCGCGCAACGGGCGAATCCACCGTCAGGGCTAGAAACCGACTCGGCATACTTCCGCTGCCAGGAGGCGCGGGAGCGCGGACCAGGGCGTCGAACACCAGGCGTCCCCGCACCACCCGCCCCCGATCAAGGACGGGCGCGTAGGTGGCGGCCACCCCGTGGCGCTGCCGCTGCCGTAAACTGCCGAGCAGCAGGTGCGCCAGCAGCGGCAAGGCCGGATGGTGGTGGGGCGGGAGCACGTCGGCGCCCGTCAGGACCAGGCCGGTGGGCGGGCGTACATCCCAGGCATAACAGAGCAGGTAGTAGAGGTTGGCAATCGGGATCACGCAGAAAATCAGAAGAATAAACGCGCTCCATCAGGGCTGATAGCCGCTCAGATGCCTACGTCGTCAGGCGGGTTAGGTCGCGGAGCAGGCGGGCGGACGCAGCGGGGTCATCCGGATAAAGCTCGCGCAGCAGGGGGTCGAGATCATAGGTCAGGATCGTAGCCAGCCAGCCGGGCCAGCCAGTGCCCGGCGCGGGCGGCGTAGTGAAGTAGGAATGACCCACCTGGAAGCCCGCCCCCAGGTTCGGGTCGGCGGCGAGGGCCGTGTTCAGTTCGCGCACAGCGTCGGTCAGGGCCGTGACGAATGCGGGCGGGGCGCCGCGCGCCGTCAGCCAGTCCTGAAAACGCGCGCCGAATTCCGGCCCGATGACGGCGAAGGCAAAGCGGCGGCGCAGGGCCAGGTCGAGCGGGCTGAGCGTGCGATCGGCGGGGTTCATCGTGGCCAGGATCAGCAGGTTCGGCGGTAGCCAGAGGGGCGCGGCATCGGGCGGAGCGGTGGGCAGCCGCAGCGCGAACTGCGGCCCACGCGCCTCAGCGGGCAGCAGCGAAAACGCCTCGCCCAGCACGGCGGCCACGGGCGCCCGGTTCAGCTCTTCGAGCAGCAGCACGTAAGAGTGGCGCGGGTCGGCCTGCGCGCGGCGAGCCAGCCGCAGCAGCACGCCCTCCTGCAAGCTGAACGCCCCGGGAGTTCTTGCGGGCCGGAAACCCAGCAGAAAATCTTCGTAGGCACTGGCGGCGTGGAGTTGAACCCGTTCGGTGCGGTGGGCCACGGTTTCGGGGGTAATGTCGCCGTGCAGCGTCGCGATCAGGTGCGCGGCCACCAGGCTTTTGCCGGTACCGGGCGGGCCGTGCAGCACCAGCGCTTTGCGGGCGCGCAGCACTTGCAGCAGTTCCCGGAACCGGGCGGGATCCAGAAAGAGCTCCGGCAGCGCCGGGCTGGCATCGCCGGACGCGGGCTGCAACGGCACGTCCGGCTCGGCCGCAACGGTTGGCGCGGGCGACTTTTCCGCGGGGCGAAAACCTTGCTTGGGCGTCAGGCGCGGCGCCATGGGGGCTTCATCGGCGTCCGCTACCGCCTGCTCGGCGGGTGAGAGCGTGGCGGCATCCTGCGGAGGCTCTTTCAGCAGCGCCAGCTTCTTTTTGCTGACCACCGTGAACCCGGCTTCTTCCAGAAAGCGGTTCGTGAGGGCGCCGCCGGGCATTGGCCAGTCTTCGGCCCCCGTCGCCAGGCGGTGGGCGATACGCATCACTGGCACCGGCGGGTAAGCGCGCCCCCGGTACACCACGTCGTAGCCCAGCGAACGTGGCAGCACGAGCTGGTGCTCGTCGATTTCTGCTAACGCAGCCAGGATGTGGGCGCGGGTGATCTGCACGGGGTAGGGTTTAGGGGTTGGGGTTTTGGGGTTTAGGGGTTTAGGGCCTGGCTGTTCGCACTCGCCGTTAGGCATTACCACCAGGACTTACGCAAACTGCCGTCTGGTCCGGTCTTTTTGATTCGAAAACGGGCTTGGTACTGCGCAACTCCGCGTAAAACTCCGCGAAACTCCGCGCGAAACCGCTCCAGGGAGCGCCTATTGCGTAAGTCCTGACCACTTCAACTGTCCGAACGCCTGAAGTAGCGCCGGATTGGGCGCCTGGGGCGGTTGCTGCTTTCGGGCCAGGGCTTTCGCCGTGGCAATGCGCCGGGCCAGAGCTGGATGGTCGCTGAGAAGTTCCAGCACCGGCGATTCGCCCTTTTCCGTGGCCTGCAAGCGGCGCAGCAGGTGCGCCATCTCGCGCGGCGAGTAGCCGAGGCGCAACAGCCGGCGGCAGCCCAACGCATCGGCTTCGGCTTCTAGCGAACGCGAATAACGCACCTGGCCCAGCATTCGGGCGCTTTCGAGCAGTACGCCGCTCAGGCCACCTACGTCGCCGAGCAGGGCCGAAAGTGCCACGTAGCCCGCCGTAGCGCGGGCCAGCGCCTGGACGCCGTGCCGACGTTCCACGTGCGCCAATTCGTGGGCCAGCAGCGCGGCCAGCTCGCCGGGGCGGTGCAGCGAATCCAGCAGCGGCCGAAACACGAAAATCTCGCCCCCCGGCAAGGCAAAGGCGTTGAGCTGATCGGTGCGCAGCACGTGCAGCCGAATGCTGGTATCGAGCTGCATCGCCTGGCCGAACGCCCGCAGGCGGGCCGTGCCCACGGAATCTTCTACCTCCGAAGCCAGGATTTCGGCGGCGGCGCGCTGCCCCAACGCCCGGTCGAAACGGGTGGGCAGCAGGCCCACGGCGCGCCCCGCCAACCAGGGGAGCCCCCACCAGTAGGCGACGCCAAGCAGCGCGACCAGTAGTAACCCCAACGTCAGCGCACTGGCCAGCGGCACGGCCGAAAAGCGCCCTTCGCCACCCCGCCCTAACTGTTGCAGCAGCGCGCGTTTCAGCGTTTCGTCGGTCATTTCCAGCGACGGTCCGCCCGCGGCGCCCAGCCGGATGTGCAGAAACCCGGGTACGTCCGTGCCCACCAGCGTGAGCGCGTCCAGCGGCCAGTGGGCCGGCACGCCGTCGGGCCAGGCGACATCGGCGGCGGTCGTCAGCCAAAGGCCGATGGGCGTCAGGCGCACAGCCACCGGCCAGGGGCGGGCGGTCTGGCCATCGAAAAGGCGGGCGGGCATTGGAGTGGGTGTTGGGGCTTGGGTGTTGGGGCTTGGGTGTTGGGGCTTGGGTGTTGGGGCTTGGGGGTTGGGGCTT